>NZ_JAQEXK010000035.1:0-6358 GCF_027693185.1 Butyricicoccus sp. OF27-2pH9A
ACGCCAGTACCAGTGCAAGAACCTTTTTGAGATTCTTCATAGGGGTTTTCCTCCTTAAAATTTTTTGTACGAGTTCTCACTCGTCGTTAAGTATATTACCATAGTCAAACCCATGGGTCAAGCGAAGTTCGCAATCCGTAACATGAGTGTAACATTACTTGTAATATTACGCCGCCGCCTGGCTTTGGGCCAGATCGCAAACCGGCTCTGTACAACGCGGGTTATACCTTATATAATATAGGTGCTTGTTTGCGATTGGGATTGGCGGACAGGTTGTATCCATAAAATGTAACCCATTTGAAGAAAGCGTTTCTTTGAAATGTTACATATTGGATGGATTTTTTGAAATTTCACCCGCGTTTTTCGGGTAATCGCGACTCCGGCGCGAATCTCAAAAAGGTTCTTGCACTGGTACTGGCGTTTGCTTGTGCATTCACCATGTTTGCTGGTGCAGCGTCTTACAGCGACAAGGCTGACATCAAGGCAACCACCGCTGTAGACATGCTCTCTTCTCTGGGCGTAATCCAGGGTTACGAAGACGGCTCCTTCAAGCCGAACACCACCGTTACCCGTGCTCAGATGGCAAAGATGATCTTTACGATCATGAATGGCGGTAATGACAACGCCAGCGCTTACGCATCCCTCCCGACTGCGTTCACCGATCTGCCGACCGCAGCTTGGGCACAGGGCTACGTACGTTACCTGCAGAACACCGGCATCATCGCTGGTAAGTCTGCTACCAAGTTTGCTCCGAACGATACCGTAACCGGTCTCGAGGCTGCAAAGATGGTACTGGTAGCTGCTGGCTACAATGCTCAGAAGGCTGGCCTGACCGGCGCAGCTTGGGCGCAGAACACCATGAAGTACGGCCAGCTGAACAACCTGTTCGAGGACGTTGACACCAACCTGAACGCTGCTCTGCCGCGTCAGTACGCTGCACAGATCCTGTACAACGCACTGGACATGGAGCGCGTAGTTTGGTCCAACGACATCGAGGACTTCAAGCCGGCTACCAACGTTGATGACGACAAGACCATCGGCGGCAAGTACATGGACCTCGTTAAGACCAAAGCTGCTCAGCTGACCAAGGTTGAAAAGACCTCTGGTAAGGATACCTATGAGATCACTGTTGGCGGCGATTCTTATGATAAGGTTCCGACCGATGTTTCCGACCTGATCGGCCTGAATGTTAAGGTTCTGAAGAAGGTTAAATCCAACGGTGATGTTGACGTTTACGGCGTATACGCTGATGATGACTCCAAGATCATTGCTACCGGTACTGTTGGCGAGCTGAAGTCTGTTTCTGGTGAGAACAAGAAGACCAAGCTGAAGGACACCGAGTACAAGCTGGACAACGATAAGTCCAAGGTTAAGGCTATTGAGCCGAACGTTTCTACGACTGTTGCTCTGACCGATCTGGAAGGCTATACCGACATTGATAAGGTTGCTGGTACCGTTAAGCTGATCGATACCAACGGCAATAACAAGGCTGACGTTGTTGTTTACATCCCGGCTGTTGTAGGCAAGATCACCTATGTTGGTTCCAAGTCCATCACCATCAACAATGGCGTTGGTTCTCAGGACATCGGCGATCTGGACATCTACACCGGCTATGCTAAGGACGATTACGTAGCTGTTGTTAATGAGAAGCTGACTGCTTCTGGCAACTATGTTGTAACCAAGCTGGATACCACTTCTGCTAAGGTTAACTCCATCAAGTCTTCTAAGCCGGTTGAAGTTAAGATTAACGACTCCTGGTTCAAGATCGCTACCGGTTCCGCCGTTGCAGACGACACTGCTTCTGTTAAGGCCGGCAGCACCTACGATTTCGTTACCGTTGGCAACTACGTTGTAAACGCTAAGGAGACCGAGTCTGCTTCTACTGACGTTCTGATGCTGGCTGACTACGACACCACCAACACTGGTTTCACCGGTTCTGCTACCACCACCAAGGTTAAGGCTTACTTCATGGATGGCTCCTCCAAGACCATCACTGTTGAGAAGTTCTCCAACGATCCGTCTAAGGAAGCTGCTGACATTAAGTCTGGCAACACCATCTCCGGTTCTGACCTGAACAAGCTGTACACCTACTCTACCCGCAGCAACGGCAACTACTCGCTGCGTGCACTGGGTACTGGCAACAAGGCTGGCTACGAGACCATCGACACTGCTTCTACCATCGACAACAAGCAGAAGGTTAACAACACTGCATTCAACGACAGTGCAGTTGTATTCGTTGCTTACGGCAAGGTAGATGGTTCTTCTGCTAAGGATAAGGTTAAGATCCTGACCGGTAAGACTGTTAACGACTGGAAGAATGCATATGGCACTTCTGTTCAGTACGCTACCAAGAAGACCAATGGTCTGGAAACCGTTCGCGTTGCAGTTGTAACTGCTGATGCTACCTACTCCGGCGCTGGCTCTAACTACAAGTATGCTTACATGACCTCTGATGCTTACAAGGGCACTGAGGGCGAGGATAACGACGATGTAACCGTATACGAAGTATGGAATGGTTCTGAGAACGTTACCCTGAAGTATGATGGCAACGATGGCCAGCTCCTGAAGGCTGGCGATCTGCTGATCTACACCAATGATGGCGACAAGTTCATCAACGTTGAGAACGATGCTACCGACGTAGCTGTATACAAGGTTGCAATCACTGGTATGGATAAGAAGTCTGAGGGCAATGTAGCAGTTCAGGGCGCTAAGCTCGATAAGGCTAACACTGCACTGGCTGCTACCAACTTCGACATGGATAAGGACATTGTATTCCTGGCTGTTAACGATGACAAGCAGGAAGGCGTAAGCGGTTCTTCCATGGATCAGGTATCCATTGCTGAGGAGACCACCACTTCCGGCAACTACTATGCTAACGCATATATCGTAGTTGAAACCTCTGGCGATCATAACATTCTGGCAATCGTTTATGATGCAGACAACAACCGTCTGAACGGCGAGCCGGTATACAATGCTTCTGGCGTCGTAGTTCACTAAGTTTTAGTTTCAACTAATACTTGATTATAACAAAAATCCCCGAGGATATCCCAATGTCACTTACTTACTGACATTGGAGGAAATCCTCGGGGGTTTTCCTTTTCCCGAAAAAATTTGCAAAAATCCAAAAGTTTTTCTTGCAATTTCGGAAAAATCGGCTATTCTATACCTCAAACAAACGGCGAAACGCCGAACAGGAGGTATATTTATGGGATTTGAATCATATCGGCAGGGCGCGTTCATGAAGCGTTTGGCGGACCTGCCCGACCAGCCGAACATGCAGGCGGCGGAGCTGAAAACGTACTTCGACTCCTCGCCGGAGGAGCTGCGGCAGGCGCTGAACCGGCTGTGCGACGCGCTGGGCGAGTTCTCAGCGGCGGCCAAACTGGGCTACACCGCGAGCGCGGGCGTGCCGGCGCAGACCGTTCAGGACGCGATCGAAAACGTGCAGAAACAGGTGCGTGATGCGTCGGTTGGCAAGCTGCCGAGCGGCTGTGTGGACGGCGACAAGCTGGCGCAGGACGTGCGCAACCGCCTTACCGCGATCGAGCATGCCGCCGAGTCCGAAACCAACGCGCGCACCGCGGCGGACACCGACCTGCAAAATGACATGAACACCGTCAAAACCACGCTTACGGTTAAAACCGCGTGCCATTTTGGCACTTATACCGGCGATGGAACCGAAAAACGTACCATCAGCCTAGGTTACCACCCAAAGGCCGTGCTCGTGTTCCGCGACGGCTGCTATACCGGCTACAGCAGCGCCATTTACGGCGGTCTGGCGGCCGAGGACGTGCCGCTGATGTACGGCGATAGCGTCGGCCTCGGCGTCACCGCTGACGGCTTTCAGCTGCTCAACAGCCGCAACTGCGCCCTCAATTTGAGCGGATATAAGTATTCGTTTGCGGTTTTTGCGTGAAAATGGGAAAACCCCCGAGGAAATTTCCTCGGGGGTTTTCGATTTTGCCGTTCAGCGATCAAACAGCCTGTTTACACAAGCGGAGTTTGATTAAGCAACTACGGAGTAGTCAACAACGTCGCCGTTCTGAGCGATTACGCGGATGGTATCGCCAACAGCCAGGTTGCCGGTGGTCTTGCCAACTACGAATACAGAACCAGCATTAACTGCCTGTACGCCGTAGGTAGCACCATTAGCTACGAATACGCTAGTTACCGGAACAGCAGTTGCGGTGTTCAGCTTAACAACACGGTTAGTGTCGTCAACAGTGATTGCAGCAGCGCCGCCCTGGGTGGTGATCTTAACGTCGTCCTCGGAAGCATTGCACTCGAGGTTGTTCTGGGTATCAACCAGGATGAACTCAACCTCGTCGCCTGCGGTGTTCAGTACAGCGTAAGCGTTCTTTACATAGTAGCCGTGAACCTCGTTCGCCTCGGTGATAGAGCCAGTGGTCTCGCCCTTCTTAGCATCGGTATCAACGAACATCTGAACAGTATCAGAGGTCAGGTCGTAATCGGTGCCATCCAGGGAAACGTACTTCTTGCCATCCTTGTAGCCGGTTACAGCAACAGCGCCCTTGTACTCGGTGCCGGAAGCAACGTTCAGCGGACGAACTTCAGAAATGATGCCGTCGCCGGTGGTCTTGTAGGAGATCGGGGTCTTCTTAGCAAATGCTGCGATATCACCAACAGTAGTATCGCTGTCTACATCCTTCTTATCGCTCCATGCAGTAGTCGGAGTGGTTACGAGGGTGTAGTAAGAATCAGCCTTTACGGGAACCTCAGAAGAACCGTTCCAGATGGTCATGGAAACGTAGTAGTCGTCGCCATTTTTAACCAGAGAGGAGTCTGCGGTTACGAAGCCGTACTCAACATCGCCGGAGCTCGGAGCTGCGGTGGAGGAACTCATAACAACAACGCCTACGTTAGCGTAAACGATGCCGCCGTCCTTCTTGCCGTACAGAGTGGTAGAAGCAGAAGTCAGAGCAGTGATGTTCTTCCAAGTGCCCAGTGCCTTGCCGGTGATAACCTTAGCGTCATCGCCGTTGCCCGGTACTACGAAGATAGCAGCGGAATCTGCGAAGCGCATGGTGGAAGCCGGAGAAGAGGAGTTATAAGCCTTGCCATCGTCAATCTTAGTGATGTTGGACAGAGTGCCGTCGTACTTGGTGGAATCCATATCCTTCAGCTTGTAGTCGCCATTGGACTTGGTGGTGAAGGTGTACAGCTTATTAGCTGCAATCGCATTGGAAGCAGACATATCTGCATAGCCTGCGAAGGAACCAGAGGTGTACTTGTCGTACTGTGCAACAGTGATTTCCTTCTCGGTGCCATCAGCAAACAGAGCCTTGATCTTCTGAGTGCCTTCGTTGATGGTACCAGCATTTGCCGGAGCGTCAACCTTGGTAGCCAGAATAACCTTATCGTTGGAGATAGCGTTGTCGCCCTGCTCAGCGTGATAAACGAAGCCGTTTACTACTGCCAGAGTGAAGGTGTCATTCAGGGAATAGGTGTCCTCGATGTCAGCGCCGGTAGCCTGCTTGTACCAGGTGCCGTTGATCTTAACATCGGTGCCCTTGATTGCCTCAACCTTGCCGGTTACGGTCTCAGCCTTGGTGATGTTGTACTTGCCATCCTTGGTAGCTGCCTTGTCGATGATAGCTACATAGTCGTCCTTCTTGATGCCGTCAGCGATGTTCTCGTCAGCATACTTGTAGGACTTGCCGGCGGTGATGGAGTTGGAACCAGCATAGGTTACCTTAACAACAGACGGAGCAAAAACGGTCAGTACGTCGTACTTGTCATCGTCGTTGTTGTCAACCAGAGAGAAGGTAGCTGCGGTGTCCTTGTATACGTCAGCGTACTCAGCCAGGGTCTTGTCGGCCTTCTTAACGCCGTTTACAGTTACCAGAGTGGAAGCTGCAACGTCGTACTCGGTGCCGTCGAACTTAACCTTGGTAGCGGTCTTCTTCTCCAGGTCGGTGGAGTTGCCAGCCAGAACGTTGTTGTCGTCGGTAGCAAATACGCCGTAAACCTTGGACTTGTCGCCGTTCTTGTACAGAACCTTGACAACCTGACCCAGCAGAGCGGTGTAGTCCTTAGCAACCTTGGTAAAGGTTACGTCAGCTGCATAGTCGTAAGCAGTCTCGGTAACGCCAGCAGCGTTGGTGGTCAGAACGTTTACGCCCAGGCTGTCTTCCTTAGCGGTGGACTGACCGTTGATGCCGGTCTTACCGGAAGCAACCAGAACGCCTTCGGTCTTGGACAGACCCATGTACTTCTCGCCAACGGTCTTGTTCGGGATACCCAGAGCACTCTCGTCAGTGTAAGCACCGTCGCGCAGAACAACGGTCTCAGCGTCGATTGCATTGTAGATCAGCTGTGCAGCGTACTGACGCGGGCA
>NZ_JAQEXK010000036.1:0-6303 GCF_027693185.1 Butyricicoccus sp. OF27-2pH9A
CTCTATTTTATCATGCTTGCCCGGGGACATAAATGTTGCGAAAGATTAGTAAATCCTGTCCCAAACTTTTGGGTCATACTGGCCCGAAGTGGTAAAAAAAGAGCAGGGCGGCAAGCCCCGCAACGGAAGCCTGCCGCCCTCGTCTTACTTTGCCACCAGCTCGGAAAGCTCCCGCAGCACCTTTGACACCTCGCCCCACAGCTTTTCATAGTCCCGCTTCAATCCGTCGATTTCCTCCGGGTACACGCCGTAGGTATGCGCGTGTACGGCGACCTGATTGAGATTGTTGGAACAGCGTCTTTGCAGAGAGATCAATTCTTTTATGGGCGCAAGGTCAACGTGCAGGATATACCCGTTCAGAGCCATTTTCCGTATATAAGCCCCGGCGTTGGAAATGCCCGCCTCAGCCATCCGTTCATGGATGGCTGCCAGCTCGTCCGGCGTTACCATGACGTGCAGATGGACATTCCGCTTGCGGTTCTCCATCAGCGTTCCAGCTCCCGGCCTTTCCGGCGCTCTTTGGGCTCCTTTACCTTATCAAGCGGTTTTGCGTCCAGCTCCGGGGGCGTGGGTGGGATAGGCGTGTTGTTGGGTACGCCGTCGATCATGTTGCAGTTCTGCTCTGTGGAGAGCTCGGCGGTTTTCAGATAGTTGTCTTTTTCGTGCATGGCGATCCTCCTTTATCGTTCCTCATGGTTTTTATGGCTCCGCCTCTGGCCGGGCTCCTTCGGGGGTTCCTGCCCTCTGGTTCCGTCTTTGAGCCGGGCAGTAATGGATGGGCGCACCCGGTCAAGATTGCCCGGTGCTGGTTTCAGTTCATAATCCTCCATCTGCTTTTCGGTCAGCGGCTTTGCGTAGGTCAGTTCGCCCCATGCCATCAGCCTGCCGTCTGCCACAGGACGCCGCCTGTCGTCATCGTAGTTGACGATGGAAAGAGGCTGGTTATCCGGCGGCTTCGGGTAAGTTCCTATGTCCACGGGCCGCTGGGTGGAATAATAGCGGTAAACACCCTCCGGTCCCAGCTCGGTATGCTTGACCGCCGCATGGTAAAGCTGCTGATAGTCGTCCACTCGGCGGTCAAAGTCCCTCTGCGCCCACGCCTGACTGGTTCCATAGCGGCCCCAGTAGTAATCCCGATGGCCGTTTTCCCCCTCGGTAAACTGCCAGGTCACAAAGGAGCTCGGCGCTCCCGGATTATGCCCCAGCGCAAAGCCGTGTCCGGTTTCAAAGGTGGCAGCTTTCAAAATCACATATCCTTGTACTGTCTCCAAGAGATACCTCCTTTCTGTGCCTCGGGCTAACATGACCCGAAGTGCTGGATGTTACGAAATAAGAGGGCAGACCGGGGAGAAATGTAATAAGATATTCCCACCCCGGAAACACCCTCAAAAAAGCCCGGAATGTCAAGCCTTTGGAGGCGGCAAATCGTAACAGCCGCCCGGCCTTTTCTCCCGCATTTTCCTCATGCGTTCCCGGCTTTTTCGGCGGTTCCCTTCGGCCTTGCAGGCGTCGGAACAGTAGGCTTGACGCCCCTCGGGCAAAAACGCCTTTCCGCAGACCGCACAGGCTCGCAGCTCCGGGGAGATGCCTTCCGTTGTCAACGACGCTTGAAGCTCCGGGTTAAGAGGCAGGACAGCCTCACGAAAATAACGGCAGTACGCCCCTGTCCAGCACTTGTGCAGCATATAGCAGGCACAGTCAAGAGGAAGGCACAGGCCGCTTTCCCGGTCATAGTTGGCGCACATCCCCGTGACAAGAGAACGGATTTTCTTCTTCTCGTCACGGGTCAGCTCCCGGGCGTCCATTTAAGACTTCGGGCCACGATGGCCCGAAGGGCGGGACTCCACGATCAGCGCCCGGAACTTCTTCCGGCACTGTTTTTTCTTTCCTTTGCACTCCTTGTAATAACGGCATCCCTTACAAGGGTCGTCATTGTTCCAGCCGGGGTGCGGTACTTCCTTCATCATTCGTTCAAAAGGGCTGCTTGTAAAATTCATTCTCATTCCTCCGTATCTTCCTCCCACGGCGGGGTATCTTCGTCCTCGGGTTCCTCTGCGATCTCCTCCAGCTCCCCGTCCTCATATTCGCAGTAATCATCTTCCAAATCCGGGGCCTCATGCTTCGGCTTGTAAATCTTGAAATAGTAACCAATCCCACCGCCGGCCAGCACCACCGCACCGATCAGGAGCAGAGAGAGAAGGGGGCTGTCCTTTTTCTCCGGCTCGGGTTCCGGTACTTCCTCCACAGGTTCGGTGGGCTTTGGCTCTGGCTCCGGGGTCACTTCTTTGGGCGGTTCCTTACCCTGTTCGGCAAGAGGCAGAAGGTCGTCTGTGGTAACGGTATTGAGGAAATAGACGTTCTCGCTGGTTTTCTGTTTGTCGATCACCAGATAAAACACGCTCTCGTCTGCGGTGGTGATGGTGTAGAACTCCTTTCCATCCTCGTCGGTGGCGTTGTCCACCACGGTTCCCGTCCCGTCCGGGGTAAAGGGGTTCTGGGTTTCCGGCTCTGCTTCGGTTTCTGCCGGGGAGGGAGCTGTCTCCGGCTGCGGCTCGCTGCTCTGTGCATAAGCCGGGACTGTAAAGATCAGGCAACACAAAAGGCTGGCAGCCATCGCCGCCAGCCTGCGAAATTTAGTTTTCTTCATGGGCCGTGTCCTCCTTTTCGGGTGCCTCCGGCTTCGGGTCAGTATGGCCCGAAGCGGTAAGGCTGTTTTTGGGGTCATTCAGAAAAGCCATCAGCTGGGCGGGTGTCAGTTTGAGGGAGCGCACCGCCTGCACGATCTGGCTGTTTTCTTCCTCCTGTTTCTGCTTTTCCAGCTCCCGGATTTTAGCCTGCCACTCGGCAGCCTTCTCCCGGGCTTTTTCCAGTTCCTTATCGAGCTTGTCGATCTTGTTCATGCAAGGACTCCTTTCCTCTGGCTCACAAACGCCCGAAGGCATAGAAATGTGTCTGCCAGTAGCTTGAATTGATGTTTGCGTATTGGATGGGCGAACCACAATGGAGCATCATCCCGTCGCCCACATAAATCCCCACATGGGATACAGGGCCGGGGCTGTCATAGGTTCCCGTGAAAAAGATAATGTCGCCGGGCTTTGCCTCGGAGGGGGAAATGATAGCACACTGATTATAAATGCCCTGCGCCGTGGTACGGGGCAGGTTGTGGACGCCGCTGGCCGTGTACACCCAACAGACGAAACCCGAACAGTCAAAGGAGGTGGACGGGCTGGAGCCGCCCCACACATAGGGCCAGCCGATGTACTTTGTGGCTTCTTTCATGAGCGCCGCAAAAGCCGGGTCATCCAGCGCCTCGCCGGGTATCTCATAGCTGGGGCCGGTATCTTCGCCGCCGTTGTAAATCCCTTCCCACAGATAGGGTTTGTTGCCTTTGAGCTGCTGCATAACGGTGTAGATTTCCCGCTGCTGTTCGTTAAGCCTCGGCAGGATCACGGCGGGCAGCGTCTTGTTTGTGAGGGTCACATTGAGAATGTAATACTCATAGGGGACTTCCTCGGTGGTGGTTTCCCCGGTCTCCGGGTCGGTGCTGGTTTCGGTGCGGTAGCGTATCTCAACTTCCTCCGTCAAGGTCAGTTCATACTGTGCCTCGAAAATCTCCCGCAGCTCGTCCTGCACCTGTTCACGGAAATACACATGGTACTTTGCCGAGAGATAGGACGCCAGCTCATAGGGGTTATGGCCGATCTCGTCCACGGAATAGCGGTACTCGTCATAGCCGGGATGGGTGCTTTCGATGTTCGCTACCGTCTGCGCCAGCTCGTTTTCCAGTGCCGTGTAGTCCTCGTCCACGCCCAGCAGGTCCGTATCCTCCGAGGCGTAGGAGGTGCCGGATAACGCATTGGCAAGGCCGCTGCCAAGCGTGGGGAAAATGGAACTTACCGCCGACACAAGAAAACAGAGCAGCAACAGCAGGAGCAGGACCAGCACCGCCACGGGATGACGGGTCACAAACTGCGCCGCCCGACGGGTCGCAGTTCCCGAAGCGGCAGCGGTTTTCTTTGCGGTCTTTGCGCCCTGTTTTGCAGCCGCCTTTGCTTCTTTGGAATACCGGCGTTTCAGTTTCCATTTCTGCTGCACACGGGAAAGCGGATTGCTGGCAAGCTCCGGGTGCTCGGAGGCCATCTTCTGAAAATCCATATTGGCCCGGGCTTTTATGTCCTTCCGTTCCCATTTTGCCACCTTCCGGGCCGGGTGCTCCCGCCAGCGGCGTTTGGCATACCGGGTCAGTTTCCGGGCTCCGGCCTCGGCCACAAGTTCCGACTTATGGGCTCCTTCCACACCCACATTTTCATGCTCAACTTCGTGGATCTTGTTGTGGACATAGAACCATGCTTCTGTACGGGCTCCCCGGACAGCTTTCTTCGCAAGCCCCGGCGGCTTCTGCGCCGCCCGTTTCGCCTCGACCTTATCCAGCTTCTCCCGGGCCTTTCCCAGCTTTTCCCCGGCGCGCTCCGCTTTGGCCTGCGCCTTCTGGTACTTGTCCTTTTTACTCCCGGCCTTCTCGGCGGAGCCCTCCGGCTCCTGTGCCCTGCCGGTATCCTGCGGCCTGCTCGCTTCATCCTCCTGCCTCATGCGGTCAGAGGGACGGCTTTTGCGGCTGTCCTCTTGAAACTTGCCGCTTTTGGACTTCGGGCCATCATGGCCCGAAGGACTGTCCTGCCCGGCATCCTCGTCCTCAAACCGCAGACGTCGGGACGGTGCGGGGGAAGGTCCTTCCCGTTCTGCCGGTCCGGGGCGATTGTCCCCGGTATCCTCCGTCGGCCCCGGCTTTTGAAAATTCCGTTTATCCGGTTTCTTTCCGATGGCGTATCCCTCCTTTCCGAACCTCGGGCCAGCATGGCCCGAAGTGTGTTACGCCCGGTTCATTTCCTGTTTTTTGTCCTCCGGGCGGGTGGTCATAATGGCGTACAGCTCGGTATTCTGCGGGAAGCGGTCAACAAATGGGATGGTGGTATTCCCGAAGAACAGCAGCCCTTCGCCGGAATTGGTATGGGTCACATAGGAAAGCTGGTGGGGGCTGATCCCAAGCTGTTTGGCTAAAATCTGCCGGTCCCCCTGTGCCTGCGAGAGCAGCACAAGGAAGTCCGAGTTTTCAAAGATGTTCTCGATCTCCGGGCTTGCCAGAAAATCCTTTACATTCTGCGTTAAAGCACTCGGAACGCACCCTTTTTTTCGCAGCATTTTCCAGATCGCCACACAATAGCTTGCCGTCAGACGGTCACGGAGCAGCACATGAAATTCGTCGAAGTAGCACCATGTAGCGATACCGCGCAGGAAATTCATGGACACCTGCGAGTTTACCAAGTCCTGCATAATGAGCATGGCAATCGTCCGAAGCCCGGCCCCCAGCTTTTTTAAGTCAAGGCATACCAGACGGCGGTTCAGGTCCACATTGGTTTCATGGTTGAACACGTTAAGGGAACCCGACACATAGATTTCAAGGGCAGTTGCCAGCCGTACCGCCTCGCCCTCCGGCTGGGAACAGAGCAGGTCATACAGGGTTTGGAGGGTCGGCATTTTGCTTGTTTCCGGGTCCTGCAAATGTTCCCGGTACATCTGGCGTACACAGCGGTCAATGACGGTCCGCTCCACCGGCTGCAAGCCATCCTTGCCGCCGACGATCAGCTCCATTAGCGACAGGATAAAGTCGGCTTTCAGCGCCATCGGGTTTTCCTCGTCAAAGCTCAGGTCAATGTCCATCGGGTTGATGTGGTGGGGGCTGTCCGGGGCGATCTCGATGACCTGTCCGCCCAGCCGCTTGATAAGGGGCGAGTATTCGCCCATCGGGTCCACCACAATGATCCGGTCACGGGTGGCAAGGAACACGTTCACAAGCTCCCGCTTTGCGGCAAAGGATTTGCCGGAGCCCGGCACGCCGAGGAACAGGCCGTTGGGATTTTTGAGCTTTTTCCGGTTTGCCATGATGACGTTATGGGAAAGTGCGTTGAGCCCGTAATAGACGGCTTCGCCATCCATGCGGAGCTCCTGCGTCATAAAGGGAACGAAAATGGCCGTGGAGCTGGTCGTCATGCCACGCTTGATCTCAATGCCGTTATGACCCAGCGGAAGGCTGGAAAGAAAACCGTCCTCCTGCTGGAAGTCCAGCCGCTTCAAGGTGCAGTTGTATTTCTGGACGATACCCGACACCGTGAACAGGTCATTGTCCAGCTCCCGGCGGGTCGGGGCCATGTTTACCACAAGGAAGGTCAGAAGGAACATTCGCTCATTCCGGCTCTGTAAATCTTCCAAGAGGGTCTTTGCGTCGTTGCTGTACGTTACAAGGTC
>NZ_JAQEXK010000037.1:0-4511 GCF_027693185.1 Butyricicoccus sp. OF27-2pH9A
GTCACTTACAACGAATTATGCCGGAAATGCCAGCACGGGTGCAGGCAGAGCTTCCGGGCGGTTGTGATTGACTGCCCCCGTTATTTATCCAAACGAGCAAAGAAAAAGGAGGAACACACCGAATGAATTTTGAATTTATGACGATAGACACACCATTGCCGCCCTGTATGCCCTTTCCCAGAGCGTTGACAGGATTTCCAGTCAGCAGCACCGCAAAGGTCATGTACTGCCGGATGCTGGACGCTATGCTGTCCAAAGGGCAGGAGGACGAAAATGGAATCCTGTTTGTCTGCTTCCCTGTCACAGCCATTGCTACAGTCCTGTCCCGCAGCCCCATGACGGTCAAGCGTTCTTTGAATGAACTGGAAACCGCCGGGCTTATCATGCGGGTGCGTCAGGGCATTGGAGAACCAAACTGGATTTATGTGCTGATACCGGGAAAGGAGAACGCTGCCCTTGCCTGATACCTCAAAGCTGGAAAAGCTCAACCGGGAGTTGGAAAAAAGCGAAAAGAAACTGCGGAAAGCCATCAATGATGAAAAGGCGTTGCAGCACCAGTTGAAGCAGCTTACCCGAAAGGAACGGACGCACCGGCTCTGTATCCGTGGCGGTATGCTGGAAAGTTTTCTGCAAGAGCCGGAACGCCTGACAGATGATGATGTCAAGGTGTTGCTCAAAATCATTTTTCACAGGCAGGACACGCAGGAATTATTGAAAAAACTGCTGGAACGGAAGAAGCCAGAAACCCCTTAGTTTACTAAGGGCGCAATTATACACCACCCAGAGGTTGGTGCATTGCGTTCTCCGAAGGCTCCTCGCCGGAGGGCTGTGATTTTCCGCAGTCATGGTCTGCTCCAAATCATACAGGGGACGCTACGCTTCCCCTGCGCTGGCTACCACCAGCTACCCTTTTGTGGACTTGCCATCTGGGGACACCTTGCGTTGCAAGCTGTTCCCAGCCGACAAGTTTGAAGTTATAAGTGGATTTTTGCGAAGCTGTATGATATTATTATTTTATAACGCTTTGAAAATTCGTGGATTACTTAACAAATTAGAAGGAGGTATTTTATATGTTTAAAAAAGCTTTTTGGGTTCCTTATGAGGATAGTGCCAATTACCCAACTCTTGCAAAAACTATGGAAGCAATTTCAAAGTATTGTGAAGAAAATGGTAAGTCTTATACATTTATTAACGATGACGAAGTGGAGATAAATGGAAAAAGATATGAAATATATAGGGGCTACGAAAATGGTAGTAGGGGAAATTACGGCATAAAATGTAAAGAAAAATAAATCCAGTTTGTTATTCTACACACATCGGGTCAACTTGTCCCGAACTTTTACAACTAAATATCCGCCGCCCACAAAGCGGCACACCAAGCAGGAAATCTGAAAAAGGTTGCCTGCTTTTTTTCTGCCCAAAATGAGGTGGTAAAACGCCATCCCATCCATAAATCAAGGAAAGGAGGGACTCGAAATGCCCTGTCCACACAACGAAATTTCTATTGTGCAGCGAAGCCAACAGCAGTCTGCGGTTGCCGCCGCTGCTTACCAGAGCGGCGAAAAGCTGTTCTGTGAATACGATCAGGAAGTGAAGCACTACCCGGAAAAGCGTGGTATCGTCCACAATGAAATCCTGCTCCCGGCAAATGCCCCGCCGGAGTATGCAGACCGCAATACTTTATGGAACGCCGCCGAAGCGGTGGAAAAACAATGGAACTCCCAGCTTGCAAGGCGGTGGGTGCTGACCATCCCCAGAGAGATACCGCCCGACCAGTATGCTGTCCTTGTCCGGGAGTTTTGTGAACAGCAGTTTGTTTCCAAAGGGATGATTGTTGACTTTGCCATCCATGACCCCCACCCGCCGGGACACAATCCCCACGCCCATGTCTTACTCACTATGAGGGCAATGGACGAACATGGGAAATGGCTTCCCAAGAGCCGCAAGGTTTATGACCTTGATGAAAACGGAGAACGGATAAAACTTCCGTCCGGCAGGTGGAAAAGCCATAAGGAGGATACGGTTGACTGGAACGACCAGAAGTATTGTGAAATCTGGCGGCATGAATGGGAGGTCATCCAGAACCGCTATCTGGAAGCCAATGACCGCCCGGAGCGTGTGGACTTGCGTTCCTATGCCAGACAGGGGCTTGATATTATCCCTACTGTCCATGAGGGGGCTGCTGTCCGGCAGATGGAAAAGCGTGGAATCCAGACGAATATCGGCAACCTGAACCGGGAAATCAGAGCCGCCAACAGTCTGATGAAGTCCATCCGGCAGCTTATCCAAAACCTCAAAGGCTGGATTACCGAGCTGGGCGAAAAACGGAAAGAACTGCTTGCACAAAAGGCGGCGGAGGAAGCGACACTTCTTCCCAATCTGCTGATGAGGTATATGGAGATACGAAAGGAAGAACGGAAGGACTGGACAAGGGCTGGACAGAACCGGGGGACTTCACAGGACTTAAAGGCAGTCAGCGAAGCCCTGTCCTATCTCCGGCAAAAGGGGCTTTCCACTGTGGAGGATTTAGAAGCATTTCTGGAATCTTCCGGGAAATCAGCCGCAGATTACCGCAATCAGATGAAGCCAAAGGAAGCCCGCAGCAAAGTGATTGACGGGATTCTTGCCAGCCGAACAGACTGCAAGGAATGTAAGCCTTTCTATGAGAAGTACCAGAAGATATTTTTCAAGAAAACAAAGGAGAAATTCAAACAGGAACACCCGGAGGTTGCCCGGTATGAGAAAGCCGCTGCCTACCTTGCCAAGCACCCGGACGATAAGGACAGTACCCAAAAGGAGCTGCAAGAGGAGCAGGAAAAACTTCTCAGCGAAATCGCAGAGCTGAAAGTACCGATGACCGAGGTACAGGAGGATTTGAAGAAGCTGCGGGACATCCGCTACTGGGTACGGAAAGCCACACCCGGCACAGAGGAAAGTAAAGAGCCGCCTAAGAAGCAGCCCATCAAGGAAGTCTTGCAGGATAAGGCTGACGAGAAAAAGGCTCAAAGAACCGCCCCAGCACAGGCGAAACACAGACAACAGGATATGGAACTTTAACAGGCACTTGCCATTTTCAATCAGAGAATGTCAGGTGCTTTTCTTATTTTCAAGGAGGGATAGATTTGAATGTATTTGAAGCTGTGAAGCAGTCCGTCACAACCAGACAGGCTGCGGAGCATTATGGAATCCATGTAGGTCGGAACGGGATGGCTTGCTGCCCGTTCCATAACGATAAAACCCCAAGCATGAAGCTGGATCGGCGTTACCACTGCTTCGGCTGCGGTGCGGATGGGGATGTGATTGATTTTGCCGCCGCCCTGTATGGGCTGGGAAAGAAAGAAGCCGCCGTACAACTGGCACAGGACTTCGGGCTTTCCTATGAGGACTGGAAACCGCCGGGAAAGGCAAAAAAGCCCAAGCCCCGGCAGAAATCCCCGGAGGAACAGTTTCAGGAAGCAAAGAACCGCTGCTTCCGTATTCTTACCGATTATCTTCACTTGCTTATGGCATGGAGAACGGACTACGCCCCGCACTCCCCGGAGGAAGCCTTTCATCCCCGGTTTGTGGAAGCCTTACAGAAGCAAGACCAAGTGGAATATCTGCTGGATGTGCTGCTCTTTGGGGAAACGGAGGAAAAAGCGGCTTTGATTACGGACTACGGAAAGGATGTGATACAGCTTGAACAGCGAATGGCAGAGCTTGCAGCCGCAGACGCAGCAAGAACCAAAAAACACCATGAACGCCATGCAGCCGCCCCAGAGCGTTGAGGAAATCAAGGCGGGACTGGAAACTACCGAGAAAGGCGGTGTCCGTCAGAGCATACGGAACTGCCTGACCGTATTCCAGCGTGACCCGCTGCTTTCCGGGGCTATCGCATACAACATCCTGACCGACCGCAAGGACATCATAAAGCCCATCGGCTTCCACAGAGAAAGCACCGCCCTGAACGATACGGACATGAAGTATCTGCTTCTCTATCTGGAAGAAACCTACGGGCTTACCAATGAGAAAAAGATTGATAACGCCATCGGGATTGTGGCGAATGAAAACAAGTACCATCCCATCCGGGACTACCTAAGTGCCCTTGTGTGGGACGGGACAGAACGAATCCGTTTCTGTCTGCGGCACTTTCTGGGGACTGACGCAGACGATTACACCTATGAAGCGTTGAAGCTGTTCCTGCTGGGTGCAATCTCACGAGCCTTTCAGCCGGGGTGTAAGTTTGAAATCATGCTCTGTCTGGTCGGCGGTCAGGGGGCTGGCAAGTCCACCTTCTTCCGTCTGCTGGCAGTCCGGGACGAGTGGTTCTCCGATGATTTGCGGAAGCTGGACGATGACAATGTGTACCGCAAGCTGCAAGGTCACTGGATTATCGAAATGTCGGAAATGATGGCAACCGCCAACGCCAAGAGCATTGAGGAAATCAAGTCATTTTTAAGCCGGCAGAAAGAAGTTTACAAGATACCCTATGAAACCCACCCGGCAGACCGCCCCCGTCAGTGCGTGTTTGG
>NZ_JAQEXK010000038.1:0-4424 GCF_027693185.1 Butyricicoccus sp. OF27-2pH9A
CTTATCTCAGCGAGGGGCGGACAGCGGACGAGCTGTCCGCCTCTCCGATTTTCAGGAGGTAAGCCTATGAAAACAATCAATCTGCGGTGGATGTATCCCCACTACCGGCATGACGAGTTTGTGGATGTTACGGACGAAGTGTGGGCAGCGATGTATCAGGCCCAGCGGGAGATGGAGAACTATGAGCGTCGGAAAGTCTACCACCGCGCCTACTACTCTCTGGACGCATACAGCTGGCTGGAAAATTACGCACTGGAACACAGCAGATCGCCGGAAGATATTTTGCTGGAACGAGAAGAAATGACCACCCGCCTGCACCTGATTGCAGTTCTGCCTGCGGCTCTGGCTCATGCCACTCCGACACAGGCCCGCCGTGTTCACGCCTACTACATCGCCGGTATCAAGCAGCCGGAAATCTCTCGGATAGAGGGCGTCCACAGCAGCAAGGTTAGCGTTGCCATCCGCCGGGGTCTGCGGAATATGCGCCGCTGCTATGATGACCTTTTTCAAACAGAGTGAGGGCGTGCCTATGCAGACCATCAATCTCAAACAATATTATCCATTTTGCAAAGAGGACATTTTTGTGGAGGTGTCCGATGAGATCGTCGAAGCGTTTCTTCTGGACAAGAGAGCCGAGGCCGCCAGAGATCGAAAGATGTTCCGGTATAAGGCGTTTTATTCCCTCGATTGTAACGATGGAATCGAAAATGCCGCCATCGGCTGGGCGCAGCCATCGCCGGAGGACTACCTGATAGAAAAAGAAGAATTAGCCGAATACGAAGAACTGATACGGCGATTGTACGAAGCCATTTCTTTCCTGCCGCCTATGCAGGCTCGCCGTGTCCACGCCCGCTATATGCTGGGTATGAAAGTGAAAGATATTGCCGCAATGGAGGGTATCACGCCATCACAGGCGGGAAAATCCATCCATGCCGCACTGCGGAGGCTGCGCCGGTACTTTGCTCGACAGAAATGGACGGTCAATCTATGAGTATTTCCAAAGAAAAGAGGTGCCTGACATGAACGAAAAAATTACAGCCCACCCCAAAAAAGAAGAACGGGAGAAAGTCCTGAAGGAGATTCGGCAGCTTGAAAACCGAAAGAAGATTTTGGAGAACAAGCAGCGGAACGAAGAACGCAGGGTTCGCACCCGCCGCCTGATTGAGCGTGGAGCCGTTTTGGAGGGGATTTTCCCGTTGGCTCCCGACCTTTCCGGCGCAGAGGTTAAAGCGTTTTTGATTGCCCTGTCCCATCTTCCGGGGGCTGTGGAATTGACTGCAAACCTGCCAAAATCCGGGGACACGCCATAAGTCCCTTGTTTACAAGGGCGCACTTATACACCGTTGCCGGTGCTGTGCGCCCTGCCGGGGGCGTTGCGTACTTCGTCCGCGATGGGGAGCTACACTCCCCAAACCCCTTGTGCGCTCTGCGAAGCCAAACACCCGCTTTGCGTTTGTTTGGATCCACAGAGCCTGTTATCCCCTCACTGAAAGGAGGTGTTCCCCATAGATTTCTGTCATATCCCCGTCAGTATTATCAAGCGCAGCGCAGGTCGTTCTGCTGTTGCCGCAGCTGCTTACCGCAGCGGAACCAAGCTGACAAATGAATGGGACGGAATGACCCACGACTACACCCGGAAAGGCGGCATTGTCCATGCGGAGATCATGCTGCCCGCCCACGCCCCGCCGGAGTTTGCAGACCGTTCTATCCTCTGGAACAGCGTGGAGCAAATCGAGAAAGCAAGGGACAGCCAGCTTGCCCGCGAGATTGAAGCAGCCTTGCCCCGTGAACTATCCGGCGAACAACAGCTTGCCCTTGTGCGTGCCTATGTGAAGGACAACTTTGTGGACAAGGGGATGTGCGCCGACTTCGCCATCCACGATAAGGGAACCGGCAACCCCCATGTTCATATCATGCTGACCGTCCGGCCCCTGAAAGAAAATGGCGCATGGGGCGCAAAGTGCCGCAAGGCATACGATCTGGACGAGAATGGACAGCGTATCCCGGATGGGAAAGGCGGCTGGAAAAATCACAGAGAGGATACAACCGATTGGAACGATAAAGGAAATGTGGAGATTTGGCGGGTAGCGTGGGCGGCCTACACCAATCGAGCGCTGGAATCTGCCGGCAGACCGGAACGCATTGACCATCGCAGCTACAAGCGGCAGGGCATTGATAAAATTCCCTCTGTCCATCTGGGGCCAGCCGCCAGCCAAATGGAAAAGCGCGGCATCCGCACCGACAAGGGGGAAGTCAACCGGCAGATCGCCGCCGACGACAAGCTGCTGAAAGAAATCAAGGCCCGCATTACCCGCCTCTACAACTGGTCGAAGGCCGAGGCCGAGAAGCCGGAGGGCCAGCAGCCCAGCATGATTGACTTGTGGGAGGCCCAGCAGCAGCTCAAGCGGCCCGACACCCGCACCGGCAAAATCCGGGCTTTACAGGAGAGCGCCGCCCTGTTCAGCTTTTTGCAGGCAAACGGCATCCAATCCATGCAGCAGCTCCATGAAAAAATCGCAGATATGAACACCCGTTACTATGACCTGCGGCGAGAGATCGTCAAGGCTGAGCGCCGGATCGCTGTCCTCACCGAGCGCGGGGAGATGTGGGCGCAGTACAACGAGTATAAGACTGTCCACAAGCAGCTTGCCAGGGTAAAGCCGGAGAAGCGGGAACTGTTCGAGCAGCGCCACAGCCGGGAACTGATCCTCTATGACGCGGCGGCCCGGTATCTGAAGGAACTAAAGGACAGCGGCGAGGAAATCACCCCCAAGGCATGGCAGCGCGAGATCGACCTGCTGACCGCCCAGAAGCAGGTGGACACCATCGACATGAAAGCCATGCGGGAGGAACTGAAAACTGTGGAACGGCTCCGCAAGGCCGCCGACCAACTGACCCGGCAGGAACGGGACAAGCCCCGCAACCGGGGGCCGGAGCGGTAAAGGGTACGGCGCTTTGCCGACCCCTTTCAGGTGCGTCGCGTTTCACGACACCCTTTTGCACACAGAAAAACCGCCGTACAGGTTTCCCCATACGGCGGCAGATGGTTTATTTGCCGAACAAGTCGCTGTGCGACCCGGTGCGGGCAAGCGTCAGCACCAGCACATCATCCTCGATACGGTAAATGAGCAGCCAGTCCGGGAGAATGTGACATTCCCGATGGCCCACCCAATCGCCGGACAAATCGTGATCGCGGTTTTTATCCGGCAGCGGTTCGCCCATCGACAGCAGCGCCACGACATGTTCCAGCAATTCGATTTTCAGGCCGCGCTTGATTGCCCGCTTGTAGTCCTTTTTGAAAGCGGTCGTGTACTTGACGGTGTACTTTGTTTTCCTCATTTTTTCAGGTCGGCAAACAACTCGTCAAGGTCATTGTATCCCTTTACAGACGGGTCTTTTGCAATCCTTTCCGCTTCCAGCATGGCAGCAATCGTTTCCTTGTTGGGCTGTTCCAGCTTCACCTCAAAGGGAATGCCGCCCTCACGAAGCGACTGGCGCACGAAGATGTTGAACGCCGTGGATAAATTCATGCCGAGTTCCGCAAACAGGGCGTCGGCCTGTGCCTTCAAATCCGCGTCCATGCGGATACTGATGTTTGTGGTATTTCCAGCCATATCATCAACCCCTTTCTGCTGGTACTTTTAGTATATGCTATTTGCACGAAGAAAACAATACTTTGCACGAATATTTAACAGTAAATTCATTGAAGGAGGTCACTGTATGAAGCAAATTATTTTGCCCGTCACTATCCACCTGAATATCCGCCTGCCCCTTGCCCTCTTGCAGCCGGAATCGGCAGACGCGCCCACCGGCCCGGAGCCGGAGGCCCATGCCTGCCAGGGCTGCGGCAACTGCGGCGGGTGTGGGAAGTGCCAGCATGAAAAAAAGCAAGCCTGAACCTATCCCCGTCATGGATTACCGCCAGTACCGCAGAGTGCGGAGGCTGGTGCATGAGTGCTGTAACTACATCGACGGAAACTGTATCGCCCTGGACGATGGGGAGGAATGTGTCTGTGTCCAGTCTATTTCCTACTCCCTGTTGTGCAGGTGGTTTCGGGCGGCGGTATTACCGCAGGATAAGGAACTGGAAACGGCGCTGTTCCACCGGATGAATGCGAAGAGGTGCGCCGTATGTAGGGCGCTGTTTACCCCCGGTTCCAACCGGGCCAAATACTGCCCGGAATGTGCCGCACGCATGAAGCGGATCAACGCCGCAAAGCGCAAGCGGAAACAACGGGAGAAATGTCACGCTTTAGGGGCTGAAAAACCCTTGTAAATCAAGGATTTTTTCGAGGGTATCAAAGGCAGGCTGATAGATTTATCATCCGACCCCTAAAACGGTCTTAAAATGCGTACAGAATCCCAAGAGAAACCCCAAGGAGGAACCCAATGTCAGACAACCGAAAATATTATTACCTGAAACT
>NZ_JAQEXK010000039.1:0-4322 GCF_027693185.1 Butyricicoccus sp. OF27-2pH9A
CCTTAGCAGCCTTGATTGCGTCGATCATCATCGGAACAACCTTGAACAGGTCGCCGCAGATGCCGTAGTCAGCTACGTCGAAGATCGGAGCGGAATCAGACTTGTTAACTGCTACGATGCACTCGGAATCCTGCATACCAGCCTTATGCTGGATAGCACCGGAAATGCCCAGAGCAACGTACAGCTTCGGATGTACGGTCTTGCCGGTCTGACCAACCTGATGGTCAGCAGACAGCCAGCCGGAGTCGATAGCAGCACGGGAACCGCCAACAACGCCGCCGAACAGGCCAGCCAGCTCTTCAGCCAGCTTGATGCCGGTCTCAACGTCCTTGGAGATACCACGGCCTACAGATACAACTACCTCAGCGCCGGTCAGGTCAACCAGCTCCTTAGCTTCCTTAACGACCTCGAGAACCTTGGTCTTGATGTCAGCCTCGGACAGCTCGAAAGCTACCGGCTCAACAACTACTGCGTTAGCCTTAGCCTCGTTGTACTCGCCCTTCTTCAGTACGCCCGGACGAACGGTAGCCATCTGCGGACGGAAGCGCGGGCAGATAATGGTAGCCATCAGGTGACCGCCGAATGCCGGACGGGTCATCTTCAGGTTGCGGTCCTCGCGGTTCAGAGCATCGATCTGAGCCTGCGGCAGGGTGGAAGCATCCTGCAGGAATGCAGCGTACTTCTCTACGTCTACGTCGAGGTGGGTGCAGTCTGCGGTCAGACCGGTGTGCAGACGAGCTGCGCAGCGCGGGCCGAGGTCACGGCCAATGTTGGTAGCGGCGATCAGCAGGATCTCCGGCTTCTTAGCCATAACGGTGTCGCACAGAACCTTTGCGTATGCATCGGTGGTGTAGGTATCGAGCAGGTCGCTCTCGCAAACCAGAACCTTGTCAGCGCCGTAAGCGCCCAGTTCCTTTGCCATCTTCTCGCCTACGCCCTTGCCGCCAAGCAGCAGGCCGCAAACTTCAGTGCCCATGTCGTCTGCCAGCTTGCGTGCCTCAGAGATCAGCTCGAGTACGGTCGGCTGCAGCTCGCCCTGGCGCTGCTCACAGAATACCCATACGCCGGAAAAATCGGCGAGGTTCGTATTATTGAAATCAGCCATTGTTCAGTATTCTCCTTCCGATTAAATGATGTGCTTCTTCTGAAGCTCAGCAACCAGCTCATCGCAGGTAGCCTTGTCAGCGCCCTCAAGCATCTTGCCCTGACCCTTCTGGGGAGGAGTGAAGGACTTGAAGATGTTGGTGGGAGAACCCTTCAGACCAATGGTGGTGGGATCGATCAGCGGATCGTCCTTCAGGGTGTTGTAGTCATAAACTGCGATCGGCTTATCGTAGCAGCCCATGATGCCCTTGATGGACATGTAGCGGGGCTCGTTCAGCTCCTTGATGCAGGTCAGCAGGCACGGGGTCTGGGTCTCGATGGTCATGTAGCCATCCTCCAGAGCGCGCTTAACGGTAACGGTGGTGCCCTCGATCTTTACGTCAGCAGCGTAGGAGACCTGCGGGATGTCCAGCTTCTCAGCGATCTGAGAACCAACCTGAGCGGTATCACCGTCGATAGCCTGACGGCCGCAGAATACTACGTCATCAGCGTCAACGCCATACTTCTTGATAGCAGCAGCCAGGATCTGGGAGGTTGCGAAGGTATCGGAACCGCCGAACTCACGAGCGGAAACCAGAATGCCCTCGTCAGCGCCCATAGCCATCAGCTCACGCAGCATGCCCTGTGCCGGGGGAGGACCCATGGTGATAACAACGACCTTGCAGCCGGTAGCGTCCTTCAGCTTCAGAGCAGCCTCAACCGCGTTCTTGTCGTCCGGGTTGATGATGGTAGCCATGGATGCGCGGTTCAGAGTGCCATCGGGATTAACAGCAACCTTACCGGAGGTATCCGGAACCTGCTTTACACAAACAATTGCCTTCATAGTTCAGTTTTCCTCCTATTCTTACTTACCGAGAATGTTACCGGAGATAACAACACGCTGAATCTCGCTGGTGCCCTCGTAGATCTCGGTGATCTTGGCATCACGCATCATGCGCTCAACCGGGTAATCCTTGGTGTAGCCGTAGCCGCCGTGTACCTGAACTGCCTTGGTGGTGATCTTCATAGCAGCCTCGGAAGCGAACAGCTTAGCGGTTGCAGCGTCCACAGTGAAGCGGCCGCCCTCAGACTTAGCAACAGCAGCCTTGTAGGTCAGCAGGCGAGCAGCCTCGATTGCAACATGCATATCAGCAAAGAGGAACTGAGTGTTCTGGAACTTTGCGATCGGACGGCCGAACTGCTCACGGGTCTTAGCAAAGTTGATGGACTCTTCCATAGCGCCCTCTGCGATGCCCAGTGCCTGTGCAGCGATGCCGATACGGCCGCCGTCCAGGGTCTGCATAGCGATCTTGAAGCCCTTGCCTTCTGCGCCGAGGAGGTTCTCCTTCGGAACGATGCAGTCGGTGAATACGATCTCAGCCGTCGGGGAGCCGTGCAGGCCAAGCTTCTCCTCGTGCTTGCCAACAGAGAAGCCCGGGAAGGAGCTCTCTACGATAAATGCAGAAATGCCCCTGGTGCCCTTGGACTTGTCGGTCATAGCGAATACTACGAATACGTCAGCAACGTAGCCGTTGGTGATGAAGATCTTGGAGCCGTTCAGTACGTAGTGGTCACCCTGCAGCTCAGCAACGCAGGTGCCCTTTGCAGCGTCAGAACCAGCGTCCGGCTCGGTCAGTGCGAAAGCGCCTACCTTGTGGCCTTCGGTCAGCATGCGGAGGTACTTCTCCTTCTGTGCGGGAGTACCGTTTGCAATGATCGGGCCGCAGCACAGACCATTGTGGGTAGCGAGGATATCGCCGGTGGAAGCGCACTGCTTGGACAGCTCTTCGATAGCGATAGCGGAGGAAAGATCGTCAGCGCCTGCGCCGCCGAACTCCTCGGGCACGATCATGCCCATAACGCCCAGATCGAACAGCTTCTCGATGTTCTCGCGGGGGTAAGTAGAGGTTTTGTCGGTTTCCGCAGCGATGGGCTTAACTTCGTTCTCGGTGAAGTCATGCATCATCTGGCGAACCAGTTCCTGTTCACGGGTCAGATGGAAATCCATGTTCAAGTCTCCTTCTTGTTTGGATATTTATTGCCAAAGCCGGTGAAAACCGGCATTCCGCCTGTTGCAGACTGCCATTTGGTGCGGCAGGGAACCGCTTGCCCGTGTCTAACCGATCAATAGGGTGGTTCGGTTTGGAGCGGGTTTTGCACACTTTTTTGTTAAGTTTTTGTTCCGTCTATCAATATACCACACCAGATAGCAAGCGTCAACTGTCAATATCAACGGAATAAAGCAATAAATTTGGTAAATTATAAGGGATTGTACAAGCGGAATATTCTCAAAACGCGGGGGATGGTGATAAATACCGAAAAAAACGATGGAAACTGGTAAAAATACACAAATACACAGAGCTCTCCGACAGGAGAACTCTGCGGTGGTGAAGTGTTGGTGCAGTTCAGTCTTTGGCTTTACCGCGCAGCTCGGGTTCTTTGGCGAGGCAGTTGCCGTAGTTTTCAATCTTGTGGTTGAGCCGTTCGAGCGTCTGCTGCATGGTGGCAATGCGTTCCTCGAGCTGGTCGCGCTGCTCGAGGAGCAAAGCCTTGCGGGCGCCGATGGTGCTGTCACCCTGCTGGAACAGGGCCACATATTCGATGAGCGCCTCGATCTGCAGACCGGCCGCACGCATACATTTAATAAACTCGATCCAGCTGCATGAGGTCTGGTCGTAATCGCGGATGCCGCTTTTGGTGCGCGGTACCGGCGGGATCAGACCGATGCGCTCGTAGTAGCGCAGTGTGTCCGGTGTGATGTCGAACTGTCTGCTCACTTCTGCGATGGTCATGGGAGTCACCTTCCTTTGGTGAGTTTAGTGTAGCACTTGGAGTGTACTCTAAGTCAAGGGTAAATTGAGAATGGAAAATGGAGGATTGAAAGTGAACGTGGCGGTTGATGGATGCGATTCGGAGAGAAACGGCGGGGTGACCTCATCCCCGCCGTTTGTAAATTCATTTGCACTATCAAACCGCAGGGGAGTGCATTGTGCTCCCGCATCAATGTTAAATGGGTGTGGATATGCGGTTATGTAATTGCAGCGAGTTGAATTTGACCATCACGTTAATTTTCCATTCTCCATCCTCAATTTTCAATTACCACAACAAAAAAAGGAACCCTCTTTCGAGGATTCCTTTTCATGCAACTTTGGTTTGTTAAGCGGAGAAATTACTCCTCAACCTTAACGTATACGCCACCGTTACGGCAGGACTCGGTAGCAGCCTTAGCCATGAGAACC
>NZ_JAQEXK010000004.1:0-234 GCF_027693185.1 Butyricicoccus sp. OF27-2pH9A
GCAAACGGGAGTTCGATTCTCCCACGGGTCACCAAATTTCTTCAAGAAAGATGTTGACAGCAGGCTGATGGTATGGTATAATAACAAAGCTGCACAGGAATGTGCAACGAAATAGTAGGTGTTAATGGTGACGAGGGTACACCTGTTCCCATTCCGAACACAGTAGTTAAGCTCGTTTACGGTGACAATACTTGGCTGGCGACGGCCCGGGAAGATAACTCAACGCCTACATCT
>NZ_JAQEXK010000004.1:244-153364 GCF_027693185.1 Butyricicoccus sp. OF27-2pH9A
AACTCAACGCCTACACCTGCGGATCGCAGATCCGCTCGATATTCCTCAATAGCTCAGTTGGTAGAGCATGCGGCTGTTAACCGCAGGGTCGTTGGTTCGAGTCCAACTTGAGGAGCCATCCAGACAATGCTTTGCCGTCACTTTATCGTGACGGCAGGGTAAAGTCGATTCCCTATATGGGCCTTTAGCTCAGTTGGTTAGAGCAACCGGCTCATAACCGGTCGGTCCCGGGTTCAAGTCCCCGAAGGCCCACCAAATTAAGTTAATATGGCCCGGTAGCTCAGTTGGTTAGAGCGCTAGCCTGTCACGCTAGAGGCCGTGGGTTCAAGTCCCATCCGGGTCGCCAAAAAACGGTACCGTAATCGTGCCGTTTTTTCTTTCGCTGCTATAGCTCAGTCGGTAGAGTGCATCCTTGGTAAGGATGAGGTCACCAGTTCAAATCTGGTTAGCAGCTCCATATAAACGCCTGATCATTTGATCAGGCGTTTTTCTTTTACTGCAAAACGCGATCTTTGTCGAGAAATGACGATAGAAAACTATTTTCATCTCTTGCCAGTCGATTTTTGAAATGATAAAATATCTGTAGGGAGATGTCGATATGTCTCTGTATAAATTTTATCGAGCGATAGATGGAGATTTTGAAGCAGCCTGCCGTCGCTTTTACAACGAGAATATGCTGCAGAAATTCCTGATCCGATTTTTGGACGAGCCCTGCTGCGCGGAATTGAACGATGCCTTGGGTCGGCACGATCGCGATGCGGCAATCAAAGCGGTACACACGCTGACCGGACAGGCACGCAGCTTTGGCTTTATACGGCTGGAAAAGAAGAGCGCAGCACTGTTGCAAGCGCTGCGCGGCAATCGGGATGAGGAAATCACGGAACTGCGATACGAAGTCACGGCCGAATACATCGGCATTGTGCAGGCAATTCGCTCTCTGGCCTCTGAACTGGGCATTTTTATGTAATCTGCGTGTTAAACGCCTAATGTGTCCTCAATCACATCAATCAAATGGATGGGCGACACCTGAAGCGTATTCAGGCGTTCTGTAAAGGCGCGTGCTTCCGGCTCACCGATGAACACATCGGGGACGAAGCAGGTTTGTCCGTGCTGTGGATCGTGAGCACTGATACCGAAAGATATATAAGCTCCGGTCTCAGGCGAATAGTGATTTTTTTTGATTACTTTGTAGACAAACATGATGCTTCCTCCGTCGATATTTGCTGATGTTCCCACTTCATTTGGGAACATGTTTATTTTATCAGAAGGATCACGCGGTTTTTGCTATTCTGTGAAATTGGAACAGAATCTTGTGAAATCGGCAGAATGTGTTAAGAAACCGCTAAGAAATTCGACAAAAACTGACGAGAAAGGACTGTCAATAACCATGTTGCGGGTCGCAATTTGTGATGATTCGGCGTTAGAACGAGATATCCTTGCGGATTTTCTCAGTCATTACTGCAATTCACATGCGATTGACTATTCCTACAAAATGTACGACAGCGGTGAACCGCTTTATTATGAGCTTGGGGACGGCGGATGGTTTGATATTATTCTGCTGGATATTCTGATGGACCCGCCGCTCGGCATTGACGTAGCACGCCGTCTGCGTGAGATTGGCTACAAGGGCACGATCGTATTTTGTACCGCTGCGCTGGATTTTGCACCGGACAGCTTTGAAGTCGGTGCATCCGGTTATCTGCTCAAGCCATATACCCCGAAGACGTTCGAGCGAACCATGCACCGTGTACTGTCCGATATCGTCGAGAATACATACGCGATCAAGAATCGTTTGCAGGTGCTACACATTCCGCGCGAAGAGATTATGTATGTGGAAAGCCATAACTCACAGTGCATTCTGCATCAGGCGGGCGAAAAGACATACACAATATATAAAAAACTCAGCGAGATTGAGCAGGAACTGACGGCTCCGTGTTTTCTGCGGTGCCACCAGAGCTTCCTTGTGAATATGAACTACGTCAAAGCTGTGGATAAGGACTTTATCCTTACAAACGACGATGTGGTGCTCATTCGCAAGAAAAATCTGAAGGAATTGCGGCAAGTCTATTTTGATTACCGCAAACAGATTCATAATAGATATTGAGGATAATCTGTATTAGGCAAAGTTAAAACACAGATTATCTGAAAAACGAAAAGCGTCCCATTGGGACGCTTTTCGTTTTTGTGGAAGGAGAAAGAAAACTTCATTTTCCATTCTCAATTCTCCATTTTCAATTATCCCAAAGCTGTATCCAGCACCATCATCACCAGAAAACCCGCCATCACACCAAGCGTGCCCGGATGTGAATGCTCACCGAGATGTGCCTCGGGAATCAGCTCCTCGACCACGACGTACAGCATCGCGCCTGCGGCGGCGGACAGCAGCCACGGCATGAATGGTGTCAGCGCGGACGCGCACAGCACGACAAGCACGCCGAAAATCGGCTCAACGATGCCGGACAGCGAACCGTAAACGAATGAGCGTGCGCGGCTCAGCCCCTCCTGATGGAGGGGAAGCGCGACTGCGGCTCCCTCCGGGAAATTTTGAATGCCGATGCCGATGGCAAGCGCGCCTGCCGCTGCAAACAATCCCGCGTTGCCGGTGTGCTGCGCGGCGCGAGCGAATGACAGACCGACAGCCATGCCTTCCGGAATGTTGTGCAGCGTCACTGCAAGAACAAGCAGCGTGGTTCGCCGAAAGGAGGATGGCAGACCTTCGGCCTGCTCTGCGCCGCTGTGCAGGTGTGGCATGAATCCGTCCAGCGCAAGCATAAGCACCAGACCGAGGATAAAGCCGCCTGCAGCGGGTATCCAGCCCGGCTGGCCGTTCTGCGCGGCCTCGTCAATCGCGGGAATGAGCAGACTCCAGATGGACGCGGCGATCATCACACCGGACGCGAATCCGAGGAAAATCTGCTGCATCAGAGCGCTGGACTGCCGTTTCATAAAGAATACCATGGCGGCGCCGATCGTGGTCATCAGGAAGGTGAAGCCTGTGCCTGCGGCCGCCCAAAGCAATGTCTGCTGTATCATACGCACCTCTCTTTTTAATTGGTTAGTTATTGCTAACTATGAGCATAGCACCGAACACACTTTCTGTCAATAGGGGACTTGACAGAAATGATATAATATTAGTATACAATATTATGAGAATAAAACAGGAGGGTTCCACTATGGCGGCATCCCGTGAAAAAGTGTTATATTTCGAGCCGCAGCCGAGCGAACAGACTGCGGCACTTAAGACCGTGCTCGTTCGCATGGGCGTGCGGATTAAGAACGTCGAAGCGGTCTCTGCCGGTCAGACTGTCGGTTTTCTGCTGAACCGCAAGGGCTTTGAGCCGACTGACGCGACTGCAGATGCGCCTTCCGCACCGATGATGGTGCTGGACGGCTTTACCGAAAAGAGACTGGACATTCTGCTCCGTGAAATGAAGGCGCATGGTGTTTCCGTGCCGTACAAGGCCATGGTCACCGAGCACAACATCGGCTGGACGCTGAGCGACCTGTTTACCGAGCTGGTGCGCGAGCATGAGGCTATGCACCAATGATCGAGCGCGTACTGAACGATTTCGACATTGACCAGATCGCAAGCTCCGGTCAGTGCTTCCGCTTCCACAGGGTTGGGGATAAGTCGTACGATTTGATTGCGGGCACACACCTGCTGAATATTCAGCAGAACGGCCGGACCGTACGGTTCGACTGCGATGAAGACGAGTTTAACGCCATCTGGCGGCCGTATTTCGATCTGGATGCGGACTACGGCCGCTGCAAAGCCGCAGTTGCCAAACGTGATATCTATTTGCAGAACGCCGTTGCATACGGCGGCGGACTGCGTATTCTGCGGCAGGATCTGTGGGAAACTATTCTATGCTTTATCATCTCGCAGCAGAACAATATCGCGCGGATTACCAAGTGTGTCGAAAATTTGTGTTCCCTTTTCGGGGAAATCTGTTATAATAAGAGTGAACAGGTATACAATAGCATTCCCACGGCAGAGCGTCTGGCGGCGTGCACGCCCGAGGAACTTGCGCCGGTGCGGCTCGGTTACCGCGCCAAATACATTTGCGCTGCGGCCCGGCAGGTCGCGTCCGGTGAGGTTGATCTGGAAGCTATCCGGCATATGGATTACGCCCGCGCCAAAGCCGAGCTGTTGCGCCTGACCGGTGTCGGCATCAAGGTTGCGGAGTGTATCTGTCTGTTTGCGCTGCATCACATCGACGCATTTCCGGTCGATACGCATATCCGGCAAATGCTGGACACACACTATCCGAAAGGGTTTCCGCTGAAACGATATAAAGGCTTTGCGGGTGTCATGCAGCAGTATGCATTTTACTATGAATTATCACTGAAAGGTTAAGGAGTGTTTAATATGGCAGTAGTAACCATTACGAAGGAAAATTTCGAGAACGAAGTGCTGAAGTCGGACAAGCCGGTCCTGCTGGACTTCTGGGCAACGTGGTGCGGTCCCTGCCGCATGGTTTCGCCGATTGTGGACGAGATCGCAAACGAGCGTGACGATATCAAGGTCGGTAAGATCAATGTAGACGAGCAGGGTGAGCTGTCCATGCAGTTCCGCATTGTCTCCATCCCGACCCTGATCGTGATGAAGAACGGCGAGGTTGCCAATAAGGCTGTCGGCGCTATGCCGAAGGAAGAAATCCTGAACCTGCTCGGCTAAAATCAAAACCGGATCAAAAGAGCTGACTCCATCGGAGTCGGCTCTTTGCTTTTACACCTAAAAAGTTTGTATTGAGCCGGTTTTCTTTTCTTTCGTGCGACAGCTTTTGTTTACCGTTTTGCGGTTTTGTGCTATACTAAAAATACTACCGCCAATATTGCTGATATAATGGTAAGGTATGATTTGGCAAGAGGATATATGTTTGGAGGAGCTTGCGTGAATCGCATTTCTGATAGTATGTTTCACTCCCGCAGCACTGCATGCAAGAAGCCGTATGGCGCGATACCGGCAGGGCAGGCGGTCGAGTTTTCTGTTTATCCGCAGCGGGCACAGGGCGCGCTGCAGGTTACCCTTTGGATTGAGGAAGACGGCTGTCAGGCCGAATCCCATCCGCTGCACTGGTGCGGCTATCAAGGCTCACACGACCGGTATACGGTAACCTATACGCCGCCGCACCCCGGTCTGTACTGGTATTATTTCTCGGTGGAGCTGGCGGATGGTCTGCACTACTGTGCACGCGGCTACGGCGGTCAGGCGGAGTTGCTCGAGTCGGTCGGCGATAAGTACCAGCTGACCGTATACGACGGCGATTACCACACGCCGCGCTGGTTCGGCGAGGGCATCACCTACAACATTTTTCCGGACCGCTTCTGCCGCGACAAGGCGCCTGAGCAGCCGGAGGGCGAAGGCGTGATCCCGCGTGTGCTGCACCAGAACTGGGACGATATTCCGGTCTATCTGCCGGATGAGCACGGCGAAATCCTCAACAACGACTTTTTCGGCGGCACGCTGCGCGGCGTATACGCCAAGCTGGATTATCTGGAGAGCCTGCACGTTACCACCATTTATTTCAATCCGATCTTTCAGGCGTATTCCAATCACCGCTACGATACCGGCGATTACAAGCGCATCGACCCGCTGCTCGGCTGTGAGGAGGACTTCCGTGCGCTGTGCAGCGAAGCCGCCAGACGCGGCATGCGCGTTGTACTGGACGGCGTGTTCAATCACACCGGCTACGACAGCCGCTATTTCAACGCACGCGGCCATTATGACAGCGTAGGCGCGTTCCAGTCCAAGGAATCGCCGTATTTCAGCTGGTTTGACTTTCACAACTGGCCGAACGAGTACGGCTCGTGGTGGGGCATCTACACGCTCCCGCAGGTCAATGAGACCGACGGCAGCTATCAGGATTACATCATCGAGGACGAGGACAGCGTGGTCCGCCGCTGGCTGCGGCTGGGCGCGTCCGGCTGGCGGCTGGATGTTGCCGACGAGCTGCCGGACAGCTTCATCCAGAAGCTGAACGCTGCCGCCCGCAGGGAGAAATCCGATGCGCTCATCATCGGTGAGGTGTGGGAGGATGCGTCCAACAAAATTGCGTACTCCGAGCGTCGGCGTTATTTCCAGGGCGGCGAACTGGATTCCGTCATGAACTACCCGCTGCGAGACGCCATCTTCGGCTTTTTGAACGGCGGCACTGCCGAGCATTTCGCGGAGAGCATGGAGTGCATCCGCGAAAACTACCCGCGGGACGTGTTCTACAACCTGATGAACGTTGTAGGTACGCATGACACCGCGCGTGCGCTCACCCTTCTCGGCGTAACCGAGAACGAGTGGAAGATGGACAGAAACGGCCGCGCACACTATCAGCTGCCGCCGGACCGTCTGGAAATCGCCTTGCGCCGTCTGCGGATGGCGGCGGTCATCCAGTTCACCATGCCGGGTTCGCCGACCATTTACTACGGTGATGAGGCCGGTCAGCAGGGCTTCGAGGACCCGTTCAACCGCCGGACCTACCCGTGGGGACACGAAAACCAGGAGCTGCTTGCGTTCTATCGTAAGCTGTGCGAAATCCGTGCCGAGGAGCAGACGCTCGCGGACGGCGACCTGCAGTTCAGCGATACGACAGCCGGTGCACTGCTGCGATACGAGCGCACGAGCGGAGACTCGCGTCTGGTGATCGTGGTCAACCGCGGACACCAGTATGCGGAAACAAAAATTGATGCGCTGTATGCGCTCGACCTGCTCAGCGGCGAGGGCTTCGCGTACGCCGACCCGGACGGTCTGATCGTATCCGTCCCGCCGGAGACCGCCTATATCCTGCGCTGTGTAAATGCAGCCGATTAAGGAGGATTTTTTTCTATGGATATGACAGAAAAACAGCTTTCCAGCGAATATAAGTTCAGAGGCAGGATCATGACCGCTCGTGTGGACGAGGTATCGCTGCCGAACGGCAAAACCGCGCCGCGCGAGGTTTGTGAGCATGTTGGCGGTGTCGGCGTGCTGCCGATCGACAAGGACGGCAACGTTATTCTTGTGCGGCAGTTCCGCTATGCGTTCGATACCGAGCTGCTCGAAATGCCCGCCGGCAAGATGGATCACGGTCCGGAGGACGCTGAGGAATGCGGCATCCGCGAGCTGAAGGAGGAGACCGGCTGTACCGCCGGACGCATCGTGCCGCTCGGCGCGATTTATCCGTCGCCCGGCTTTCTGACCGAGGTGACCTACCTGTTTGCCGCGCTTGACCTGACCGAAGGAGAAATGCAGCCGGATGAGGACGAATTTGTCGAGGTCGTGCGCCTGCCGATCGCAGAGGTAGAAAAAATGATCGAGCGGGATGAGATCCGCGATGCAAAAACGGTGGCGGCTATGTATAGAGCAAAGCTGAAGAATCTTTACTAAGATAAGAGTGGAGATTGGAGAGTGCAGAGGAGGAAAGGGTTTGGATAAGAAAAAAATCCTTGTGGTTGAGGACGAAAAGGCCATTTCAGACATTCTGGTATTCAATTTACAGCGCGAGGGCTACGACACACTTGCGGCGTATGACGGCGCAGAAGGTCTGCGCTGCGCGCTTGAGGAAGCACCCGACCTGATTCTGCTGGATGTCATGCTGCCCGAGATGGACGGCTTTGAGGTCTGCAGGCGGGTGCGCGCGGAAAAGGACACACCGATCATCATGCTGACCGCCCGTGAGGAAGAGACCGACAAGGTCATGGGTCTCGAGCTGGGTGCAGACGATTATATCACCAAGCCGTTCTCTATGCGTGAGCTGATGGCGCGCGTCAAGGCGAACATGCGCCGCACCTACGCAGGAGAGGACAGGGAAAAGGCAGAAGCGCCGTCCGGCGGCGGTCTGCGTGTCTCCAAGGACAACGGCATGGTGTACAAAAACGGCCATCCGCTCGAGCTTTCCGCGCGGGAATTTGACATTTTGTGCTTCCTGTCCGCTGCTCCGGGACGGGTTTTCTCCCGTGAGGAGCTGATGGAGCAGGTCTGGGGCTATGACTACTACGGCGACCTGCGTGCGGTGGACGTGGCGATCCGCCGTCTGCGCGAGAAGATTGAGGATGAACCGGCAAGTCCCAGATACATCATCACAAAAAGAGGCATGGGATATTACTTTGCTGACGGGGAGTAAGCTATGTTCCGTTCACTACACAGAAAACTGGTGCTGATTCTGGTGCTGCTGATCGTATCCGTTATGGCGGTGGTCGGCACGTTTTTGATCAACAGTATCAACACCTTCTATCTGAACAGCTTTTATGAGCAGATGCAGGCGGTGTTCACGACCGACACCATCCGCTCCATGCAGGAGGCGGCTGCCGAACCCGGCACGGATGGTCTGAAAACTATCATAGATGCACACAAGAGCCGACTCGGCATTGACGATTACCGCAACTATGCCATTCTCGACAGTGAGGGCGGCTTCCTTGACGGCTCCAACCCGAATGTATCCGTTACCCGCACGAGCAACGTCATTGCCGCAATGGCAGGAGAGACCGGAACGCGCTCGGCGGTATCCGACAGCATTATGGACATTGCGGTGCCGCTGGACAAGAACGGCGACGGTGCGGTGGACTACATCGTGTATATTGCAGACAACAAGCGGGAGATTTCCGACCTGTCGTGGCGGTTCTTCCAGATTGTCATGCAGGCGATGATGTTCGGCCTGCTGGCGGCGATCCTGCTGTCCTTCCTGCTCAGCAAGACCATCACCACGCCGATCGAGCGCATCACCGAGGGTGCGCGGTCAATCGCGGAAGGCAACTTCGATCAGGACCTCGGCGTGCAGTCGTCGGATGAGATTGGCGAGCTGACCCGTTCGTTCAATTACATGGCGCACCGTTTGAAAAACACGGTCGGCGAGGTACAGGGAGAGCGCGACAAGCTCAACACGCTGTTCCTGCACATGACCGACGGCGTAGCCGCCTTTATGACCGACGGCACGCTCATCCACATGAATCCGGCAACCGAAAATCTGCTGGGCGTGCGTGTGGAGCAGAAGCTGAGCTTTGATGAGATGTTCGCTGATCTGGACATGCCGGACACGGACGAAACCGTCTCGCGCAGCTTCCTTACGAACGAGATTACGCGATTTGGGCGCGTGCTGTCCGTCACGCTGGCGCCTTACGGCGCACTGGATGGCGAGGGCGGTGTCATCGCGGTCATTCACGATGTCACCGAGCAGCGCCGTCTGGATGACGCACGCCGCGAGTTTGTGGCAAATGTGTCGCACGAGCTGCGCACGCCGCTGACGAACATCCGCTCGTACACCGAAACGCTTCTCGATGCCGCCGGAGAGCTACCGCTTGACATGGAAAAGCAGTTTCTGGGCGTTATTTCGAGCGAGAGCGAGCGCATGGCGCGTATTGTCACCGATCTGCTGACGCTTTCCAAGCTGGATTACGGACGGATGGAGCTGCGTATGACGCGGTTCTCGGTGTCCGATCTGCTGAAAAAGGTGACGAATGCCATGAAGCTGACCGCCGAGGACAGCGGTCACATGATCCTCATTGAGACCGAGCCGGACCTGCCGCCGATGGTCGGCGACAGGGAACGCATCGAGCAGGTTGTGGTCAATATTCTGTCCAACGCGGTCAAGTACACGCCTTCGGGCGGACGGATCCGTCTGGCGGCACAGCGCGCAGGCGCAAACCATGTGCGCATCACAGTTGAGGACAACGGTGTCGGCATTCCGGCGGACGATGTGCCGCGCCTGTTTGAGCGATTCTACCGCGTGGACAAGGCACGCTCGCGTGCCGCAGGCGGCACCGGACTGGGTCTGGCGATCGCCAAGGAGATCGTTGAGCAGCACGAGGGCAAGATCGCTCTGACCAGTGAATACGGCAAGGGCACGACCGTGACGATCACGCTTCCGACTGACCTCAAGCCGCACGGCAGGGAGGATAAGGTATGAGAGGCGCGAAACGCTCAGCGAAGAACACCGCAAAGAATATCTCACTTTTGGTGCTGTGCGGACTGATGGGCGTGCTGTGCGAGGTCAACTGGCTGATGGGTCTGAACATTGCGCAAATGCCCGCAGACAGCGCACTTCGCCGTCTGCACGACCGCTTTGTAGGCGGTGCGGTGGGCTATGAGATACGGTCCTCCGGTGTTTCGGCGGCGGATCCGGCGCAGATGGCGCTGACTGTTGCCGGCAAGCTGTACGGCGTGCAGTACAATCTGACCGATATCGACGCCGGCATCACGGCAACGCGTTCGCTGTGGTCGCAGGCGCTCACAGGTGAGGGACTGCGGCCGGCTGATGAGAGTGAGCTGTGCACGGCTCTGCGGTCGGGCAGCTGTGCGCTGCTGCGCTACCACGGTGCGATCCCGATGCAGTCTATTGCGGGCTGGCTGGGCGGCTCGTGGAAGGATAACGACCGCCTGCAGGTCGAAACACTGGTGTATGCCGCCGGTGTGCAGCGGCTGTTTGTCCGCATGGCAGACGGCAGTCTGTATGCCGCGGATGCAGCGGTCTCGCAGAATGCGCTCGAGGAGGCGCAGAAGAACTTCCGTGGTCTGTCGTGCAGCTTTGCGGGAGATGCGTATGCGGTCTATCCGGAAACGCTGCTGTTCGACAGCGAGGCGCTGTCGCTTCCGGTGCTGAAGCCGGCGCAGATGAATCTGTTTGCCGGACAGAGCGGCACCGGACTGGAGGATTTGCTCGGTGCATTCGGCTACACGGCCTACACGGATTTTTACAACGAGCAGGACGGAACCGTCCGCGTGTTCCTCGATGATACGAGCACGCTGCGGCTGAGTGCGTCCGGTCTGGTGCAGTACGCGTCCACGGATGGCTCGGCAACGGTGAGCGCCTATGACGAAAGCGATATCACGGATGCGGCGGCGCTGGATGCACAGCTGGACTGCGCCCGACTGATTCTTGATGCGGCGCAGCGAGCGGGCGATACGGATACGCATGCGTCGCTGTACGCGGTGGAGCGCAGCGAAGAGCAAACCATGCTGATTTTTCTGCAGATGTACAGCGGCGTGCCGGTGCTCGGTGACGCGGACTTTGCTACCTTCGTATTCAACGGCAGTGCGCTGCGCACGGCAACGATTCGGCTGCAGAAATTTCAGCCGACCGGCGGCAAACGCACGGTCATGCCCGCAAAACAGGCGGCAGCCGGAGCCTCCGGCGCGGAACGCGGTCTGATGGCAGCCTACCGGTCACAGGACGGACAGTATGTACCGAGCCGGTTCTATCTGAAAAATACGGCAGAGTGACCGCAGAAGGGAGATGAGAGCGCTTGCAATGGGATAAAGTCAAAAATATACTGATCGCAATACTGCTTACGATCAACCTGTTTCTGCTGGGCAATCTGGCGGTACGCGGTTGGCAAAGTCACCGGAGAACGAGTGAGCTTGAGGCCAATCTGCGCACGCTGGTGAGCGCCAGAGGGATGCAGCTGGATACGGCGTTCTCGCTTCCGGAGGACATCACGCTGCCCGAGCTGTCGCTCGACCGTAGCCGCGCAGATGAGGAAAAGATCGCAGCCGCCATGCTGGGCGAACACGCTGAACGCACCGAGCAGGAGGACGGCACGGTGCGCTTTGAGAGCGACAAGGGCACGCTCGAGTGGCAGGCGGACGGCAATGTGCAGGCGGACTATACGCTGACTGAATCTGCGCCGACTTCCGCATCGGAAGCGCTCGAGCAGGCGCGCCGACTGTGCAGCCGGTGGGGCTTTCAGGCCGAGCAGGCCAACTGGACGGCGGAGGACATGGCAGTTACGCTGACCGGCTCGGTCGCCGGACTGCCGGTGCACAACCGGCGGCTGACACTGGACTTTTCCGCCGGAGACGGCACAGTGTCGCTCGTCGGACTGTGGAGCCTTGGTACGCCGTATACCACTGCGAACGGCATCAGCATTACCTGCAGCGCAGCAGATGCGCTGCTGCAGTTTGCCGCAGAAAGCGGTGAAACCGGCACGATCGAGTCGATGACGGCCGGTTATCGTATGCAAACCGACAGCAGCCGCCGTATTCGTCTTACACCTACTTGGAAGATTGACACCGAAACAGGCGAATATTTGGTGGATTGTGACAAAAAGACGATCATCGGTGAAGAAAACTGAAAAACTGCTTTTCTTTATCTGAAATTGTGGTAAAATGTATTAGTGAGATTTTACGCGAATGGGTTTAGCCGCTGTCGGAGCTGCCCGCAAAGAGGGTCGGCACGGACAGTCATTCGCTGACATAAGATACAGTATTCGGAGAAAAACGCGGAGATTTCCGCGCCAAGGCTTAGTGAGGAGTAGGTAGATTGACAAAGTATGTAATCAACGGCGGCAAGACGCTGAATGGTGAGGTGACCATCTCCGGCGCAAAGAATGCAGCGGTCGCAATCGTTCCGGCGGCTCTGCTGGCAGATGGCCCGGTTCGTCTTGAAAACGTGCCCAAGATCATTGATGTAACGCTGCAGATGGAGATCATGCGCGAGTTGGGTGCGCAGATCCGCCAGATCAACGCCACTACGGTGGAAATCCAGAATGCGCAGAACCCGAGCCTCAAGCCGCACGAGCTGGAGCGCAAGCTGCGCGCATCCTACTATCTGCTCGGCGTGCTGCTCGGCAAGTACGGCTTTGCCGAGGTAGCAATGCCCGGCGGCTGCAACTTCGGCGGCGTCCGTCCGATCGACCAGCACATCAAGGGCTTTGAAGCTCTGGGCGCAAAGGTAACGCTGCCCAAGGGCGGTTACATCCGGGTCGAGGCACCCGAGGACGGTCTGCACGGCGCACATATTTATTTTGACGTTGTTACGGTCGGCGCGACTATGAACATCATGCTCGCAGCTGTTCTGGCCAAGGGTCAGACGATTATGGAGAACTGCGCGAAGGAGCCGCACATTGTCGATCTGGCGAACTTCCTGAATGCAATGGGCGCGGATGTTAAGGGCGCCGGTACTGATGTGATCAAGATTCGCGGTGTAGAGAGCCTGCATGGCGGCAATTACTCCATCATTCCGGATCAGATCGAGGCGGGCACCTTCATGGCAGCCGTTGCAGCCTGCGGCGGTTCGGTTCTGGTGAAGAATGTTATTCCGCGCCATCTGGAGTGCATCACCGCAAAGCTGCGCGAGATGAGCGTTGAGGTCACCGAGTTTGACGACGCGGTGCTCGTTCGCCGCGAGGGCAAGCTGACCAAGACCAACATCAAGACCCTGCCGTACCCGGGCTTCCCGACCGACATGCAGCCGCAGATGACAACGGCGCTGTGTCTGGCAGAGGGCACCAGCATCATCACCGAGGGGATCTGGGGCAGCCGCTACCGCTATACCGAGGAGCTGACCCGCATGGGCGCAAACATTCATGTGGACGGCGCGATCGCGGTTGTTGAGGGCGTCCAGGAGCTGAATGGTGCTCCGGTCCGTGCACACGACCTGCGCGCAGGCGCGGCGATGGTTATCGCCGGTCTGGCAGCCAAGGGTGTTACCGAGGTCGAGCAGGTGCAGAACATCGAGCGCGGCTATGAGACGCTCGTAGAGAAGTTTGTTGCTCTGGGTGCGGATATGTATCGCTCCGAGATTCCGGAAAGCGCCGAGAACAAGTAATTTCTAATTGTAATGAGGAAAAAAGGCGGAGGGAGCATCCTTTCGCCTTTTTTGCAGAATATAAGGCAGATGAGCAGAATGCAAGCAGAATGTATGGTTCGGCGTGCGTCTGATGCGGACATGGATGCGGTTCTCGCTTTTGCCGCGCAGATTTTCGCGGACGAGCAGGACATTCCGAAGGAGCTGAACTTCATTCCGGCGGATAAGCAGCCGCAGTGGTGGTGCATGGAGCAGGACGGCGAACTCGTCGGCACAGCGGCCATCTACCGCGAGGGCGGGCAGTGGCACATGGGCCGTATCACGGTCGCGCGCAGACTGCGCGGACAGCACAAGGGAACCTTTCTGCTGAAATGTGTGATGGAAGATGTTTTTGCACAGGATGTGGATAACATTTTCCTCGAAGCGAGAGACGCAACGGTGAACATTCTTACCGGATTCGGCGCAGAGATTGCCGGGGACCCGTTTGCATTCTACTGCGGAAACGTCACACCGATGATTCTAACGCGAACTGCCTTTCTGCAGCACACAAAAGGATGAAAACAACTGCTGAAGGAGTACCATGGCAGAGCATTATTATTACAGTATCGCCAGCGGTTCGAGCGGCAACTGCGGCTTATATATGGCGGACGGCACCGCGATCCTGATCGATCTCGGTGTGTCGCTGCGCAGGATTACGACTGCGCTGAAGGCACTGTCGCTCACGCTGGAGGATATTTCGGCGGTGGTGCTGACGCATGAGCACATCGATCATGTGAAGGGACTGCCGATGTTTCTTAAAAAAGCGAAGGCGCCGGTGTTCGCCACTCGCGGCACAGCCGAGGCTTTCGAGGAAAAGAATCCGGAGTACGCCGACCGTCTGAACGTATTCGACAGCGGCGAGCGCTTCTGGGTCAGGGATGTGGACGTTGTGCCGTTTCCGACGCCGCATGACGCGGCGGAGAGCACGGGCTACATATTCGAGCATGGCGGCAGCCGGTTCGGCTTTGCCACCGACCTCGGCTTTGTGCCGCGCGATGCGGCCGAGCTTATGCGCGGCTGCGAAATGGTCGTGCTGGAGAGCAACCACGATCCGTATATGCTGCAGGCCGGTCCGTACCCGTATTCACTCAAGATGCGCGTTGCCGGACCGAGCGGGCACCTGTCCAATCCGGACTGCGCCGTGTTTGCAGCGGATCTGGTGAAAAGCGGCACGCGAACGCTTGTGCTGGCGCATCTGAGTGAGAAAAACAACATGCCGGAGCTGGCGCGGCAGCAAACGCTGTCGGCGCTGCGCGGACTGCCCGCGTGCGAGGTGCTCGTTGCGCCGAAGGAGCACATGGAGCATCCGGTATCATTTGGGGAGGAAAGGCTATGCTCTCTGTCCGGCTGATCTGCGTCGGAAAGCTCGGAGAAAAATTCTGGGCAGACGCCGTAAAGGAATATACCAAGCGCCTCGGCGCATATTGTAAATTAGAGATCATCGAGCTGCCCGAGCAGCGCTTGCCGCAGACGCCCTCTGAGGGCGAGGTCGCGCAGGCGCTCGAAAAGGAAGCCGCGCTCATCGAGAGTAAGCTGCTGCCCGGCGCGTCTGTGATTGCGATGTGCGTGGAAGGCAAGCCGATGTCCTCTGAGCAGCTGGCGGACTATTTCGGCAAGCTGACCGTATCGGGGACAAGCAAGATCTGCGTACTCATCGGCGGCTCGTGCGGCCTGTCCGAGCGGGTGAAAAAGAAGGCGGCGCTGCGGCTGTCCATGTCATCGATGACGTTTCCGCATCATTTGGCAAGAGTGATGGTGCTCGAGCAGATTTACCGCGCGCTCAATATCGCAGCGGGCGGCAAGTACCACAAGTGAGAAGAGGGACAGCATGACAAAAGAACAGCTCGCGGCGATCGCCGTGGTGCTGCTGCTCGGCGTAGTCTTTTTTGTGCGGCTGTACCGTCGGCAGCAGGAACCGCCGAAAGAGCCGCCAAAGCCGAGGCCGCAGCCAAAGACCGGCAAAATGCGCTGTCCGATGTGCGGCGCGGAAGCAAAAGTCACGGGCAAACAGTGGGAGTGTCCGTGGTGCGGTGACTCCGGCTGGCTCAAATAAAGTTTGGGTATAAAAACAACCCGGTTAAATGTGGCTAACATCAAGAAAAACCATTTACTTTATTCATAAGATTTTGTAAAATGTAATATAGATGAGAACGCGGTTATTCGCACGGGACAAATGCGGAGCCGCGATGAGGGAAATTATATTTCAGGAGGGGCGTCCCATGATTATCACGATAACGCTTAACGCTGCACTGGACCGTACGCAGCGTATCGAGCACCCGCTGCAGGTGGGCAAGCTTAATCGCGCGGTGTCCAGTCATCTGGAACCGGGCGGCAAGGGCATCAACGTGTCGCGCGCGATCAAGGCGTTGGGCGGCAGCAGTATTGCGCTTGGCTTCAGTGCGGGCACGAACGGCCGCATTATGAAGGACATGCTGACAGCAGCGGACATTCACCACGATTTTGTTGATATTGCGGGACAGCTCCGTGTCAATACGCAGATCATTGATGCGCAGGGCGGCCATACCGAGGTAAATGAGCCGGGCAACAAGCTGGATGATTCGGATTTCCTGCGTTTGCTCGACCGCATGGAGAACTATCTGGACGAGGGCAATATCTTCGTTCTGTCGGGTTCTACGCCGCCGGAGTTCCCGCTGAAGAACTACCGTAAGCTGTGCAAGACCATCAAGAAGCACGGCTGCAAGCTGATCATCGACGCACAGGGCGAGCTGCTGCAGGAGGCACTGAGGTGCGAGCCGGACTTTGTAAAGCCGAACATCTTCGAGCTGGCTGAGGCTGTAGGCGACAAGCCGTCCGCCGATCCCGAGGTCGTTGTACATTCCGCACGCAAGATGCTGGATATGGGCGCAAAGGCTGTTTGTGTTTCCATGGGTCAGGAGGGCGCTCTGCTCACCGCAAAGGACGAGCCGGAGTCGCTGTACGTTACCACCAACCCGAAAATCTATGACGAAGGTGCGGTCGGTACCGGTGATGCAATGGTCGGCGCGATTGCAAACGCTATGCACGCGGGTATGAAGTTTGACGAGGTGGCACGCTACGCTGTTGCGATGGGCCGTGCATGTGCCCGTCTGGCCGGCACCGAGATGGCCTCTCTCAAGAAGGTTTACGAGGTGTACGAGACCACGCAGGTTTACGTTCTGTAAGAAAGAAACCACTACGGAGAGAACAACGAAGCGCGTTGTTCTCTCTTTTACTCTTTTCGCAATTACTTTAAGGAGTTAACAAATATGGATAAAAAACAATTACAGCAGCGCGTCACGGAGCAGCGCCGCCGCGTACGCCGCAGACTGACCATTCGCGGCGTACTGTCGCTTCTGGTCGTGCTGACATTCATCCGCTGTGCGTTCATGCAGCGGTATGAGAATATGTTCGTATGCGTGCTGTCGCTTGTGCTGCTGGCGATGCCGACGCTGATTGAAAAACAGCTTGCCATCGACATCCCGCCGATGATGGAAGCTATCATCTACTGCTTCATCTATGCCGCCGAGATCCTGGGTGAGATCAATTCGTTCTACACCATCATTCCCGGATGGGACACCATGCTGCACACGATAAACGGATTTCTGGTCGCGGCGGTCGGCTTCTGTCTGGTTGACCTGTTTAACCGAAGCGAACGGTTTACCTTCAAGCTGTCGCCGCTGTTCCTGGCTATCGTGGCGTTTTGCTTCTCCATGACGGTCGGCGTGCTGTGGGAATTTTTCGAGTTCACCGCCGATCAGGTGATGCACACGGACATGCAGAAGGACTATGTCGTGCACGAGGTCAACTCGGTGTCGCTCAACCCGGACGGCCTGAATGTGCCGGTGCATGTGCAGATTGAGTCGGTCAGCGTTAACGGTGAGGACTGGACGGAGCAGCTTGGCGGCTATCTGGATATTGGCCTGATCGACACGATGAAGGACCTGCAGGTCAACTGCATCGGTGCGATCGCGTTTTCCATCATCGGCTTCTTCTACGTCAAGCACCGCGGCAAGGGCAAGCTGGCAGCAGCGCTCATTCCGGTTGTGCTCGATCCCGAAAAAGAAAAAAGTAAAAAAGATGAGCGAAACAGGGAACCAAATGACGAGTGATTCCGTCTAATTCAATACTATCCCCGAAAACGATCTGAAGGAGAGTATGGAAGTATGATGAAAAAACGAATGACCGCAGGTGCGCTTGCGGCTTTGATGGCGGCAGCTCTGCCGATTTCCGCGTGCGCGGCTCAGAATTCGGCACCGCAGCCGCAGCTGAATACCGTAGAGCACATGCAGTATATGAACGGTTACACGGACGGCACCTTCCGTCCGGATGCATCCATTACCCGTGCAGAGGCGAGCAAGCTGCTGGCCTCTCTGCTGGTGAACAAGGTCAAGAATGAGGACCATTTGTTTAATGACGTTTCGGTTTCCGTGTGGTATGCGGATGCTGTTCGTCAAATGACCGGTTTCGGTCTGGTGAACGGCTACACGGACGGCACGTTTAAGCCGAACGCTAAGATTACCCGTGCGGAGTTTGTAGCGATTCTGTCGCGCTTCCCGCACACCGATATCGGCACGGACAAGTCGTTCGCCGATGTACCCAAGACCAGCTGGGCGTACAACGCGGTGCAGACTGCTCTGGCTCAGGGCTGGATTTCGGCAGGCACAAATTTCCGTCCGAATGCGCCGATCACCCGTGCGGAGACGGTAACCATCCTCAACCGTGTGCTCGGCCGTCAGGCGGACAAGTTTACGATCAATACGAGTGAGGGCATCCGTATTATGCCGGACGTGCCGAACACGCACTGGGCATACTGGGATATGCTTGAGGCAACTACCGACCATAAGTTTAACAAGTCGAGCGGCTCCGAACAGTGGACCTCATTCGATAAGGAGACCACCGATTTGACGCCGGGCTGGCATAATATTGGCGGCAAGCTGTTCCATGTCAACGAGGACAAGCAGTTTGACCATGACAAGTTCATCGGCTCGCTCGAGCTTGACCACAATGGCTACTACATCACCGGCTCGACCGAACTGGACGCGCTGCTGGCTTCGGCAGTAAAGAGCGTTGTCAAGGACAGCATGACCCAGCAGCAGAAGCTGCGTGCGGTGTATGATTACGCGAAGAACACGTTCGGCTATCTCGGCATCGGCGCGGCTGACACTTCGAAGAGCGACTGGGCGCTGACCTCCGCGACCGATATGCTTAAGACCCACAAGGGCAACTGCTACTCGTGGGCGGCAGGCTTTACTTACCTCGCTCGTCAGGTCGGCTTTGACGCACAGGCGATTCCGGGCACCGGCGTTTCGCCCAAGGGCAGTGAGTCGGTTCACGCGTGGACCGAGATCACCATCGACGGCACGGCTTACACCTTCGACCCGCAGATCGAAAGCGTGTATAAGAAGCGCTACAACGAGAATTACGACCTGTTCATGAAGAAGTACGGCGAGGCTGTCTGGGGCTATAAAAAGCCGGAGGTGACCGAGCCGGAGCAGCCGGAGACCGTCAAGGTGGACGAGCAGCTTTCCGCACTGGTGAGCAAGATTTACGGTGCGCGTCCGTTCGGCGGCATGGGCGTTGCTGAGGAGGCGCTCTACAACGGCATGGGTGAGGACGGCATGAGCCGCGGCCTGTTCTGGTACCTTGGCACGGATGAGATCAAGTTTGAGGTAGGCGTGGCCTCCGAGTCTATGATTACTTCGCAGGCACATTCCATCGTTGTTCTGCGCTTTGCGGATGAAAAGCAGGCGGCAGACGCGGCGGCTAAACTCAAGACCACAGTTGACCCGCGCAAGTGGATCTGCGTAGGCGTGGATGAGGCCAAGGTTGTCGCTAAGGGCAAGATGGTCTGCGTTGTGATGGACGACGAAAACGGCGATTACTACATCAATAATTTCAAGGCGAATGCCTGAAACTGACCTTGTGAAACTTGTTTAAACTGACACTTTCCCAAAGCCACGATATCGCATACAATAGTCTTACAGACAGAATTACTGGAAAAGAAGGTATGCGATATGACAGGGAAAAACATCAGAAAGCTTGTGCTGGCAGCACTGCTGGCGGCACTGACGGCAGTTGCTACGATGATCATCCGCATTCCGACACCAACACAGGGTTACATTCACCTCGGTGACGGCATGGTGCTGATCTGCGGCATTTTGCTCGGTCCCGGTCTGGGCGCACTGGCAGCCGGTATCGGCTCGATGATGGCGGACCTTATCGGCGGCTACATGGCATGGGTGCCCGGCACGTTTGCCATCAAGGCGCTGACCGCTCTGCTCGGCGGCTGGCTGTACCACCGCATGGCAGGCAAGGGCATGAATACGATTACCCGTGTGGTTCTGTGCGGCATTCCGGCAGAGATCGTCATGGTTCTGGGCTACTTTGTGTACGAGGTCGGCATGGAGGTCGTGATGGGCAGCAGCATGGGCGCTGCGGCAGCCGCGGTTGTTCTCGGCGTGCCGATGAATATCGTGCAGGGCATTGCGGGCATCATCGTTGGTGCGGTGCTGCTTCCGGTACTCAGTCACGCAAGCGCGGAGATGGGTGAGAAGATTCGCGCATGATAAATGGATAGGAAAAACGGTTCCGGAGACGGAACCGTTTTTTTATGCGAATTTTGATTTGTTATCGTGTGATTCTCTGTGGAACAGCGGGGTGACCTCACCCCGCTGTTCCTACTTGAGGTGTGAAACCGTTTGTCAAATCCATTTATATCATCGACGTTGATTGGTGCAATTCAAGGTTACGCAATTACCCCCAACCTGTGGATAAAGAAAAGGACAGGAAATTTTCCTGTCCTTTGGTCTATATGCGGTTACTCTTCCGAAGCAAATACGCCGTAAATCGCGCTTGCGAGCTTCTTGAAGATATTCACGATACGCGCGAGAACGCCTTCGTCGGCAGCATCCTGATCCGAGGTGATAGCATCATCGTCATCGTCGGTCGAAATCTCCTGCGTGCGCAGGATGAACTGCAGACTGCTCGGTGTCGGGTTCATACTGCTCGTGACAGACTGCAGGTCGGCTGAGGAGTCGATATTGAGAATGTTGGTATCGTCCTCAAGGTCGGTCTTAGCGTCGTCGATGGCATTATGAATATCATCGGTCGCGTTCTGCAGCTTATTCGAGCTGTTCGAGCGGGAAGCCTTATCGAGCACATCGAGCAGGCCGTCGAGCGTGGTCTGTGTGCTGGCATCCGCGTCGCTGCGAACCGAGCGCAGCGTGCTGTTGACCGTGTCGAGCAGCTGGTAGGACGCAGTGAGCGTTTTGGTAGTGGTGCCGATCAGCTCGGTGCCCTTGTCGATGGAGGACGAGGTGATCGAGGTCAGCTGGTTGAGCGACTCGGTCAGTGCCGGAATCTCGGTCAGCTGCTGGTTGACGCGGCCGAGCGTGGTGTTGGCGAGTTCGGTCAGCTTTTTGCCCTCGGTGGTGAAGTCCTGACCGAGACCCTTGTAATCGTCGAGTACGTCGCAGACGTCGTCGAGATTGTCGAGGATACCGTCCGAAGTGGTGAGAAATCCGGAAAGGGAATCTGCAGTACCGGAGATGGTAGAAGTCAGATTTCTCATCGAAGTGGTCAGGTCACTGCACTTCTTAGAAATGTCCGATATAAGTTTACCAAAGGTTTCTGCGGTTGTTTCGTCGATGACTTGCTTCTTTACCAGTAATTGCAGGATGTTAGTCAGTGCAGAACCAATGCTGTCATTCGTGTTTTCAAGGGCTTTGATACGATCATTCAGGGTTTTCATATCTCCTTGAATATCGCTCAGGTCATCCTTCAGATTCTTAATATCACTCTGCAGCTCACTGATATACAGCCACTCCGAACCGGTCTTATCATCCAGATCATCCATGAGATTCTCCAAATTATTCAGCGAGGTACGGATATTCTGCAGCAGCGTCTGGTACTCGGTGATATCTGCACCGGACTCCTCGAGCGTATCGAGAATGCTGTTCGTGGTAGCGTTCAGCTTAACGAGCGTGTCCTTGGTGTTATTCAGTTCCGGGATCAGCGAATCGCTTTCGCCGGTCAGCTTTTCCAGAGCAGTCAGCGCGGCATCCGTTTTGGGATCAATCGTGCCGCGGTCCTTGATCAGCTGCTGGCGCACGGCATTGATGCCCGAAATACCGCTCGACATCGTACCCATGCCGTTCTGCATGGACTGCATGGTGTCGAGCATGCTGCTCATGCCGGAGTACAGGCTGTCGCCGGAATCGCTCAGGCGGTCCTTGACGTCCTTCAGGTCGGAGATGATATCCAGCGAGGACAGAGTAGCCGGCGTCATAAACATGAACATACCCATGTTCTCGAAGTTATTCGAGCCGATACGCACGGTGAACGTGCTTTCCTCGCCCGGCATACCCATGAATACGACCAGCTTGTAGGTTCCCACAGACTGAACCTGTGCACCCGGTGCATCAATGGAAAGCGCCTTGCTCATGTCGATACCGGTGCCGCAGACGAGCATCATATTGTTTTTGTAGTAGTCGCTTGCGTAGCTGTTCGGTACTGCGTGAATGGTGATCTCCACCAGACCGTTTGCGCCTGCACAGTCCTCCGCCTTGACCGAAACACCGTTCAGCTTGTAGGAAACATCAAAGTTCCACGGCATCTGGATATTGACCTTGTCGGTCGGGATGCACTCGTAGTAGAAGCGCTGCTTGCTGGTGTCGGACAGCTTCCAGTACACCGAATTGTCCTTGATGACCGGCTCGTCGTAGGTGCTCATGTTGTACACATCTGCGTAGCTGCCGAAATCGGTGAACTCGGTGTGGCCGTTCAGGCTGACACCCTTTACGATGCGCGTATTGGTCGGCGCACCGTAGTAATCCATGTTGATATATACCGATTCGTCGGTTTCTACCGTGGGCTCGGCGGCCTGTGCCGCCTGCGGCAGCGTGAACGCAAGAACAAGCGAGGCTGCGGTCAGTCGGCGCAGCTTATCTGTTTTCATGGTCGTTCTCCTCCGTATTATCGTTCTGGTTGTCATTCTGGCTGTCGTTCGGCTTATTCTTGTCGCTGCCGAGACGCTGGGCCAGCTGTTCAAGCTGCTCCTTACGCATCTCAATGCGGTTATGGATGCGCATACGCAACTTTTTGCCGATCATGCGCTTGTGTGCGGATTCTTCGGTCTGCTGCTGTTTGGACGGCTCCTGCGTCGGCGGCGTGTAGTTCTGCGGCAGCTTGAAGCCATCGCCGTTCATCAGGTTCTTGAGTTTGAGGCGCAGCTCCTTGTTGCGTGCCTTGCGGTTTTCGCGGATCTGGTTCTGCAGGTTGACGCGCTGCTGGTGCAGCTCGCTCAGGATCGGCAGCTTGATCTTGGTCGCGCGGATCTTGTTCATCTTGGCGTGCTTCTTTTCTGCGTAATCCGACTTGACGATCCAGCGGTCGAACAGCATCAGGCACATCGGCAGGAAGAACAGGACCAGAATAACCGAAATCAGTGCACCGCGGCCGATCAGCTGACCCAGACCGGAAATCGCTTCGACCGAGGTCATGAAGTACAGGCCGTAGGCAACCGTCATAACGATCAGACCGGAGGTCATAACCGATTCGGCGCTGACCGATACCGCCCGTATTGCGGCTTCCTTTTTATCCCCTTGTGAGCGGGCATCCAGATAGTTGCCGGTCATCAATATTGAATAGTCAACCGTAGCACCCAGCTGGATACAGCCGACGATGATAAAGCCAAGGTACATGGTTCGCTGACCGTAAATGTACGGCAGAGCGGTGTTGATGAAGATCGCGCACTCGATCGGGATGAGCACGACGATCGGCAGGATCAGTGCCTTGTAGGTGATCGCGATAACGAGTGCTACACCCAGCAGGGAAACGATGTTGACGCGGTTGTAGTCCGGTACAATAATATCCTTAATATCCTGCGTGGACGGCGTTACGCCGACAAGGTAGGTCGTTTCGTTCGGGTAATACTTGTCAATGATCGCGCGGATGTTGTCCGAGAATTTGAAGGCATCGTCACTTTCACCGGCGGAACGCACGTTGATGATCACGCGTGCCCAGTTTTTCGAGTGCATCAGGCTGGTGATGTTCTCCGGCAGGAAATCCTCGGGAATGCCTTCCGGCAGAACGGACGACAGGCTGAGCGCGTACTTGACGTAGGACAGGTCGTTGATCTCCTCGGTCATCTTTTTCTCGGTGATGTTGCTGTCGGGCGGGACAAGCGCGATCATCATGTTGCTTTTGCCGAACTTGGCATTCATCTGCTGCTCGGCCTCGTAAACCGGTGTACCGGGTGAGTTTGCAACGGCCTCGTTGCCGTAAGAGAAATTCGCCATACCCTGTGCAATGTAGCACGGAATGATGATGATAAGAACCACGAGAAATACGATATGACGGATTTTGTACGCAAATTCACCGATGCCGCGGCCCTGTTTGGGGATAAACGGACGGTGCTGCGTCTTGGCAATGATGTTCTGCGAACGCAGGATGAGCGCCGGCATGAGCAGCAGCACGGTCAGCAGACTGAGCGCGATGCCCTTGGCCAATACGAAGCCCATATCCGGGCCGATGCCGAAGTTCATCAGTGCCATGGCGGCAAAGCCGACGATGGTCGTCATGCCGGAAGCACCGATGGATGAAAAGGCGGTTCGCCAGGCGTTCGCCATCGCCTGTTCGGGTTCTGCACCGGTTGCGCGCTCCTGCGTGAAGGCGTGCAGCAGGAAGATGGAGTAGTCCATCGAGCAGGCCAGCTGCAGCACCGCACCAACGGCGTTGGACAGGAATGAAATCTCGCCGAAGATGATGTTCGTGCCCATGTTGATGAGGATTGCAATGCCGAGCACGGACAGGAACAGCACCGGCTCAAACCACGAGGTGGTCGTGATTGTTAGAATGATGTAAATAATGACGACGGCCAGTGCCATAACACGGGCGACCTCTTTGTTAATGGTCGGGCCGAGGTTGGTATCCGATACAGCGGAGCCTGCTACCAGACCTTTGTCTCCGACGATGTTTTCAATCTCATGCACCGCCTTGTGGGTCTGGTTGGACGAGTCCTTGTCGGTGAAGATAACATCCATATAGGCAGTGTTATCCTTGTAGTAGTCGTCGATATTGTCGTAGTTGATGAATTCGCTCGAGCCGTAGATATTGGTGGCCATATCGCACCATATGACCATATCCACGCCGTCAACGTCCGCGATACGGTCCTTTATATTTTTGGCTTCGTACAGCGTCACATCCTCCAGCATGACGCGTCCCATGCCGGGATAGGTAAATTCGTCCTCCATGATGTCCAGCGCCTGTGCGGACGGAGACGAATCCGGCAGGTATTTTGTTAAATCGTAGTTGATCCCAACCATCGGCACACAGATCAAACTGAAGATGATCAGTACGATATAGATCTTTTCAATCAGTTTTCGATTGTTAATGATCAGGTCAACAGGGCTATGTCCTTTAAGTTTCACAAAGAAAACACCATCTTTCTCAGAAATAGATATTGTGTAGGATTTCTTTTCGTGTTATAGTATAGTACATAAGGATAACGAACGCAATAATCAAATATGATAAGAGTGAATGATAATGCACATAAATATTATATGTGTTCGTTAAAATGCAAATTACGGAAATGGAACGGAAAAAACAATATGAATGGAGTGGGATACCATGGCAGAAGTGGAGGATAAGCGCATCCGACGAACGAAAAAGCTGCTGCGGCAGGCACTGACGCGGCTGATGCAGCAGAAGGACTTCCAGAGCATCACCGTGACCGACGTAGTGCGCGAAGCGGATATCAACCGCGGCACATTTTATGCGCATTATCGGGACGTGTATGACCTGCGCGATAAGATCGAGACAGGGATGATCGAGGATTTCCGCGGGATGATCGCAGCCATCCGTCCGAGTGAGACGGTAACGCTCAAGCTGGTGCTCAGCCGTCTGATGGATTATCTGGAGGAGAATCGTGAGATCGTCACCGCACTCATCAAGGTCAATGCACCGGATGGTTTCGGCAAAAAGATGATCGGCGTTATCGAGGAATGCCGCATGGAGCTGCTGCCGTACCGCAGTGTCGAGGATGCGTATGCTGCACGCTTCCTTGCGACCGGTGTCATCGGCATGACCGAAAAGTGGATCACTGAGTCGCAGCCCATCCCGAAGACCGAGATGGTCAGCCTGATCACTAAGCTGCTGACACCGCTGACACCGCTGGTGCCGCAGTCAGATGCAGCGCAGAACTGAGTAAATCAGTAGGAATTTAACGGCACGAAAGGGAGTACCCGCAGGCGGGTACTCCCTCAGTCTGTCGATAAAGTCAATCTATCGTTTTTACTTTTCGTGCGGCAGCACGCATAAAATAGAATTTGCATAGCAAATTCATAATTCCCGGGGGCGTGTACCTCGGGAATTATACAAGGGACGAAAAATTGTGCCCGCAGGGCGCGGCTTTTCGTCAAGATTCGATTGAAAGCGTGGTTTCAATCGAGAGGCTGCTCGAAAAACGGAGTTTTTCGACAGCCTCAGGGAGTACCCGCAGGCGGGTACTCCCTTTCACTGTATTATCGTTTACGCAGGACAAATTCAGCCAGCCGTTCGGTGGCATCCGGATGGGCAATCTCGCTCATGGTTCTCCGCACGGTCTCCAGCCGCACCGGATTGCGGAACAGCTCGTACACCGCCTCGTCGATCGGGAAGTGCTTGGTAATGAGCGCCGCCATGCCGTTGTTGACCAGAAAATCAACATTGCGCTCCTCGTGACCGGGGATCGGATCGAACAGCAGCATCGGCAGGTTTTTCGCCAGAGCCTCGGACACGGTAAGACCGCCCGGCTTGGATACAATACAGTCGGACGCGCTCATCATCACCTCTACGTTGTGTACAAAGCCGTAGGGATAGATCCTGCAGCTGCCCTGATAGTGTGAGGCAAACTGCTCTACATGGTAGAGCATCTTTTTGTTGTTGCCGCATACCACAAGAAACTGGAACGGCGTACCGATCTGCGACAGGCTTTCGATGTTCTTCACATGGTCGGCGTGGCCCATGCTGCCGCCCATCAGCAGGATGGTTTTCTTATTCGGGTCAATGCCGAGCTGTGCCGCCGCGTCCTCGCGGGACAGCTTTTCGTTGAATTTCGGGTGCACCGGAATGCCGAACGGCAGGATGCGGTCCTCCGGAATGCCGCGCTGCACACAGCGGTAGGTGAGCAGTTCACTCGCAGTGACGATGTACTGCACGCGCGGCACATCCTCCCAGTACGGGTGGAGCGTGTAGTCGGTAACAATGCCGATGGTCTCAATATCGGCGAGTTTTTTGCGTTTTTTCAGTTCATCGACCATCTGCGCCGCAAAAACGTGCGTACAGATGATAACATCGGGCACATGGTTTGCAATGACCTTGGCAAACTTGGACGCACCGAGTGCGTTGATGATATTGATAATGCTCGGCGCAGAGTTAAAATAGCTTGCGCCGTTGTTCTCGGCCAGTTGGTAGACCAGACGATACAGCGTCTGCATGTGTTTGGAGGAGAACAGATAGCCCTTGTCGATGGTGGTTTTGATCAGGTTGCTGATATAGGCGTAAACATCCAGTGTGTGAACTTCCGCGCCCTTGGATTCCAGCATGTCGCCGATGGCCTTTGCGGTGGCATGGTGGCCGAATCCGGCGGTGACGGATAAAATCAGTACTCTCATACAATGCCTCTCCTTATATTGCGGCGTTTGTGCTGACCGGACTGGTCAGCACGCCTAAAGATATTTTATCGTAAACATGTGAAAAAATCAAACTACACTTTAGTTAAATGTATGCGGATAAGCGATATGCAGCGGTATTTCCGGTATCATATATTCCTTTTTTTCAGGTCCGGCAGGAGTTTTTCTCGGTTAGCTATTTTATTCCGGGCGATTTTGTACTATAATAAATCTGATAAACAAAAATACAGGAGGCTTAGGGAAATGGCTCTGTCTATTAAGCCCTACATTGAAAATAAGGAACGCATCCACCTGATCGGCATCGGCGGCGTATCCATGAATTCACTTGGCGAGCTGCTGCTCAGCCGCGGTGTGCCGATTTCCGGCTCTGACCGTCTGCGTACGGATGTTACCGCACGGCTGGAGGCTCTGGGTGCAAAGATTACCTACGAGCACAAGCCGGAGAACGTCGAGGGTGCGTCGCTCATCGTGCGTACCGCTGCTGTGCATGATGACAATCCGGAGATTGTCCGCGCCCATGAGCTGGGCATTCCGGTCATGGAGCGTGCCGAGGCATGGGGACACCTCATGCGCGATTATGACAACGTGGTTTGTCTGGCAGGCACGCACGGCAAGACAACTTCCACCTCGATGATGACGCTCATGACCATGGAAGCGCAGATGGACCCGACCGTTATGGTCGGCAGCAACCTGCCTGCCATCGGCGGTACGCTCCGTATCGGCGGCAAGGGCTGTTTTGTGGCTGAAAGCTGCGAATACTGCAATTCGTTCCTGCGCTTTGCACCGACCGTTGCGGTTATCCTCAATGTGGAGGAGGATCATCTCGACTTCTTCAAGGATATCAACGATATCATCCACTCGTTCCACGAGTTTGCCGAGCTGACCCCGATGAACGGCCTTGTTGTCGTCAACGGCGATGACCCGCATGCAATGCGCAGTGTGGCAGGCATCAACCGCAAGGTCCGTACCTTCGGCACGAGCGCAACCTCGGACGTTTATCCGACCGACGTGCGCGATGAGAACGGCTACTACCGCTTTACCGTTATGGTAGAGGGGAAGGAGTACGCTAAGGTGGCGCTGTCCGTTCCGGGCCGTCATAACATGCTGAATGCTCTGGCGTGCTGCGCCGCTGCCGAGTTTCTCGGTGTGCCGGGTGACGCTGCCGAGTGCGGTCTGAACAAGTTCACCGGTTCGTCCCGCCGTTTCCAGCTGGTCGGCAAAATGCCGAACGGCGCAACCGTCGTAGACGATTACGCGCATCATCCGAGCGAGATGAAGGCCACGCTGAACACCGCGAAGGAAATGCACTTCGACCGTATCCTGTGCGCATTCCAGCCGCACACCTATACCCGCACCAAGGCGCTGTTCCACGAGTTTGTGGACGCGCTCAAGCTGTGCGATCAGGCGGTTCTTGCTCCGATCTATGCCGCCCGCGAGAAGAATACCATCGGCATTTATTCCTCGGATATCGCCAGGGAGGTGCCGGGCGCGGTATCGTTTGACAGCTTTGACGAGATTGCGGATTATCTCCGTAAGGAGGCAGGCCCGAATGATCTGGTGCTCACCATGGGCGCCGGCAATATCAATGAAGTCGGACCGATGCTGATCAAGAATAAGTAAAGAGATAACGAGAAAACCCGCTTTCGAGCGGGTTTTCTTTTGCCAAATTGAGAATTGAAAATGGAAAATGGAGAATTGACGTGACGGTTTTATTTTTCATTTGTCCATTGGCAATGTTGCAAATCAGATAGACGACGGGGTGAAGGCAACCCGCCCTACAATATAGATGGTGAAATTCGCAGGTGCCATGCGTAACAATGTGCAAACGAGTTGCGCGACACAGATGTGTCGCGCCTGCGGAGAGTAACCGATATGTGTAGCAGTAAGCTGTCTATGAACTGCGAATATTTCACGAAACAAACGTAAGAGTAACCCGACTGTCGTTCTCCTTTTCGGAGCGGTTGCCGGTCTCTGGTCTGCGTCAGGCTAAGAAATAAAGGAAACGGGATTCACAAGGGTGGAAACCTTGGTGTCCATCCTTGTGCCCACCGCCGTGGGTGCGGCGACGTTCCCGCCGCCTACAGGCAGCAATTCCAACCCGATTTACAGAATGAAAAAAATTTTGAATCCTACTTGACAAAAACGCATAAATGGTTCATACTACAGATATAGAGAATTGTACAATTTGTATAATTCCGGTTGGTAAGGAGGGTGCGTTATGAATAACAACTTGATTATTACTATTGGTCGTGAATATGGTACCGGTGGTCGTGAGATCGGTCAGAAGCTGGCGCTCCGTCTGGGCGTTCCGTTCTATGACCGGGAACTTATTACCCGTGCGGCTAAAAAGACCGGATTTGACGAAAAACTGTTTGAGCAGCTCGACAAGCGTGCCACCAACAGCTTCCTGTACTCGCTGACGATGTTCGGTTCGGTTGGTCTGAACGGCATGAGCCTGACCGATCAGCTGTATCTGGCTCAGTCCAATATCATCCGCGAGATGGCAGAGGATTCCTCGTGTGTTATCGTTGGCCGCTGTGCAGACCATGTACTGCGTGACTTCCCGAATAAGTTCGATTTCTTCATCCATGGCTCGATTGAGGACCGTGTAAAGCGCGTTCAGACCTGCGGTGATTACGTCATCGAGGGCAAGACGCCCGAGGCTGCTCTCGAAAAGATGGATAAGCAGCGTTCTACCTATTACAATTACTATACCGGCAAGGTATGGGGCAAGTGCGACCATTACGACCTCTGCATTAACGCAGGCCGTCTGGGCGTTGAATATTCCACCGATATTATTCTGGAGTACATCAATCGCCTGAAGAAGTAACTGCTGTATAGGGAAAAGAGAAAAGAGAGAGTGCGGAAAGGTCGTCCCTTGCGGACGGCCTTTCGCATTTTTACAGATAAAAGGATAGGAGAAAAACGATGAAAATACGAAGAATTATTGCTGTATTCGCAGCGGTTTTTGTACCGTTTCTGCTATTTCGTGTGGGATCGGGATTGACCGAGCAGCAGAATGTCACACTGCGCGATTATACGGTTTCCGAGGATGGGAAAACGCTGACACTCCATGCAGCTGTCTTTCCGCCGATTGAGGATATCCGGGATTATAAGGACGAGCCGAAGAACGGCGAACATTATCTCACGTTTTACAACGCATTCGGCAGTGCAAACACGATGAGTGCGGGATATACCGTTGTCCTGCCGATTGAGGATATGGATAAGGCGGTTTATTTTAATGATGCCGACGGCTTCCATCTGGTTCTGCAGAAGAATGAGCTGACCGGTGAGTGGGTACGACCGTAAATTTCCGCAGAACAGGGAACCCAATCGCCCCCGATTTCGTCTAACCGGACAAAGGAGGAATTGCTATGAAGAGATTGCTTTCAGGAACACTTACGGCGGCTCTGGCGCTTGGTCTGATCGGCTGCGGACAGCAGGAGGAATGTGCTGAAAAGCCGGTCATCTACCTATATCCCGAACAGAAGACAGCGGTTTCCGTATCGTTGGACTACGCGGGCACGCTGACCGCAACCTATCCGGCGTATGAGAACGGCTGGCACGTAACCGCCGAACCGGACGGCACGCTGTATGACGAGGCCGGAAATGAATACTCCTACCTGTTCTGGGAGGGCGAGGACAAGACCGACTACGACTTCTCCACCGGCTTCTGCGTAGCAGGAGCGGACACAGCGGACTTTTTCCGCGAAAAACTGGCCGAGATCGGACTTACCCCGCGCGAGTACAACGAGTTCATCGTGTACTGGCTGCCGAAAATGCAGGATAACCCGTACAACCTTATTTCGTTCCAGTCCGAGGCGTACACAGATGCCGCCAAGCTGGACATTGACCCGACACCGGACAGCGTTCTCCGCGTATTCATGGCGTGGAAGCCGCTGCACAGGGCACAGAGCATTGAGCCGCAGACATTCACGTCGTTTGCGAGAGACGGCTTCACCGTTGTGGAATGGGGCGGCTGCGAGGTGAAATAAGAAAAGAAAAACACCCGTCATTGACGGGTGTTTTTGCAGTTTACGAAACTCTGCTAGTGCGCATCGTGCCGCTGGCCGGACGCCAGATCAGCAGAGACAGCGCATAGTCGATCATCGAATGAATGAACGAGCCGAGCAGCACCAGACCGAGCAGAATGCGAACGGTTTCCACGCCGGACAGGCCCTGACCGAAGTAAACCGGTACGCAGACTAGGGTTTCCAGTGCCGCGTGGATGATGCTGAGTACCGCACCAAGACCAAACAGCTTTGCGTTGCGGTTTTCAACCTGCTGACGGAAGTCAATCAGCTCCGGGTGCTTCTGCAGATAGTATGCACCGAGCGCAACCCAGACAACGTGGGTCAGCGCACGCAGGACGACCGGCATGGTGAAGCCGCCGACCAGAAAGCCAAGCGTCGTGCCGACTGAAACGGCCACGCCGACAGCCGGAGAAATGAACATCGCCAGAAAAATAGCAACGTGGCTTGCCAGCGTGAAGCTCATCGGGTCGAGTCGAATCTTTACAGGAGAAAAAATCGGGATGATGATGCCGATCGCACACAGTACGCCGGCCAGCGCCAAATGATACAAACTTTTACTCTTAACCATGGGAACAGGTCCTTTCCAATATTTGAGTTGTGAACAGATAGAAGTATACAACATAAAACAACACCTGTCAAGACACCTTGTTCACAAAAAGTTTGGTTGCCTGTAAAAACAGGTTATGCTATAGTAAGGGCAGATAAGCAGCAAGGTCAGAAAGGAAGACAGGCATGATCTCGATTGACCGATTTGAAGAAATTTTATCCGATCTTGCGGAGGAGATTCCGCAGTCGTTTTACGAGGAACTGAATGGTGGTATCGTCGTGGAACCCGGGTATCTTCTGCACCCGGAGGACCGCAGCGGCACGCTGTATGTGATGGGGCAGTACCGCATTGATCCGGCGATGGGCAAGTATATTGTAATGTACTACGGCTCGTTCAAGCGGGCGTACCGCCATTTGGATGAGGACGAGCTGACCGAAGAAATGCGAAAAGTCCTGCGGCATGAATTCCGCCACCACGTTGAAGGACGAGCCGGTGTGCGTGATCTGGAGGTCTGGGACGCGGAGCAGATCGCCATGTATAAGGAACAGCAGGCGGATAACGAGTAAAAGAAAACCACCCGAACGAAACCTGTCGTTCGGGTGGTTTTTAGTTATCCTCGAGCAGCAGAAAGCCTTTGTCCTTGAGCCCCTGAATTACGCGTTCGAGCGTTTTCTCATCCGTAGCGCGGATGGTGTGCAGGTGGATGCCGCCGGTCAGGTTGGACAGCGGCCGGGAGCCGGACTGCTGAATCTTCTCGTTAAACGCGTCGGCGTCATACCGCGAGAAAATATGCAGCGGTGCACAGATCTGACCGTATACAGCGTGCTCGACCGTCACATCAATCACGGCTCCGCCGAGATCGACGACCGTGTATAGCTCCTCAAGCATGCGGCTGTTGTCGTGGTGGCTGACAATGTGTCGCTCCGCACAGGCCGGCGCCGAGGTGTTCTCCAGAATATATCCGCGCGGCGTAGCGAGCACGGCCAATCCGCCTGCACGTAGCAGCGCAACATCGCCTACAATAATCTGGCGGCTGACACCGCATTGCGCGGCCAGCGCGGTCGCCGATAACGGCCCGTTCGCCTGTGCAAGCAGGTGGGTGATTTTAGTGCGTCGTTCCGCAGCGTTCATGGTTAGTCACTCCTTACATCCTTATATGATAGCAAAAGTTGACGGAGTATGCAAGTGTCAAGATGGGAGAGATTATGCAAGGTAGGAGTTAGGAGTGAGGAGGTAGGAGTTTCGTAGAGAGTGAAGAGTGGAGAGTTGAGAGTGAAGAGTACCAAATTGAAAATTGAGACTGGAGAATGGAAAATGAACGTAAAATTCGACGAGATGCACAATGAGCACCCGACAAACGAGTTGCGCGACACGGGTATCACCAAGGGGATCTTCTCTTGCCCTTCGGGCAATTCACCCTGTGTCGCGCCTGCGGAGAGTAGCCGATATGTGTAGCAGTAAGGTATCTGTGAACTGCGAATATTTTACGAAACAAACGCAAGAGTAACCCGACTGCCGTTCCCCTTTTCGAAGCGGTCGCCGGTCTCTGGTATGCGCCAGACTAACAAACAAAAGGAAACTGGAGTCCCAAGAGGATAAAAACCTTGGTGTCTATCCTTTTGGAACCCCAGCTAAGGGTTAGCACCTATTCCTAATTCGTTAGGCAAACAGCGCAAATAAAAATTATCTGTGCTGCACAATCTCATGCGGTCTCCCGCCCTCATACAGCTGTTGCCGAATCGCGGCAAACATCCGCTCTGCCATATCCAGATACCGGCGGACCTCCAGCTCATCAATCTCAAACGGCAGGTCGGTTGGATACCGCGTCTCAATATATAAATCGTTGAGCGCCGCACTCTCGTCCAGATATTCGGAGAACACCTTCGAGTCCAGCTGGATCGCCTGACGGCACAGGTACGTCAGGTTGTGTCCGTCAAAATGCCGTCCGGTGCGGAACAGCAGATAGCCTTTCAGTGCCTTTTCAATCGCCTGCTGGCAGTGGAACGCGATGTTGTAATGGTCGCCGCCGTAGGTCAGCAGCAGACGTGCGGCCTGCAGGTCGCACAGCGCCTTGTCCAGCCATTTGTAGTAAAAACAGCTGTCGGATGCACCTTTACGTCGCCTGGTCATAAATCACCTTGCCTTTCCGGGCGATCCATGCGGCATACGAGGTACTGTCCGTGCAAAGCTCCGCCCATTCCTCGGTGGTGTAAACGCTCAGACTGACGGGTACGGAAACCGTAATCGCCAGGTGCAGGTGTGTGCGCAGTGTGCGGCAGTTGGCGCTTTCCGGCACGATAACGCAAAGGCTGAACGCCTTGAGCTTGTCGGTTGCCATCGTACGCTTTTCCGCATACAGGATGATTTTGACCGGCTGGCACGCGCCCAAAATGTCGCATACAGCCTGCTCGATCGCTTGCGTCATACCAATCCCTCCTTCGGGTCGGGCAGCGGCGAAAGCGTGGCAAGCGCCTCAAAGCGGGTTCTGCCATCGGCTTCACCGCGAATGTAACGTGCGCTGTCCGCCGTGCCGGTCAGCAGCGAAAGCGATTCGCCGCAGGCGGTTTCGGCGGTGTAGTTGACCTGCAGCTCGGAGACAAAACCCGGCTGCTTGTACAGGTCGAGCGCATCCGAGATCAGCTCGACCGCACGCACGTTGTTGACATGATTGTTGACATCCAGATCCGAATAACGGACCTCGTGAACATGATGCAGGCGTACATTGTCGCACGACAGCTTGGGCAGCGGCGCGAACAGCTCTCCGCGGGAGGTGTGCAGGTACTGCTCGGCTTCGGGAAATGCGCCCGGACGCACAATACGGCGGGTCTCCGGGTCGAGCGTTACCCACATGGACTGTGCGTCGCCGACCGGCTTGTTATCCACAAAGAACGAGAAACTGCGGTACCAGCTTGCACCCTTGATGCCCGGACACCACGTTTCGCACCGCAGCCGCTCATACGGCAGCAGCGGACGTGTCAGCCGCGCTTTCATGCGCGAGAGCACCCACACGATCCGCAGATCGAGCGGACCGATGTGCAGCGCTTCTGCGTGGACGGTCGCCGCGTCCTGCATGATATTCCACAGGAAGGACGGCCTGGCAATGCCGCGGTTGTCAATGTGGCTGTAATTCACCTCATATTCACGGGTGAGTAGATCGACCATGGGAATGCACCTCCGAAAAATGTGCGGTTAGCGGAACAGGGAAACGATAAAGCGGGAAAGCATATCCAGCAGGGTAGCCTGCCGCTGTGCTTCCTCCTGGGTGATGGTGCCGGAATTGTCGGCATCCGGCTTGGTGACCGGCTTATCCTCCGCGTAGTGCGCGGTCAGGAAGGCCGGACAGCCGTCGATGGACTCAAGGGAGGCATAGCTGAAAAATACCTCGCCCTGAATATCTATGCTGTCATCGAGCAGCGTAAGCTGACGCTCGATTTCATCCGTGCCGTACCAGGTATCACCGGGCTGCGCTTCCGCCGAGCGGTATGCGCCGATGCCGATGTACAGCGCCACATCGCTGGTGGAAACCGCCTTCTGCCACCACTTGACGAGCGTCTGGAAGTCAGCAGGCTCAAAGCCGATCGACCAGTACAGCTGCGGACAGATATAGTCTACTGTGCCGGCGTTGATCCACTGCAGGGAATCGCAGTACAGTTCGCTGAACGAGGACTGCCCCTGCGTGTTGCTGCCCTTGGAGTTTGCGCTCTTGTTTTCCCAGATACCGGCGGGACTGACACCGAACGAGAGGTTCTTATCCAGCGTATGCAGTGTCTCATTCAGAGCAGCGATGAGTGTGTTGACGTTGTCGCGTCTCCAGTCGCCGATCTTGCTGAAATCCTGACCGTAGCGCTCGTAAGTCGCCTCATCGGCAAAATCCGTACCCGGATAGAAATAGTCATCCAAATGAATGCCGTCTACGTCGTAATTCTTGACGATCTCAGCCGCACCGTCTACGACAAGCTGCTGCACCGCCGGAATACCGGGATCGAAGTAGTAGTTATCGTTGTACTTGACTACCCACTCCGGGTGCTGCTTGGCCGGACTGGAATCCGGGATTGCGTTCCATTCGTCCTCGCCGTCAATCGTAATGCGGTATGGGTTGATCCACGCGTGCAGCTGCAGACCGCGCTCGTGCGCTGCGGTTACCCAGTAGCCGAGGACGTCAAAGCTGCCGTTCGGTGCCTGACCGGCCGTGCCGCTGACGTAGCGGCTCCACGGGAACAGCTCGGACGGATACAGCGCATCTGCGGAAGGCCGAACCTGAAGGAATACCGTGTTCAGGCCCATTGCGGCAATATTGTCCAGCTCGGTATCGGCCTCGGCCTTGAGCTGGTCGGCGGTCATGCCCTGCTCGGAGGGAAAATCAATATTATGTACGGACGCGACCCAGACACCGCGCATATTGTCCTTTGCGGGCTGAGCGGCGTAAGCGCCCGGTACCATCAGCATGGTCAGTACCAGCACGATGGATAGAATGCGTTTTTTCAGCATGAAGAAGCTCCTTTTATCTGGAAGCTGCTTTCATAACCATTGCATACCCTGCTTGTGAAAGCAACTTCGCCAATTTGTTACCCTATATTATACCACAACTGATCGGGAAATTTAAGTACATAATGTGAATTCTGGCAGACAGGTGCGTTGACAGAAAAGGTTTTTCATTGTATGCTGAAATACAGACAGGGCAATACCGAATAATTGAACAAGAGCGATTTGTGAGTAAATTTTGCGTACTGACAAGACGCGGTTTCTTGCAATACTTGCCGTATTGCAAGAAATCTCGGCAGCGCGGACGGAACTCGCGCAAGGAACCGAAGCCAAAATCAGAACACAAAATTTTCGCAAAGTGCCGCGGCAGCGCGACCGGAGCCTGCGCAAGAAGCCGCGGCAGCGCGACCGGAGCCTGCGCAAGACGCCGCTGCTTTAATTGTACGGTGTTGCCATAGAGTAAGAAGGAGAGCAAATCCATGCAGAAAAAGGTTTTAGCGCTGCACGATCTGTCGGGTTTTGGACGTTCGTCGCTTGTGCCGATCATTGCAGCGATTTCGGCGGCAGGACACCAGTGCGTGCCGCTGCCGACCGCATATTTTTCCACGCATATGGCCATTCCCGGCTGGGAAACGGTCGATCTGACCGGCGTTATGCCGCGTGTTATCGACCAGTACGACCGGTTAGGGTTACGGTTTGAGTCGGTGTACGCGGGCTTTCTCGGCTCGGCAGATCAGATCGACTGCGTGCGGGATGCTGTACTGCGGCTGAAATCCGAAAACGGCACGGCGTTCATCGACCCGGTGATGGGCGATAACGGTGAGGTCTACGCCACCTATACACCCGAAATGTGCACGCGTATGCGCGAGTTGTGCGAAATTGCGGACATCATCACGCCGAATACGACCGAAGCGGCGATCCTGCTCGACCGCGACCCGGCCTCCGCACCGCAGAACGAAACGGAAGCGCAGGAGTGGCTGCATACACTTCACAGCCGCTACGGCGCACAGGTTGTGCTGACCGGCCTGGATTACGAGCCTGGGAAGGTCGGCTCCGGCTGTCTGTCTGCGGATGGCGGCATCATCAGTCTGCACGAGAGAATCGCGCAGTATTATCCCGGCACCGGAGACCTGTTTGCGGCGGTCGTGCTCGGCGCACTGCTGAACGGCAGGGCGCTTGCCGATGCCTGCGCGCTCGCCGGCGAGTTTGTCAAGGACTGCATCGCCTACACCGCCGCGCAGCATACCGACCCTATGCATGGCGTGCAATTTGAAAAGCTGCTGCCGCGCCTTTTTTCTTGCCACGAGAACCAGACTGAGGTATAATATAGATAGATTCTCAGATATTCCCCGATAGGGGTGCGCTGTAAGAAAGGTGGTTTTTGTATGAAGCAGTCGATCCGCATTACCTCCCGTGTGAACAAACGGCTTTACGCGGACGCGATACCGGGGCATTTTGCCACGAATCATTCGCACATCAACTACTATATTGATATGTCCGAGATCAAACACCGCATGGCAATGTCCAGAGAAGCCGCGCGCAGCATTGCATACCAGTTCTCGTCCACTAGCATTGATACACTGCTGTGCATGGAAGGCACGGAGTACATCGGCGCGTATCTCGCCGGTGAGCTGTCGAGCGTGGGCATGGGCAATGTCAACAGCGGCAAGGATATTTATCTTGTTGAGCCGGACAGCAATGTCAACGGTCAGTTTGTGTTCTCGGATAACCTGCGCCATATGATCGAGCACCGCAATGTGCTTGTGCTGGTCAATTCCGCATCCACCGGTCAGACCTTCTCGCAGGCGAAGGAGTGCGTCGAGTATTACGGCGGCCGCGTCTCCGGCTTTGCGGCGCTGTTCTCCAATATCAGCGAGCTGAGCGGCAAAAAGGTTGTCAGCCTGTTCTCCGGCGCGGATTTTCCGCATTACCAGAACTTTGTGCGCGGCAAAGCCTGCCCGGACTGTGCCGCAGGCACTCCACTGGATGCAATCGTCACCCCGAGAGGGTACAATAAGCTGTAACAGGCAAGAGGAAAGCGTGTGCTTTCCTCTTTTTTATGCGTATAGAATGGAAAATTGAAAATTGAGAATGGAAAATGAACGCGATGGTTTCTCTCGCCCTTCGGGCAATTCACCTTGTGTCGCGCTTGCAGAGATGAAATGGTATGTGTAGCAGTATGGAATCTGACACTGCGAATAGGTAGAGAAATGGGCGCACTCTGTGCGCCCCTACGGAAGAAAAAATCCTCTGCCGTTCCCCATTTTCGAAGCGGTCGCCGGTCTCTGGTCTGCGCCAGACTATCTTAGGAAAGGGGTGATTCACAAGAGGGTGGAAACCTTGGTGTCTACCCTCTTGTGCCCCTGCCGGGCAGGCAAGATTTCGTTCGCTTCGCAAGCGCTCAACCACCGTCTGGCAGAGACTAACAAACAATACTGATAACCGAAACTTTGAAAAAGCAAAAGAGGAAGGTAAAAACCTTCCTCTTTCGTTTATTTTTTCAGAAATTCCGGCAGACGGCGGCGCGCCTCCAGACGATAAATCCGGTAGCCCTCCGCGGAGAACTTCTCCTCATACTCGGTCATGACATTGCCCTCAAAGTCCGAGTTATGCAGATCGAGCGAGATATTCTGAATCAGCCAGCCAAACTGGCAGATCTCCTGCAGACTCCACTCGAAAAAGCGCTGATTATCCGTCTTAAAGCACAGATCACCCTGCTGACGGAGGATTTCATCGTATACTTCCAGGTACGCACGCCAGGTCAGCCGGCGCTTGCGCTGACGGTTGGGCGGCCATGGATCGGAGAAATTCAGGTAAATGCGGTCCACCTCACCGGGCGCGAACACCTCGCGCAGCTCGGCCGCGTCAAAGGATACGAACCGCAGATTGGGCAGCGGCTGCTGCTGGCAGCGCTCGGCCGCCATAATGAGCGCGCCTTCCTCGCGCTCGACCGCGATAAAGTTTACATCCGGGTGCTGCTCAGCCATGCCGATGGCAAAACGGCCCTTGCCGCAGCCGATCTCCAGATGGATCGGATTGTCGTTGCCGAACAGGGCGCGCCACTTGCCGCGTTTTTCCTTCGGCTCGAACGCCATAACGTCCGCACAGGCGGCAAATCGAACGTCCAAGTTTTTCTTTTTGCGCATTCTCATGCGTGATAAACCCCTTACATCAGTGTTATAGTACGGAAAACTGTCCTCAAACAGGACGAAAAAAGAGTAAGCTGCCGCAGAATACTCCGGTCTGTGGCACATCTTCTGCAATAATAGACATAATATTATACCACAGAGAGATAGCCGGGCACAACCGTTATCTCAGCTAAATTTACAGAAAGACCACAATTTTCACAAAAAATATGCAAATTTGCAGATAGTTCTTGGTTAAATACTACATTTGTGCTATAATAACAACAGATCCACTGACAGAGGGAGAGAAGGATATGTTTAAGCGTTCCAGCGGCGTGCTTGCGCACGTCACTTCACTGCCTTCGCCGCACGGCGTGGGCACCATGGGCAAAACCGCCCGTGATTTTGTAGATTTTCTGGCAGCGGCGCATCAAACTTACTGGCAGGTGCTTCCGCTCGGTCATACCGGCTTTGGCGATTCGCCGTACCAGTGCTTTTCGGCAGCGGCAGGCAATCCGTATCTGATCGACATGGATCTGCTCGTTGAGGACGGTCTGCTCACCGCGGATGAGGTTCGTCAGGGCGACTTCAACGCTTCGGCGGATACCGCGGATTTCGAGCAGCTGGCCGATACCCGCTGGCCGCTGTTCCGCAAGGCATACAGTCGCGTGACACCGGAAATGCGTGAGAAAATTGCCGTCTTCACTGAGAAGAACAGTGAATGGCTGCCGGATTACGCGCTGTTTATGGCGCTCAAGGAGGAGAAATACCATCACATGCCGGTCTACATGTGGCCGGACAAGGATGTGCGCGACCGCAAGCCTGCAGCACTCGAAAAAGTGACCGCAGAGCTGCGTGACGAGGTGGATTTCCGGATTTTTCTGCAGTATATCTTCTTCAAGCAGTGGACGGCACTGCGCGAGTATGCCAACGAAAAGGGCATTCAGATCATCGGTGACATCCCGATTTACGTTTCCGCCGACTCGTCCGATGTATGGACGCACCCCAAGCTGTTCAAGTTAAAGCCTGACCGCAGCCCCAAGCTGGTAGCAGGCGTACCGCCTGATTACTATTCTGCAACCGGTCAGCTGTGGGGCAACCCTGTGTACAACTGGACGGCGCACAAGGCGGAAAACTACGCGTGGTGGATCTGGCGCATGAAGAGCAACATGGCGCTGTTCGACGTGGTGCGTCTCGACCATTTCCGCGGTTTTGCCGCTTACTGGGAGGTCGGCGCGGACGAGGAGACCGCCATCAACGGAAAGTGGCGCAAGGGTCCGGGCATGGAACTGTTTAACGCCATCGAGAAGGCACTCGGTCCGGTGCCGCTCATCGCGGAGGACCTCGGCGTGCAGACCGATGAGGTCAAGAAGCTGCTCGAAGAAAGCGGTTTCCCGGGCATGCGCGTGCTGATTTTCGGCTTTACGCCGGATTACGACAACGAGCATCTGCCGCACAACTATAAGCCGAACAGCATCGTCTACACCTCGACCCATGACTCGCAGACCGTGTGCGAGCAGATCATGGACATCTGCTCCGAGCCGGAAAAGCAGTTTGCATACCGCTATCTGCGTACCTCGCACGCCGAGGCCATGGGCTGGAGTGCCATCAAGTGCGTATGGGCGTCCTCGGCGAACATCGCTATGACGACCCTGCAGGATCTGCTCTCGCTCGGTGCGGATTCCCGCATGAATACGCCTGCCACTATCGGCGGCAAGAACTGGCGCTGGCGCGTGCGCGCGGAAGCGCTCAACCCGACGGTTTCGTCCATGCTCGGTGAAATTACCAAGACGTATATGCGCGGGTAAGAAAATGTGCTATAATGATACCGCATCACGGGATTCTGTGGTGCGGTATTCTATTTTCACGGACAAGAAAAGGACGAATATGTATGAAAATTACAACGGCCATTTTTGATTTGGACGGTACGCTGCTCAACACGCTCGGTGATCTGTGCGACAGCGTGACCTATGCCGTCGAGAAGCATGGCTTTCCGCCGGTGAGCATGGAGCAGACGCGCATCCGCATCGGCAACGGCGTACGCAAGCTAGTCGAGCGCAGCATTCCCGAGGAGAGCCGCACGGACGAGATGATCGACACCTGTCTGGCGGATTTCCGCGCGTTCTACGGCGAGCACATGATGAACCGCACGCATCCGTATGAGGGCATTGTTTCGGTGCTCGAAACGCTCAAGGAGAACGGCGTGACGGTCGGTGTGCTGTCGAACAAGTACGATTCCGCCGCGAAAGCGCTGATTGAGCACTATTTCGGCGATCTGGTGTGCATTACCTATGGCGAACGCCCGAATATCCCGCGCAAGCCGGATCCGACAAGCGTGCTGCAGCTGCTGGACGAGCTGGGCGGCGACAAGGAAACGACCCTCTACATCGGCGACAGCGCGACCGATATGCAGACCGCAGTAAACGCAGGACTGACCGCCATCGGTGTTGCCTGGGGATTTCGCTCGGCGGAGGAACTGCGTGCATCCGGTGCGGACGCGCTTGCATATGAGCCGAGCGATCTGCTGCCGCTGTTCGCGTACGGCGTGCCCGATGTGAGCAAGGCGGAGAAGGCTCTGACCGGCTACGGCTTCGGTTTCCACTACTTTGAAACGAAAGACGAGGCGGTTTCCTACCTGAGAGACACCTGTGCAGGCAAATCCGTGTCGATGGGCGGCTCAATGACGATGAAGCAGCTTGGTTTTCCGGAGAACTTTGCGGACAGCACGGACGCGCACTGGCATTGGATCGACAAGGGCGTGTACTGCCAGACGCCGGACGTTTACCTGTCTTCAGCGAACGGACTGAGCGAGACTGGCGAGATCGTCAACATCGACGGCAAGTGCAACCGCGTGGCGGCCACGCTGTTCGGACCGAAGCGCTGCATTTTCGTGTGCGGCGTGAACAAGCTGCGTCCCGACCTGCAGAGCGCCATCGAGCGGGCAAGAAATATTGCCGCTCCGCTCAATGCCAAGCGGCTGAATAAAAAAACACCGTGTGCGGTTGACGGCAGATGTCACAACTGTAAAAGCCCGGAGCGTATCTGCCGCGCCATGGTCATCCATATGGGCGTGCCGAGCGGATTTGAAAGCTGTGAGGTCGTGCTCATCGGCGAAAAACTGGGCTTCTGACAAAAAGAAAACCGTGTATTTCATTCGAAATACACGGTTTTTTGTTAAATGAGCACCTCAAACACCCATACCATCAGCGGCATGGTGAGAATGGAGAACAGCGTTGTGAGCACATATAGTGCACTGGAATACTCAGCATCGCGGTCGTAAAGCTGCGCCATCGAAGTAACGGTAGCGCACGCAGGCGTGATGCACGCGAGATACACGGTCAGCAGAATGCTGTGTCCATCCGGAATCCAGCTTGCCGCACCGATGACGCGAAGCAGCAGTACCGTGATAATCGGGCAGATAATCAGCCGCAGCAGCACAGGAACATAATGCCGACGGCGCATAAACAGCTGGCGGAGCGGCGTGTCCGCAATGACGATACCGGCCAGCAGCATGCCGATTGGGCCGACCATCGCGCCGAGCTGAGCAAACAAATCGTTCACCAGACCGGGCAGCGGCAGCCGCAGGATGAACAGTGCACCGCCGATCAAAATGGCGATGATATTGACATTGCCGATGATCTTTTTCCACGCAAAGCCGCGCGTACCGCAGAGCAGACTGCGGCAGTGCGTCCACAGGAGAACCTGCTGTACGACGAGGAACGCACAGGAATAGATCACATAATCCCCGCCAAGCAGTGCCCGCACCAGCGGAATGACCAGAATGCCCGCATTCGTGTAGATGATGCAGGTGCGCTCAATCACATCCAGCCGCAGCGGACGGCGCAGCAGCCGCGCCAGTAGAAGAAGCAGCGCGTGCAGCGCAATCGCCAGCGCAAAGGCGTACAGCAATCCGGTAACAACGGCAGGAGAGTAATCCACCTGAAAGGCGTTGATGATGACGCACGGCATGACCGCATACACCATCACGACCGACAGCACGCGGCTGTCCGCACTTTTGAGCAGCCGGACCTTGACGAGCACGCAGCCGATCAGAAGAATGAGAAACAGCTCGGCAATCTGCTGCGCTAAAATAAGACTGATTTGCATAATATCACTTTCACAGCAAAAAAGAAGAGGGAAAAGTGGAGAGCATACCGCAGCCGGTGTTCTCTCCACTCTTCATTTGAATTGTATTTAGAACAGACCGGTGATCTTACCGTTGCTGTCTACGTCGATCTTCTCTGCAGCCGGAACCTTGGGCAGACCGGGCATGGTCATGATCGAGCCGGTCTCTACAACAACAAAGCCTGCACCGGCAGCCAGACGAGCGGTGCGCACGTTGACAACAAACTCGGTCGGGCGGCCGAGCAGCGATGCGTCATCGGAGAGCGAATACTGCGTCTTTGCAACGCAGACCGGCAGGTTGCCGTAGCCCATCTCGGTGATGTTTGCCAGCTCCTTCTTTGCGGCAGGCGCGATGGTCACGCCGAGTGCACCGTAAATCTCCTTGGCGATCTTGCGGATTTTGTCCTCGAGCGGGAGCGAATCCTCGTACAGCATGTGGAAGTCGGCCTTGCCCTCATCAAGCACAGCCAGAACCTCGTTGGCCAGCGCCTGACCGCCTTCGCCGCCCTTGGCAAATACCTCGGAGAGTGCTACGCGCACACCGCGCTCGGCACAGTGCTCGCGGATGAAATCCATCTCCTCGTCAGTGTCGGTCGGGAATGCGTTGACGGCAACAACGACCGGTACGCCGAACTTCTTCATGTTATCCAGATGTGCATCCAGATTGCAGATACCGTGCTTCAGCGCATCCATGTTCGGCTGATTGAGATCAGCCTTGGCTACACCGCCGTTGTACTTGAGCGCGCGGACGGTTGCAACCAGTACGATGCAGTCCGGAGCCAGACCGGCCTTGCGGCACTTGATGTCCATGAATTTCTCTGCGCCGAGGTCAGCGCCGAAGCCTGCCTCTGTGATGGCAATATCACCCAGCTTGAGTGCCAGCTTGGTTGCCTGCACGCTGTTGCAGCCGTGTGCGATATTGGCGAACGGACCGCCGTGCATCAGACAGGGCGTGCCCTCGAGCGTCTGAATCAGGTTGGGCTTGATGGCATCCTTCATCAGTGCCGTCATGGCGCCCTCTGCATGCAGGTCGCGGGCGTAGATCGGCTTGCCGGCGTAGCTGTATGCCACCAGAATATCACCGAAACGCTTTTTCAGGTCGTCCAGATCAGCGGCCAGACACAGGATAGCCATAACCTCGGACGCTACGGTGATCATGAAGTGATCCTCGCGCGGCACACCGTTCACCTTGCCGCCCAGACCGATGGTGATGTTGCGGAGAGCACGGTCGTTCATGTCCATTACGCGGGTGAACACAATACGGCGCGGGTCAATGTTCAGCAGATTGCCCTGCTGCATGTGATTGTCCAGCATGGCGCACAGCAGGTTGTTTGCTGCCGTGATGGCGTGCATATCGCCGGTAAAGTGCAGGTTGATGTCCTCCATCGGCACAACCTGCGCGTAGCCGCCGCCTGCCGCGCCGCCCTTGATGCCGAATACCGGACCGAGAGACGGCTCACGCAGTGCGATAATCGCGTTTTTGCCCTGTTTGCACAGTGCCTGCCCCAGACCGACCGAGGTCGTGGTCTTGCCCTCGCCGGCAGGCGTCGGGTTGATGGCGGTAACGAGGACCAGCTTGCCGTTTTCCTTTTCCTTCACCTTGGTCCACACGTCTGCGGACAGCTTTGCCTTGTACTTGCCGTACAGTTCCAGATCATCGGCATCCAGACCGGCAGCAGCGGCAACCTCGGTGATCGGGCGCATCTGACAGCCCTGTGCGATTTCAATATCGGATAACATGAAATTCCTCCTCTATTTTGCAGCGGGTAACATAATATATTCATTATATCAATACTTCGTCCGGTTTTCCATACAAGCACGCGAAAAATTTGCCGAAATTGTTACTCGCAAAGAGGGGTGTGTTGTGGTATCATATAGAAATGTAATTGAGAATGGAAAATGAATAATGAAAATGAATGTGGCAGTGCAAAGCACTGCAATTTAATTCCGCCGCTTTGCGGCGATACCTTGATTTCCGATTCTCAATTCTCAATTTCCATTTTGAAAGGGAGGGGTTTGATGGACACTGCTCGTTCCATTGTACACTCTGTTACGCATTATATCAAAAACACGGACCTGTATCTGATGCTGCTGGGACTGGTCTGCTCGATCTACGGCATGCTTCTCATTTACTCGGCAACACTCAACCCGGTGACGGCGCTGGACGGCTCGACGAAAAACCTGTATGTACAGGGTGCTGCGATCATTCTCGGTCTGGCGGCGTTTGTCGCGCTCAGTCTGATCGACTTGGAAAATCTGGGCGACCTATGGAAAATATTCGTGATCGGCAATATTCTGCTGCAGTTTCTGCTGTTTACGCCGCTCGGCACCGAGGTCAACGGCCAGCGTGCATGGCTCAATCTGGGCGTGACAAGCCTGCAGCCGGGTGAGCTTGGCAAGCTGATCTTCATCTTCACGATTGCCGCGCACATGACCGAAATACAGGATCATATCACCGAATGGCGCGGACTGGTTTCGGTCGGTCTGCATACGTTGGTAATGATGGGGGCGGTCGTGCTCTCGTCGGGCGACACCGGCATGGCGATCCAGTACCTGATGATCGCGGTTATCATGCTGTTCTCGGCCGGTCTGCCGCTCAAGTGGCTGGGCATTGCTGCCGGAGTCGGTATCGCAAGCGTGCCGATCCTGTGGAATTATGTGCTCAAGGATTACCAGAAAACGCGAATCCTCGTGCTGTTTGACCCGTCCATTGACGTGGAACAGTCCCGACAGGCGACCTACGGCAAGATCGCCATCGGCTCGGGGCAGTTTACCGGTCAAGGCTGGACCAACGGCACGATGACCCAGATGCAGTATGTGCCGGAGAACCAGACCGACTATATTTTCTCGGTAGCCGGCGAGGAACTGGGCTTCCTCGGCTGTCTGCTCATCATCATCCTGCTGATGGCGCTGATCATCCGCCTGTTTTATGTGGCGTACCGCGCCTCCACGCCGTTTTCGGCGCTGATTGCGGTCGGTGTAGGCGGCATGCTGCTGTTCCAGACCTTTATGAATATCTTTATGAATGTCGGTCTGCTGCCTGTCATGGGCCTGACGCTGCCGTTCTTCTCCTACGGCGGTACGTCGATCGTTACCATGTTCGCCGCGCTCGGCATCGCTGCAGGCGTCAGAATGCGAGAAAAGCCAAGCTGGCTGCAAAACTGATATGGGCATCCCGCCCTGCGCATACATTGAAAATGACAGAAGGGATTTTACAAAATGACCAGACAACAAGCATGGGAGCTTCTTCGCAGGTACAACGCGGAGCCGTTCCATTTACGGCATGCGCTGACGGTTGAGGGCGTCATGCGCTGTTTTGCGGAGCAGCGCGGTTATGACCCGGAATTCTGGGGCATTGTCGGTCTGCTGCATGACATTGATTTCGAGCAGTGGCCGGAGCAGCACTGTGTCAAGGCATCTGAGCTGCTGCGCGAAGGCGGTGCAGACGAGAGCATTATTCATGCGGTATGCAGCCACGGATGGGCGATTTGCGTGGACATCAAGCCGGAGCACGAGATGGAAAAGCTGCTGTATGCAGCCGATGAGCTGACCGGCTTGATCGGTGCGGCGGCGCTCATGCGCCCGTCCCAAAGCGTGCAGGGCATGGAGCTCAAGAGCCTGAAGAAAAAATACAAGGATAAAAAGTTCGCGGCAGGCTGCTCGCGTGAGGTCATCGAGCGCGGCGCAGAGCTGTGCGGACTGACGCTCGAGGAGCTGTGGCAGCAAACGCTGGATGCCATGTGTTCCTGCGAGGATTCCATCAACAGGCAGATGGAAGAGATTTAAGGCAACACCGCACAATTAAAGCGGCGGTGCTTTGCGGAAATTTTGTGTCCTGACTTTGTTGCAGTTTCACGGTAATACATCAAGTATTACCGCAAAACTGTGCCTCGTCAGTACGCAAAATTTACTCGCAAATCACTCTTGTTCAATTATGCGGTATTGCCTTAACGAAATATTGTACTTATATGGAATAATCGGGGCATTTGTAATATTACAAATGCCCCGGTTTCGTCATATTTCGTTGAAATGTGCCATGTTTTGTGGTAAAATACCATCAAGAATGCCCACGGCGGGCATGCAGGAAAGCAACCCACCGGCGAAACAGCATGGAGGTTCAAGAATGCGTTTCAAACGAATGATCGCGGTATTTCTGAGTGCGGCGATATATATGACAGCGGGTGCGGCGGCCGCAGAATTGCCGCAGGATGCTGTGGAGGCAGAAACCACAGCCGTCACGACCGAGACTGCCGCCGAGCGGGATCTGACACAGGATCTGCCGCAGGCGAGAGCGGTCGTCAGCGCGGCAAAGACCACGCACGCGTTTCAGCTCAACGGCAAGGCGGTGACCAATCCGCAGGCGTACTTAATTAACAAGTATAATTATTTCAAGCTGCGCGATGTAGCCTATCTGCTGCGCAACAGCACCGCAGAGTTTGAGGTGGGCTGGGAGAAATCCACCAACGTCATCACCCTGACGACCGGCAAAAATTACACCGCGGTCGGCGGAGAGCTGAATACGGCAGCACTGTCCAGTGCGGCAGGCAAACCCACCACGGCTATCGTCAAGGTGAACGGCAAAAAGGTTTCGTTTGACGGTTACATCATCAACGGAAACAACTACTACAAGATTGCCGATATGGCGGCTGCACTCGGTTTTACGGCGGATTACGACGTACCCAGCCGCACGGTTTCGCTTAAAACACCGACACCTGCACCGATTCCGGCTTCGTTCACGACCGGTGTGTACCGCGTTAACGTCCATTCGGCGCTGACCGTGCGCAGCGGTCCGGGCAAAACCTATTCCGAAGTCGGTGAGTACGCCAAGGATGCGCTGGTTATCGTGGACAAGCTGTCGAACGGCTGGGCACATCTGCTGGACAGCGCAGGCGGCAGCGGCCGTTACTGCAGCGCGGACTATCTGGTGCGCGTAAGGGATTACAATGCGGCGGTCGATAAGCAGACCGAGCCGACTATCTCCAAGCCGAGCGCACCTTCGACGCCGAGTACACCGGCGACTCCTGACGAGCCGACGACGCCGACTGAGCCGACAACGCCGGATACGCCCGCCGAGACGTTCACAAGCGGCGTGTACCGTGTAACCGTGGACTCCGAGCTGTCTGTTCGCTCGATCCCGAGCACCTCCGGCACGCTGGTCGGCGTGCTGAAAAACGGCGCGGAAATCGCGGTTGACAGCATCAGCAACGGCTGGGCACATATTATGGATAACGCTTCGGGCAGCGGCCGCTACTGCAGTGCGGCTTACCTGACGCGCGTGCGCGACTACGTCAGCGGCGACGAGGATAACGATCCGATACAGCCGCCGCGCACCTCGCACATTGATGGCGTGATGACGGTCATTATCGACCCAGGTCACGGCGGCAGCGATGTCGGCGGGAACAACGGCGGTTCGCTCGATGAGAAGCATGTCAACCTGTATGTGGCGCAGTACCTCAAGCAGTATCTTGAGGCAGCCGGTGCAAAGGTTATCATGGTGCGCGATACCCTTGAGGAAGGCAGCGAGCTGACGCTGCGCGGCGCTGTTATGAAACAGTATGCGTCCTCGGCGGACCTGTTCTTTAGTATCCACCACAATGCAGCCAACACCACTGCACGCGGAGCGGAAATTCTGGCGCAGATTGCGGACAAGAACGGCGGCCCGACCAAAATTCTGGCGCAGGCGCTGCTCGACGAGTACGAAAAGCTGGGGGTTCCGATTCGCCAGATCGTGTTCCGCGAGGGCAGCCACGGCGATTATTATTACACCAACCGTGCAGCGGCGGCGCTGAATATTCCGGCGCTGACGAGTGAATTCTGCTTCATTGATAACGAGGAGGACCAGAAGTTCATCGACAGTGAGGAGGACTGGCAGAAGCAGGCGCGTGCACAGCGCAATGCGATCCTGTATTATTTCACGCAGGTACAGTATTAAATAAGTTGACCGCGTCGTTTACGGCGCGGTTTGCTTTGAAAAAGGAGATATTTGTTATGACAGAACGGGCAAAACTGGCACAGGATTTTCACGATCAGGGCTACAACTGCGCACAGGCGGTGGTCTGCGCGTACTGCGATCTGGTTGGTCTGGATAAGGAGACCGCCTATAAAATGTCGGAAGGCTTCGGCTTCGGCATGGGCTGCATGGAGATGTGCGGCGCGCTGAGCGGTGCGTTCATGCTCGCGGGCATGAAGAACAGCGCAGGAGCGGATCAGCCGGGCACGACCAAGGGTCAGACCTATAAGGTCACGAAAATGCTCAAGGAGAAGTTTGAGCAGAAGAACGGCGCGTATCTGTGCCGCGACCTCAAGGGCGTAGCCGACGGCAATGTACGGCGCTCCTGTCCGGGCTGCATTGAGGATGCGTGTGAGCTGATTGAGGAATACCTCACGAAATAAAAAGAAAATCCCTTTCTCGACTGAGAAAGGGATTGAGGCTGTCGAAAAACTTCGTTTTCCGAACAGCCTCTCGCTCGAAACCACGCTTTCGAGCGAATCTCGAAGAAAAACCGCGTCCTGCGGACACATTTTTTCTTCCCTTGTATAAATTCCGAGATACATGCTCCCGGAATTTATGAATTTGTAAAGCAAATTCGATTGAATGCGTGCTGCCGCACGAAGCATAAAAATCGAATATTGCTTTTTCGACAAGCTGAATCCCTTTCTCGACTGAGAAAGGGATTTTTTTGTGCAATTCGGAGGGCAGCGGCGGGATGCCCCATCCCGCCGTTCCACAGAGAATCTGCACGATAACAAATCAAAACTTACAGGTTAAACACCACACCGCACACCGCGCCAATCAAAATAAAAAAGATCGGGTGCAGCTTTTTGAGCTTCCAGATACCGAGCGACAGCACGAGAAAAATAATGATCGCCGGAACATTGATGACCGAGCCGAGACTTGCGATGCCTGACCAGTTTTCCGTATGCAGCAGCGCTGCGACAAACACCTCGAGCATTGCGCCGAAGATCAGACCCGCGGACGCCGGACGCAGGCCGTAAAAGCCGTTCTGGACCAGTGGAGAGTCACGAAACTTATCAAGCGCACGCGACACCAGAATGATGATGATGACCGACGGCAGCACAAGCGAGCAGGTCGCCATGAGGGCACCGGGAATGCCGGCCGCGTGGAAGCCGGCGTACGTTGCCGAGTTGACACCCATCGGACCGGGTGTGGATTCGGAGACTGCGATCATGTCCATCAGATCGTTCGGCGTGAACCACGGATACCGCAGCGAAATCTGCTTGAGGAAGGGCAGGGTCGCCAGTCCGCCGCCGATGGCGAACAGACCCGCCTTGAAAAATTCGTAAAACAGCTGAAGGAAGATCATGCGCGTCTCCTCCTGATCATGCCGATAGCGATACCGGCAATGGCGGCCACAATGACCATCACAACCGGCGATACGCCGAAGAAGGCGACAGCCGCGAACGTAACGAGCAGGATAACGCTGGTCGGCACGTCAACAACGCCCTTTTTCGCCATTTTCCACACGGACTGCAGCACGAGCGCGCAGACCGCGATGCGGATTCCGGCAAACGCGTGCTGCACGACAGCGAGATGCGCAAACTGCTGGATAAATGCGGCGATAATCGTGATAATAATCAGCGATGGCGTGATCATGCCCGCCGTGGCGGCAATGCCGCCGAGAATGCCGTGCGTTTTGTAGCCGATGAACGTGGCGGTGTTCACCGCGATAACGCCCGGGGTGCACTGACCGATGGCGTAGTAGTCCATCAGCTCGTCCTCAGTCGCCCAGTGGCGGTTTTCAACGACCTCGCGCTGCAGAATCGGCAGCATGGCATAGCCGCCGCCGAACGTGCATACGCCAATCCGTGCACATGTGAGGTATAGATCAAGGTAAGGATTCAAATGATACAGTCCTTTCGTCAGGAGATAACTTCAATAGTATACACCCGTTGTCGAAAAATGAACAGAATAATCCTGTTCAGAGAATGAAAAAAACGCTCAAAGCAGCAGCTCCAAGCGTTTTCTGTTTACTTTGCGGGAATGACTTCCAGCCAGTAGCCGTCCGGGTCGGAGATAAAATAGATGCCCATTGCCGGATTTTCGAAGCAGATGCAGTCCATTTCCTTGTGCTTTGCGTGTGCGGCATCGAAATCATCCACGCGGAAGGCCAGGTGGAACTCGTTGTCACCGAGGTTGTACGGCTTGTCCCAGTCGCGCAGCCACGTCAGCTCGAGCAGATGCGGCGTTACGCCATCGGTCAGGTATACAATAATGAAGCTGCCGTCCGGTGCGTTGATGCGGCTGGATTCGGTCAGACCGAGAGACTCCTTATAAAAAGAAAGCGAACGGTCCAGATCGCGGACGTTGAAGTTGTTGTGTGCAAACGAAAATTGCATAATGATATCCTCCTGATTGCGAATCTACGGTTACTGTACCATGAAGCTGTGAAAATTGCAAGCGGACGGCGAAAAGATACAAAACCGGTTTGCATTTAGTGTTGAAATTCTGGCGATGGCTTGCTATAATTAGGTTGAATATTTGCGTCCCAAAAAGGAGGCAGGGGTTTGAAAAAGAGATTACAGAAGATGCTGGCTCCCAACAGCGTAATGTTTTATGTGCTGTTTTTCCTGTTTGCGGTCGTGGGACTTTATTTCTCTCGCGTGTACGGTGCGGCGGGTATTGTGGTGTGTATCATCCTGCGGATTGTTTCGCTGCGCATGAATGCGGCACGGCGGCGGCAGGTGCAGGAGCTGATGAACAACATCGAGGTAGATGGCGGAGAGATCCGTCCGGCGGTGACACGCTCGCCGCTGCCGACAGCTGTTGCGCTGGCTACCACGGGCGAGATCGTATGGGCGAATGACGCATTTGCGGAAATCAGCGGTCGGGGGACTGCGGTAAGCGGCGTTCGCATGGGCGAGATCGCACCGACGTTTGAGACCGGCTGGCTCATCAAGGGGCAGACCGCGTTCCCGGGAGAGCTTGGCATCGGCAAGCGGCAGTACCATGTATTCGGCAGTATGGTGCAGAGCGGTGCGGGACAGCTGATGATGCTGCATTTCATCGACTGCACCGAGTTTGTCCGTCTGCGGGATGCGGCTGAGACTACCCGTCCGGCTATCGCGGTTATCGCGATCGACAACTACGAGGAGCTGGTCAAGAACACCACCGACTCGGAAAAATCCAACATTCTGGCGGGCATTGATAAACGTCTGTTTGCCTGGGTGAAGGACTCGAGCGCTGTACTGCGCAAGTACGACCGCGACAAGTATATCTTCGTGATCGAAAACGCCGAGCTGGACAAGCTGGTCGCGCGCAAGTTCTCCGTTCTGCAGGAGGTGCGCGAAATTGAGAACCACGAGGGCGTTGTAGCTACCCTGTCCATCGGTATCGGACGCGACGGCGAAACGCTTGCGGAAAGCTATCAGTTTGCCGGACTCGCTGTCGACATGGCGCTGTCCCGCGGCGGCGACCAGGCGGTTATCAAGAATAAATTTAACTTTGCCTTCTTCGGCGGATTGAGCGAGGAAGTCGAGAAGCGCACCAAGGTCAAGAGCCGCGTGGTTGCAAACGCACTCAGCCAGCTGATCCGCGACTCGTCTCAGGTGCTGGTCATGGGCCACAAGAACAGCGATATGGACGCCATCGGCGCTGCTGCCGGTATGGTCTGTGCCGCGCGTGTCAAGGGCAGACCGGTGCACATTGTTGTGGACCGTCAGCACACCATGGCAAATGACCTGATCGAACGGCTGGAAACCCAGTCTGAGTACAAGGGCGTGTTCATCAGCGCCGAGGATGCGATGATCGCGTGCGATTTCAACACGCTGCTTATCGTGGTGGACGTAAACCGTCCCGGCTATGTGGAGAGCGCGGCGCTGCTCGAATCCATCAACAAGATCGCAGTCATTGACCATCACCGCCGTGCGGCGGATTATATCGAGAATGCAGTCGTATCCCTGCACGAGCCGTATGCGTCGTCCGCATCTGAGCTGGTCAGCGAGTTGCTGCAGTATCTTGTGCCGACCAGCGGCATCCTCACCTGCGAGGCGGAAGCCATGCTGGCAGGTATTTATCTGGATACCAAGGGCTTTGCAACGCGCACCGGTGTCCGCACATTTGAGGCGGCAGCGTATCTGCGCCGCGCAGGTGCGGAGTCGAGCGATGTCAAGCGCCTGTTCCAGTCCAGCTTTGACCAGTATATGGAGCGTCAGAAGCTGATCTCGTCCGCGCGCAACTGCGGTCAGGGCGTTATCTTCGCTATCACCGGCGAGGAGGTAGACCGTATTGCGGCCGCACAGGCAGCAGACGAGCTGCTGTCCATCATCGGCACACATGCAAGCGTTGTTGCGTTCCGCAGCGGCAATGATATGGCGGTTTCCGCTCGTGCGGCAGGCCACGTCAATGTGCAGCTGCTGATGGAGAGACTCGGCGGCGGTGGCAACCATTCGGCGGCCGGTGCACAGCTGAAGAATACCACGCCGGAGGAGGCCGACAAGCTGATCACGGATGCCATTCGCGGCTACTTCGACGATCAGCGGACCGAAAAGCAGGACGATAATAAATAAAACCGAAAAGCAGGCGAAGCTGTTCGCCGCATTCGATATAGCAAACACAAAAGGAGTAATCACCATGAAAGTAATTCTCAAGGCCGACGTTAAGGGCAAGGGCAAAAAGGGCGAGCTGATCGAGGTCAGCGAGGGCTACGGCCGCAACTTCCTGATGCCGCGCGGTCTGGCAGAGCCGGCAACCGCGGATAACCTGAACGTCAAGAAGGCGCAGGATGAGGCACACGCACGCAAGATCGCACTTGAGCAGCAGGCGGCCCGCGAGGCAGCCGAGAAACTCAAGGAGAGCCCGGTAAAGGTTCCGGCCAAGGGCGGCACGGGCGGCCGCCTGTTCGGCGCTGTTACCTCCAAGGAAATCGCTGAGGAGCTGAACAAGCAGTACGGTCTGAACGTACCGAAGCAGAAGATCGTGCTCGAGGAGCCGATCAAGACCTTCGGTGTACACCGTGTAAAGGCAAAGCTGTATCAGGATATCGCAGGCGAGATTCTGGTGCAGGTAGTCGAGGCCTAACCTGCATCTATAGGGGGTATCCAATACCCCCTATATACGCCGGTCGGTTCCGGAGAAACCGACCGGCGATACCCCCGGACGCGCTCCAAGGGCGCTGGGTCGGGGTGTAAAAAGTCAGGCGCATGTCCTGACTTTTTACGGACACGGTATTGCCGTGTCCTATTTCATGCCGTGCGTGAAACGCACGGTCGCTGCGGCGGGTCAATGACTCGGTTTTCCGTTTGGAAAACCTGTCATGTGGTTGCGCTTTGCAAGCAAAGCGGGATTTGATTGACGCAGGCTATGCCTGCGTTGTCATTTTTCGTTCTTCATTCTCAATTCTCCATTTTTATTTTTAGCGGAGGGAGGTAAGTAAGTGCCCGACGAACTTTTAATGCGGCAGGTACCGCAGGATCTGACTGCGGAGCAGTCGCTTTTAGGCGCGATGCTGGTCGATCCGAACTGCATTCCCGAGGTCATCGAGCAGGTGCGCGCCGATGATTTTTACGCGGAAGAAAACAAGCGCATCTTCGAGACCATCTACTCGATGTTCAACGGCGCACAGCGCATTGACCCGGTAACCGTTCTGGATATGCTCACGCGCATGGGTTACTACGACGAGGCCGGCGGCCGCGCGTATCTCTTTCAGCTGATGGAGGTCACGCCGGGTGCGCGGAACGTCAACGAATACGTCCGCATCGTGCGTGACAAGAGCCTGCTGCGCCAGTTGGCGGACGCGGGCAGCGAGATTCAGCAGAACGCCCTCGAAGCCCACGGCGAAGCCTCCGGCATTGCCGAGCTGGCGGAGCAGCGCATTTACAGCATCCGACAGGGACGTGAAATTAAGGGCCTGTCACGGCTTTCTGAGGTTATCGCGGATCTGTATACCGAACTGGACGAGCGTGCCCGGTCGGACAGTGAAATTCCCGGCATGTCCACCGGCTTCCACGCGCTGGACACGGCGCTGACCGGTCTCAATAAATCCGACCTGATTCTCATTGCGGCACGACCCGGCATGGGCAAGACCGCATTTGCGCTCAACGTGGCGCTCAATGCGGCTAAGGCAAGTGTCAAGAATAAGGAGCGCGGTGACAAAAAGGGCACCGGCGTGTGCGTGTTCCAGCTTGAGATGGGCAAGGAACAGCTGGCCAGCCGTTTCCTGTCAAGTGAGGCGCTCATTGAGTCGCAGAAGCTGAAAACCGGCAATCTGGACGGTGACGACTGGGTAAAGATCGCGCGTGCGTCCGGCGTACTGGCAGGACTGAATATCTATGTGGACGACAATCCGGCCATCACGGTTGCGGAGATCAAGGCGAAATGCCGCAGACTGGGTGACGAACTCGGTCTGATCGTCATCGACTATCTGCAGCTGATGCACGTCGGCGGCCGTCACATGGATAATCGTGTGCAGGAGGTCGCAGAGATTTCACGTTCGCTGAAAATTATGGCGAAGGAACTCAATGTTCCGGTCGTGTGTCTGTCGCAGCTGTCGCGTGCGTCCGAGCAGCGCTCGGATAAGCGCCCGATGCTGTCCGACCTGCGAGAGTCCGGCGCGATCGAGCAGGACGCCGACATCGTTATGTTTATCTACCGCGACGATTACTACGATGATGAAAGCGAAAATAAAAATATCGCAGAAATTATCATTGCGAAAAACCGTCACGGTGCGACCGGCACCATTGAGCTGCAGTGGGTCGGTCAGTATACCACGTTCTCCAATCCGGACCGCATTCACGAGGAGTAAGCCATGCTGGATACGGTAAAACGGACGATTTCTGACTATATGATGCTTGAAACCGGCGAAAATGTGCTGGTTGCCCTGTCTGGCGGTGCGGATTCCACAGCGCTTCTGCTGAGTCTGCGCGAGCTGGGGTATCCGGTGCGGGCATTTCACCTCAACCACTGTCTGCGCGGTGCAGAGTCCGACCGGGACGAAGCCTTCTGCCGCAGGCTGTGTGAGGAGCTCGGCGTGGAACTGACGGTCGAGCGCGTGGACATAGCCGCAGCCGCAGGCGATTCCGCGGTGGAGGAGACCGCGCGGCGTATTCGCTATGCACGGCTGGAGCATGCCGCGCACGGAGCCAAAATCGCGGTGGCGCACAATGCGGACGACAATCTGGAGACCATGCTGTTCCATTTGGTGCGCGGCACAGGTGCGAAAGGTCTCACGGGCATTCCGCCGGTGCGCGGACGCATCATTCGGCCTCTCATCGAGGTTGAACGGCGGGAGATCGAAGCCTTTCTGCGCGAGCGCGGACAGGATTTCGTCACGGACGGCACCAATGCGGACACGGCTTATACGCGCAACCGCCTCCGTCAAGAGGTCGTTCCCATTCTGCGGGAATTGAATCCGCAGGCGGTGCAGGCGGCAGCACGGCTTTCGCGTCAGCTTCGGCAGGACGAGACTTGCCTGCAGAGTTATGCACAGACCTGTGTACAACTTTGTGCAGTCGGGAACGGCGCATGGAAGATTCAGCCTCTGCGGGAGGCCGCATCGGCGGTTCGCAGCCGAGCATTGCGTCTGCTGCTCGAAAACGCGGATATGCCGCTCAAAGACGTAACCGCAAAGCATATTTCAGCGCTCGAGCATCTGCTGGAAACCGCGTCTCCGTCTGCGGAAACCGATTTGCCGAACGGCTGTTTCGCAAGACGTGAATATGACGTTCTGCGCATCATTCCCAAGGCGGAAACCGCGGTCGAGCGGCCGGAAATCCCGTTTACCGTACCATTCGCAGGGATGATCTGGAAGGACACGGTAAGGCTGACTGCAAAAAAATTAGAAAAATCCGAAGTTTTTTACAAAACATTCAATACTTTTTGTCTGGATTGTGGTACAATAGATTTTGAATCGCTGTGTGTTCGCACACGGCGCACCGGAGACACTCTGCGGTTGACCGAAAACGGCGGCAGCAGATCGCTCAAAAAGCTGATGATCGACCGAAAGATTCCGCGCTATATGCGGAATGCGATGGCCGTTATCGCGGATAAAAACGGCGTGATCGCGGTGCAGGATATCGGTGCGGACTGCAGCAGAACAGCCAAAAATAACGCAAATACACTGCAGATTACAGTAAAGGGGTTATCAAAAAATGGCTTATAATATGCGAGATGACATCAAGGAAGTTTACTTTACCGAGGAGCAGCTTCACGAAAAGGTAGCAGAGCTGGGTGCGCGTATCACGGAGGACTACCGCGACAAGAACCCGCTGATCGTCAGTGTGCTCAAGGGCTCCTATGTATTCATGGCCGACCTGACCCGTGCCATTGATACGCCGTGCAACGTGGATTTCATGGTCGTATCCAGCTACGGCAAGGGCACCAAGACCTCCGGCGAGGTACAGATCATCAAGGATATCGCACAGCCGATCGACGGCCGCGACCTGCTGATCGTGGAGGATATTCTGGATTCCGGCGTAACGCTGCACTATCTCATGCAGATTCTGGCAGCGCGCGGCGCGAACTCCATCCGCCTGTGCACGCTGCTCTCCAAGCCGGAGCGCCGCAAGATCAACGTCGATGTGGATTACCTCGGCTTTGAGATTCCGGACGAGTTCGTAGTCGGCTACGGTCTCGACTACGCGGAAAAGTATCGCAATCTGCCGTATATCGGTGTACTTAAGCCGTATGTTTACGGCGGCGAGTAATTTAGGGAAGAGGTGTTAAACCGATTTGAAAGGCAAAATGAAAGGCTTCGGCCTTTACCTGATCATACTGGTGTGCCTGTTGGCGGGTGTCAGCTATGTGGTCAGCCAGACACAGCAGACAGAAACGCTGTCCTATAATCAGATCTACAACTATTTTATGGATGGCGATGTTGACCAGTACGACGTGGACGACACCACGCTGACCATGCATCTGAAAAAGGAAAACCGGACGTACACCTACGATCTGGGTGACTACAGAAGCGTGTTCTATAACGATCTGGGCGAGACCATTCAGCAGCAGATGCGGGATGGCACGCTGACCAAGGTCGATTACCGCACGGCAACCATTCCGTGGTGGGCACAGTTCCTGCCGTATGTGATTTTGATCGTGCTGCTGATCGCGTTCTGGTACTTTATGATGAACAAGCAGTCCGGCGGCGGAGCAGGTCCGATGCAGTTTGGCAAGGCCCGTGCAAAGCTGGCGCAGGACGATAAGCGCAAGGTCACTTTCAATGATGTGGCAGGCGCGGACGAGGAAAAGGCAGAGCTGCAGGAAATCGTCGAGTTCCTCAAGAATCCGCAGAAGTTCGTGCAGATCGGTGCGCGTATTCCGAAGGGCGTGCTGCTGGTCGGCCCTCCGGGCACCGGTAAAACCCTGATCGCGCGTGCGGTTGCAGGCGAGGCGGGCGTACCGTTCCTGTCTATTTCGGGTTCGGACTTCGTTGAGCTGTACGTCGGTGTCGGCGCATCGCGTGTGCGCGACCTGTTCGAGCAGGCCAAGAAGAACGCGCCGGCTATCGTGTTCATCGACGAGATCGATGCAGTAGGCCGTCAGCGCGGCGCAGGTCTCGGCGGCGGCCATGACGAGCGCGAGCAGACTCTGAACCAGCTGCTCGTTGAGATGGACGGCTTTGGTGCAAACGAGGGCGTTATCGTCATCGCAGCCACCAACCGCAAGGATATTCTGGATAACGCACTGCTCCGTCCGGGCCGTTTTGACCGTCAGGTCTATGTCGGCGCACCGGATGTCAAGGGTCGTGAGGCTGTCCTCAAGGTACATGCCCGCAACAAGCAGTTCGACCCGGATGTCAAGTTCTCTGAAATTGCCAAGACGACCGCCGGCTTCACCGGTGCAGATCTCGAAAACCTGCTCAATGAGGCAGCGCTGCTTGCGGCACGCCGCAACAAGAAGCTGATCTCGCAGGAGGAGATTGAGGAGTCGCTGCTCAAGGTCGTAATGGGCGTGGAGAAGAAGAGCCACATCATCAATGAGCACGACAAGCGCCTGACCGCGTACCATGAGGCCGGTCACGCGATCTGCTTCCACGTTCTGCCGACGCAGGATCCGGTACACCACGTTACCATTATTCCGCGTTCGTCCGGCGCAGGCGGCTTTACTATGCCGCTGCCGGAGGAGGATCAGGCATACCGCACCAAGAAGTATATGGAGGAGTATATCATCGTTTGTCTGGGCGGCCGCGTGGCCGAGCAGCTGACGATGGAGGATATCTCCACCGGTGCTTATGGCGACATCAAGCAGGCGACCCAGATGGCACGCGCCATGGTCACCAGCTACGGCATGAGCGAGCGTATCGGCCCGATCGACTACGGCTCGGATAATGGCGAGGTATTCCTCGGCCGTGATCTGGCAGCCGGCAAGGGCTATTCCGAGGTCAAGGCGGCGGAGATCGATGACGAGATTCACCGCATTATCGAGCACGCATATCACGCCTGTGAAAAGCTGCTGAGCGAGCACATGGACGAGATGAAACGCGTTGCCGAGTATCTCATCCGCAACGAAACGATGGACGGCGAGACCTTTGTTAAGGTCTACAACGGCGAAATCGTTCCGGATAAGATCGTCGGCGAGGATCTGATGACCGAGCTGCAGCAGGAGCTGCACGCCAAGGTAAGTAAGCCTGCGGAATCCGCAGAGGAGCTTGCCAAGGTTGAAGAAGCCGAAAAGGATCTCGACCCGGATAAGCAGGATCAGTAAACATTCACAAAACCCCACAGAAAATTCTGTGGGGTTTTTCCTTGCCTGAAATGTCAAACATTCTTGACATTTTGCTATCCGCCTGTTATCTTTAAGATGTAAAGAGAACTTTACATTTTAGCGAACGGCATCAAGGGTAGGAGGTGCTTTTATGCGGTGGGATTTATACACATCAGCCGAGAAAATGCAGGTATTATGGGTCTGCATCGGCTTGCCGGTGCTTCTGCTGGCGGCATGGTTGGTAAAAGACTGGATGGATGCCGGAAGATCGAAAAAGGCCCGCAGGATCGCCAAAGCACTCGGCAGCAAGACCGATGAGATGGAGCACGCCATCATCACACAGGCACAGGCGGTCGCATACCGGGTGACGCAGGCGGGAATCCTGGCGTGCCTGTATTATCGGCTGCTGATAAAAGGGCAGGCGGCAATGGAGTTGTGTGCGCTGTTGGTCGTGTCCGGCATGGCGGAGGCGGCTATTATGCTTGTGCAGACGTTCCGCAAAGCAAAGGACGACGAGGAGCATCCGCCGAGACTGACTTTCCTTATCGCAATGCTGATGTTCTGTGCGGTGCTGATCGGATTGGCCATCGGAATGACGGTTCTAACGCAAAACTGGTAGGAGGTGCGCTTATGAGCTGGGATATGTACGATATGACACAGAAGGTGCAGGTTGTTGTGGTTGCGATTGTGCTGCCTCTGGTCATTCTTGCAGCGAGCCTGTGGCACGACTGGGTAGAAGAAGGACAATCGCCGCGAGCGAGAAAAATCATGAAAGACTGGGAATGGAATATCGATGAGATGGCGCACGCCGTCAATGTGAAGGGTCGCTTGATTGGCTACCGTGTGCTGCAGGCCGGTGTTATCATTTATCTTGGTTACAGCCGCTTTTTCTGTGATTATCGCTCGATTGAACTCAGTGTTTTGGCAATCGTGTCCATTGTTGCTGAGGTGCTGTTTATCATCATCAAAACCATTCGCAATATGGCGGGCGATGAGGATAAAACGCAAATGTGGAAACAGATGGGACACAGTGTGTTCAATAATCTGATGTATCTGTGGATTGTGGTGAAGGTTTTCTGGATGTAGGGAGGTGCACCTATGTTTACAACCGAAATCGGTATAGGCGTGGTCGTAATGGTCGTTTTTGCGGCAATCTGGCTGGCTTTTATGCTCTGGGAGGACTGGGGACAGGCCGGAAAAACCGCTCGTGCACGCGCTTCCGCGAAGGCCAACGGCTGGGAGCAGGACGAAATGCAGAACACAATCACACGCAATGGTGCGATTATCGCCTATCGCTTGATGACGGTCGGGCTGTTTGTGGTGATGCTGGTGGATATCATTGCATTCGGCAAAAATGTGAGCGAGTTTGCAATTCTGTGGTTCGTGTGCATGGTGTTCGAGGGTGTTTACAGAGCAATCGCGACCTACCGTGCCACAAAAGATGACGAGGAAAATCCGCCGTCCCAAAGTGCACTTGCCGGGGATATTGTAAAGCGTATTTTCATTCCGATCGTGATATTCGCAGATTTGATATGGAAGTTCTGGCGCTGAAGATGAAGAACAATATTAAAGAGCTCCGCAAGGCACGCGGCCTGCGGCAGGAGGACATGGCAAAGCTGCTCGGGGTATCGCGGCAGACCATCGTGGCGATGGAGAACGATAAATACGACCCGACCCTCGAGCTGGCGATTAAAACCGCACGGCTTCTGGAACGGCCGGTTGAGAAGATTTTCTTCCTCGATGAAGAATCGTAATTGAGAATTGAAAATGGAAAATGAACGTATAGATGGGGCATTTCCCATTCTCCATTCCTGCATGAAAAAAGGACTTCCCGCAGGAAGTCCTTTTTTATAGCACAGATTTACCCAATACCACCCGGGATAATAAAGCTGAAGAATACGACGAGTGCGGCAAGGAAGATATACACATATTTCGCAAGCGGCGCAAACGCGCGGCTGAGCGGCTTGCTGCGGCCGTTCATCAGCTCCTGCTCCATCTTGTTAATGCCGAGCACCCAGTACGCCATAACCGCACCGAGGATTGCACCGATCGGCACGACGTAAATGGTGATAACGTCCATCAGCGTACCCATGAGCGTATCGCGCTCGATAAATAGGCCAACCGCCAATGCGGCGCCGCACGACAGCAGGACAGCGGCCTTTCGGCTCAGCTTGAGGCGCGTCTGCGCGGCTTCAGAGACTGCTTCCAGCATGTTCGCCAGCGAGGTAATGCCCGCGAACAGCACGGAAATAAAGAAGAAGAACGCGAACAGACGGCCGAACGGCATCTGCTGGAATACACGCGGCAGGGTGATGAACAGCAGCTTGGGGCCGGAGGCCGGGTCCAGACCGAACGCGAACACGCTCGGCAGGATGGCGAAGCCGGCCAGCATAGCCGCGCAGGTGTCGAGCACAGCGGTCATGCACGACGAATGTACAACATCCTCATTTCTCGGCAGGTAAGAGCCGTAAATGATCATGCCCGAGCCGGTGATCGACAGCGAGAAGAACGCCTGACCCATTGCCATGATCCATGTGCGCGGGTTGAACAGGTATTCCCACTGCGGTACGAGCAGGTATTTGTAGCCTTCGATCGCATTCGGCAGGAAGGCTACGCGGATAGCAATGATGATGAACAGGATGAAGAATGCGGGCATCATCACCTTGTTGATCTTTTCAATGCCGCCGGACACGCCGAAGATCAGCACAGCCGCCGTCAGCAGGATAACCAGGGTGTGCCACGGCACACTGGAAAAATTCGTGCTGCTCATTTCCGTGAAGAACTGCTCCGGTTCGGTGCTCATCAGCGAGCCGGTCAGTGCGCCGAACGCGCTTCGGAGCACCCAGCCGACGATGATGGCGTAGCCGATGGCGATACCGAGCGAGCCGAGCAGAGGAATCGTACCGAGGATGGCGCCGCCCTTTTTACCGCGGGACTTCATCGCAAATTCATACGAGCCGATCGGACCTGTGCCGGTCATACGGCCGAAGGCGAACTCGCCGGACAGGCCGACATAGCCGAACAGTGCGATAAACAGCAGGTAGGGGATTAAAAAAGCCGCGCCGCCGTATTGACCGGTGCGGTAAGGGAACATCCAGATGTTGCCCATGCCGACCGCAGAGCCGACCGCCGCCAGCACAAAGCCGATTTTTGAGGTAAAGGTTCCGTTTTCGTTTTTCTGATGCATAATAAAACTCTCCGATTGTTTACAGATGTAAACATAGTATAACACAAAATAAAGCAAAAAGCCACTTACACTTTTCACAGGAAAAGCGGGAGCTTTTGACAGAAGTAACAAAACACTCGTCGGAATTTAGGGAAATTTATCAGTTATTCTCTTGCGCTCGGTGGATGGATATGGTATGATAGATGAGCGTGAAAAAGACAAGTGTCTTTTTAGGGAGGACAGACATCGCATGATAAAACCAAAGTATTATCTCGTGGAGCGCACCCTGCTGCCGGAGGTATTTCAGCGCGTGATCGAAGCGAATGAAGCCATCGCTTCGGGCAAGGCGGCTACGGCAAGCGAAGCGGCAAAGATCGCCGGTCTGTCGCGCAGTGCGTATTACAAATATAAGGACGGCGTTCGCCCTTTCTTTGAGGCGACCACCGACCGTATCGTCACCTACCATTTCATGCTGCACGATCAGCCGGGTGTTCTGTCGAGCATCCTAGGACTGATGGCACGCTCGGGTGCAAACCTGCTGACGGTGAACCAGTCCATTCCGATGAGAGGAATGGCATCGGTCACCATTTCGGCCCGCACCGGTGAGATGAAATACTCATCCGAAGAGCTTGTGCATCGCGCAGAAGCAATGGAAGGCGTCAGCAAAGTGGAAATTCTGGCATCTGAATGACCGTCCGACGGTATACAGAACGCTAATTTAACTGATGAAAGGAAATCAGCATATGATTAAAGTAGCAATCATGGGACACGGCACTGTCGGTTCGGGCGTATACGAGGTTTTCGACATGAATGCCGAAAAGATCGCCAAGACCGTTGGCGAGCCGGTTGAGGTAAAGTATGTCCTCGACCTGCGCGACTTCTCCTCTCTGCCGTATGGCAATAAATTTGTAACCGATTTCTCTGTCATCGAGAACGACCCCGAGGTAACGGTCGTTGCCGAGGTGATGGGCGGCGTGGGCGCTGCATATCAGTTCACCAAGCGCTGCCTCGAGGCTGGCAAGAGCGTATGCACCTCCAACAAGGAACTGGTCGCTACCAAGGGTGAGGAGCTGCTCAAGATTGCCGAGGAGCACGGCGTAAACTACATGTTCGAGGCATCCGTCGGCGGCGGCATCCCGGTCATCCGTCCGATGCTGCAGTGCCTGGCTGCCAACGAGTTTAACGAAATCTGCGGCATTCTGAACGGCACGACCAACTACATTCTCACCCAGATGATCCACAACGGCGTTACCTTTGCGGATGCACTCAAGCAGGCACAGCTCAACGGCTATGCCGAGAAGGACCCGACCGCTGACATCGAGGGTCACGACGCCTGCCGCAAGATCTGCATTCTGTCCGACCTCGCTTACGGCGATAAGTTCGATCCGGATCAGGTTTCCTGCGAGGGCATCACTAAGATCACCCTCGAGGACGTAGCAAACGCCGACAAGCTGGGCTGCGTTATCAAGCTGCTGGGCCGCTCGGTCCGCTGCGAGGACGGCACCGCTTACGCTTATGTTGCACCGCATCTCATCCACAAGGAAAGCCCGTTGGCCGCTGTTGAGGATGTATTCAACGCCATCATGATCGACGGCAATGCGACCGGTGAGGTTATGTTCTACGGCAAGGGCGCCGGCAAGCTGGCTACCGCTTCCGCTGTTGTTGCCGATATGTTGGACAGCATCGAGCACAAGGACAACCGCCGCCGTATCTTCTGGGGCGATGGCTCCAAGAATCTGCTCCGTCCGCTGGATACCCTCCAGAGTGCATGGTACGTTCGCTTCAAGGGCGCACAGAAGGATGTTGAGGAGCTGCTGCCGGTTGAGAGTCTGACTGAGCCTGCTGAGGGCGTATTCGTGGTTCAGACCCGCAAGCTGTCCACCGCAGAGATGAACGCCGCAGCCGAAAAGCTGAACGCACGCGGTGAAGTTCGTGCGGCAATGCGTATTCTGTAAAGGAGAGAAAATACAATGGTTCGTGTAACCGTTCCTGCTACGAGCGCCAATATGGGCTCGGGCTATGACAGCATCGGCATTGCGCTCGAGCTGTACAACGTGATCGACCTCGCAGAGAACGATCATATTGATATTTCGGATAAAAACGGTCAGTATGTTCCGCAGGACGAGAGCAACCTGATCTATCAGTGTGCGAAGCGCGTCTACGACGAGTGCGGCAAGCCGCTTTCCGGTCTGACCATCGTTGAGGACTGCGCTATCCCGCAGACCCGCGGCCTTGGCTCGTCCTCGGCGTGCACGGTTGCGGGTATCATGGGTGCAAACATGCTGCTCGGTGAGCCGCTCGACCGCAACGCGGTCATTGATCTGGCGGCTACCATCGAGGGTCATCCGGATAACTCCACACCGGCGATCCTCGGCGGCTTCTGCGTGGCGCTGCTCGAAAACGGCCATGTGCATCACGTTCGTGTACCGGTTCACGGCGCAATCGACTTCGTGGTATTCATTCCGGATTTCCAGCTGTCCACCGAAAAGGCGCGTGCGGCACTGCCCAAGACCATCGACCATCACGATGCGGTTTACAATCTGGCGCGCGCAGCGCTGCTCGCGGGCAGCCTGACCACCGGCAAGCTGGAAAACCTTGATGCGGCAACCGGTGACTGTCTGCACCAGCCGTACCGTTTCGGTCTGATTGAAAACGGTGAGGACATCGTGCGTGAGGCCAAGAAGCTGGGTGCACTCGGCGCTTTCATTTCCGGCGCAGGCCCGTCCATCGTGGCGATCGTCTACAAGGGCGACCGCGACTACATCACCCGTGCACAGGAGCTGTGCGAGAAGCTGTATCCGCACTGGAAAGCCGTGCAGCTGCGCTGTGATGAGGTTGGTGCGACCGTAAAACGACTGTAATAGGGGACGGATGAGTGCTCTCGTCCGTGTATATAAGGAGGAAACATAGTTAGTATGAGTCTTATTGTGCAAAAGTTCGGCGGCACTTCGGTTGCCAACACCGAGCGACTGAAGAATGTTGCGGACATTGTTACCAAGACCGCACAGGCAGGCAATCAGGTTGTTGTAGTTGTATCCGCTCAGGGCGATACCACGGATGATCTGATCGTAAAGGCTGCCGAGCTGAACGACCGTCCTTCCAAGCGCGAGATGGACGTTCTGCTTAACACCGGCGAGATGATCTCCATGTCTCTGCTGGCGATGGCCATCCAGAAGCTGGGCTTTCCGGTCGTATCCCTGACCGGCTGGCAGATCGGTCTGGAGACCAACAGCAACTACTCGGATGCCCGCATCAAGCGCATCGCAGGCGATCGCCTCAAGGCAGAGCTGGACAACGGCCGCATCGTTATCGTAGCCGGTTTCCAGGGCATCAACAAGATGGGCGACGTTACCACGCTCGGCCGCGGCGGCTCGGATACCACCGCAGTTGCCATTGCCGCAACGCTCGGCGCGGATCTCTGCCAGATCTATACCGACGTAGACGGCGTTTACACTGCCGATCCGCGCATCGTAAAGGATGCCAAGAAGCTGGACGCCATCACCTATGATGAGATGCTGGAGCTGGCATCTCTGGGCGCACAGGTGCTGCACAACCGTTCGGTTGAGATGGCAAAGAAGTACAATGTCGATCTTGAGGTCGTTTCGAGCTTTACCCGCAATCCGGGTACCAAAGTCAAGGAGGGTTCTAATATGGAAAAACTGCTGGTTTCGGGTGTTGCCCGTGATAATAACTGCGCGCGTGTAGCGATCATCAATCTGGACGATACGCCGGGCACTGCATTCAAGGTATTCTCGCTGATGGCGAAGCACAATGTCAACATCGACATCATCCTCCAGTCCGTAGGCCGCGATAACAAGAAGTCCATCTCGTTCACCATCCGTCAGGACGATGCAGAGCGCGTCGAGAAGATCCTGCGCGACGCGAAGGAGATGCTCGGCTACGAGGATATTTCCATCAACACCAAGGTCGCAAAGGTTTCTATTGTTGGTGCAGGCATGGCTTCCGCTACCGGCGTTGCTTCCAAGATGTTCGAGGCTCTGGCAAGCGCCGGCATCAACATCCGTATGATCTCCACCTCTGAGATCAAGATCTCCGTCCTCATCAACGAGGAGGACAGCGAGAAGGCTGTTAAGGCTATCCACGAGGAGTTCTTCAACGCCTAATTGGGGGCAATACCACACGATTGCATCGGCGGCGTTTGGCGGAAATTTTGTGCGCTGATTTTGTTGCGTTCCCTTGCAATACACAAAGTATTGCTGCGGAACCGCGCCGCATCAGCACGCAAAAGTTACTCGCCAACCGCTCACCGCTGAATCGTGTGGTAATGCCCATAAGTGTTTTCACAGATAGCCTCAAAGTCCCGAAATGCACATTTCGGGACTTTTTTGCAACCGGAAAGACGTACGCAACCGTCGGTTGACAAAAAGAAACGATGGGTTGGTGGCGCTTTTGCGGCATTTCAGGCACACTGGAGACAGAAAAGAAAGGCAGGTGGCAGAGATGACAACAGGTGAGAAAATCGCGGTACTGCGAAAAGAGCAGGGCATGAGTCAGGAGGCGCTCGGCGAAAAGCTGGGTCTCAGCCGTCAGGCGGTCAGCAAGTGGGAGGCCGATCAGGCAGTGCCCACGATGGATAATTTAATGGAACTGAGCAAGCTGTTCGGCGTTCCGGTGGATACGTTGCTGCGTCCGGATGCGGAGCTAATGCCAAAGGCAGAGGACTCGGATGAATCGTGGCCGGGTGCAGAGAACCAGCCGGTCAGGAACGGAAACCGCAAGTGGAAAATTGCGGCAATCGCAGCGGCGGGACTGCTGTGCGTCAGCGTGGTATGCAGCGCGGTCAGCCTGTGGCGCGTGCTCGCCATGCAGCAGCAGATCGACACGCTGCGGATGCAGAGCGGGCCGAGCACGATTTACTATCCGGATAATACGAGCGCTGAGAACAGCGATTTAGCCGACTGGTCGGAGAATATCGAGGTAGACCCGGATCACAACGAAAATCTTCTTGTCACAGTGAGCGCCGTGCCGAAAGAAATGCGGGACGGCGAAACCGCAAAGTTTGTTGTCCGCAGCGGCGATCAGTCGTGGGAGTGCGACGCAGAAAACAAGAACGGTTACAGCGGCGAAATCAGCGTGCCGCTGGTGGATACGTTTTCTGTTTATTTGACGCTGACAAGTACGGACGGAGAAATCCGTAATATTATGGTTGCCTCTGAGTATGACCTGAAGCAGCGTTTTTCTCTCGAAGTGCGTGCGTGGTGGGAGAACGGTAGCTTTAGCTTTAATGGTAAGACCACATCAGCCAGCGGCAATGTGGCAACGTATATTTACTGCGGCGATGACAGTGTGACACCGGTCAGTGGTCGTATATTGCTGTATCAGAACGGAAAACAAATCAAAGAACAGAAGATAGAGAATATAGAAACAGGATTCGGTGGAGACGTTTATTATTATACACAGGTTGACTGGCGTGATCTGGAAGGTGGATTTGATCAGTACCAGCTGAAAGCCGAGATTACCGACAATTACAGCAGAGTGTACAGCAGTGAGTTTTTTCGCTAACAAAAAAGACCGCGAAAGCGGTCTTTTTGTTATTTCCTCGGTGTAAATGTCGCGGCAAGGACGTAAACACGGCTTGCGCCCATCTCCCGCAGAGTCTTGACGGCGGCAGCGGCTGTTGCTCCGGTGGTGATAATATCATCGACTAACACGACGGATTTTCCGGTCAAGTCCACGCCGCCCTTCGGCAGAACGGCGTTCTCTGCGTTGCTCTGCCGCGCGGCGTAATCCTTCTGCGCGGACTGCTTGCCGACAAACCATCGCTTGCGCAAGGTGGCTTCGCATGGAAGAGAAAGCGGCTTTGCCGTCAGCTTTGCAAGCAGCTCCGCCTGATTGTACCCGCGCTTGCGGTAGTGCAGGAATCCAATCGGCATGTAGGTAATCAAATCCGGCTGCCAGTCGTCCAGCTGTGATGTGAGGGCCACGGACATTTGCGCCGCGAACCAGTCTGCACAGTAGGCGGCGCTGCTGAACTTGAACCGCTTCATGGCATTTTGCACGGTGCCGCGGTAATACAGCGGAGCGATCGTACCGTCCGCTCCGGCGATGGAGATGACCTCATTGCAGCGGTATTCCCGCCGGACTGCGGCGGCACAGTCCGGACAAAGCTGCAGCGTGCGGCTGGTCGTCACCGGAAAATCCGCGCCGCATAAAACGCACCTGTGACCATAAAGAATGCCCATCGAATCACCTCAACTATACAAAAAGAGCTGTCCGCGCGGGACAGCTCTTTGATTATGCGATATTGCGGAAACTTACTTTTTGAGGAGTTTCTTGAGTCTCTCAGCAGCTTCCTTGGTGCGTGCCTGATCGCCGAATGCGGTCAGACGGAAGAAGCTGTCGCCGTTCTTGCCGAAGCCTGCACCCGGCGTACCAACGACGTTGGCATTCTCAAGCAGGTAGTCGAAGAAGGTCCAGGAATCCATGCCGTTCGGGCACTTGAGCCACAGGTACGGGCTGCTCTTGCCGCCGGTGTACCAGATACCCAGCTCATCGAGGGTCTCAGCCAGAACCTTGGCGTTCTGCTTGTAGTAGCCGAGGGTCTCCTTGATCTGCTTCATGCCTTCCTCGGTGAAGCAGGCAGCAGCGCCGCGCTGTACGATATACGGAACGCCGTTGAACTTGGTGGTCTGACGGCGCAGCCACATCTTGTTCAGCTTGCCGTCCAGCAGAGCGGTCGGAACAACGGTCCAGCCGCAGCGGGTGCCGGTGAAGCCTGCCATCTTGGAGAAGGAGCAGAACTCGATTGCACAGGACTTAGCGCCTTCGATCTCGTAAATGGAGCGCGGCAGAGTCTCATCCTCGATGAAGCACTCGTAAGCTGCGTCATACAGGATAACGGCGTTCTGCTTGTTGGCGTAATCTACCCAAGCCTTCAGACCTGCACGGTCGTAAGCAGCGCCGGTCGGGTTGTTCGGAGAGCAGATATAGATGATGTCGCACTGAACAGACTCGTCCGGCAGCGGCAGGAAGCCGTTTGCCTCGTTTGCGTCAGCGAATACGATCTTGCGGCCCGCCATAACGTTGGTATCAACGTAAACCGGGTAAACCGGGTCCGGAACCAGAACAGTGTTGTCGGTACCGAAAATGTCGAGGATGTTGCCGAGGTCGCTCTTTGCGCCGTCCGAGATGAAGATCTCATTGGTAGCGAGCTCTACGCCGTGGGTTTTGTAGTAGCCGACCAGTGCTTCGTGCAGGAAGCCGTAGCCCTGCTCATCGCCGTAGCCGTGGAAGGTCTCCTGCTTGGCCTGATCCTCAACGGCTGCGTGCAGTGCGTCGATAACAGCCGGTACCAGCGGACGGGTTACGTCGCCGATGCCCAGACGGATGATATCAGCCTCCGGATGTGCTTCGGAGTACTCACGCACCTTGCGTGCGATGGTGGAGAACAGATAGCTCTGCTCGAGATTGTCGTAGTTCTTGTTAGTCTGCATTGTTGTTCTGGCTCCTTTTCAGAGATGCCGCGACGAACGCCTTGAACAGGGGATGAGCGCGGTTGGGACGGGACTTGAACTCGGGGTGGAACTGTACGCCGATATAGAACGGATGGTTCGGGATCTCAACGGTCTCCACAAGCTCGCCGGTCGGCGAGGTGCCCGTGATCTGCATGCCCTTATTTTCAATCTCCTCGCGGAAATTGTTGTTGAACTCGTAACGGTGGCGGTGACGCTCGGAAATCATTTCCTCGCCGTACGCCGATGCCATGATAGTATTCGGACGGATCTTGCACGGATAAGCGCCCAGACGCATCGTGCCGCCCTTCTTGGAGATGCCCTGCTGGCTCTCCATCAGGTCGATGACCGGATGGGTGGAATCCGGGTCAAACTCGCTGGAGTTTGCATCCGCGTAGCCGAGCACGTTGCGTGCGTAGCTCATAACCGCGATCTGCATGCCGAGGCAGATGCCGAAGTAGGGGATACCCTGCGTGCGCGCATAGTTTGCTGCACAAATCATGCCTTCCACGCCGCGTGCGCCGAAGCCGCCCGGCAGGATGATGCCGTCAACCTCACCGAGCAGCTTGTCCACGGTGGAGTCGTTGATCTCCTCGGAGTCTACCCAGTCAATGTCAACGAAGCAGCCGGTTTCGTAGCCGCCGTGCTGCAGCGCCTCTGCAACCGAGAGATATGCGTCGTGCAGCTTGACGTACTTGCCGACCAGTGCAATCTTGACGTGGTTCTTGCGGGCGGCAATGCGCTCGAGCATTTCCTGCCACTCGGTCATATCGCCCTTGCCTGCGCCGATGGACAGCTCACGGCAGACGATGTCGGACAGATGGCTCTCCTCGAGCATCATCGGTGCCTGATACAGAACCGGCAGGGTGCGGTTTTCGATTACGCAGTCCTCCGGCACGGTGCAGAACATGGAAATCTTGCGCTTGATATCGTCATCCATCGGCTGGTCAACGCGGGCTACGATGATGTCCGGAGAGATGCCCAGACCGCGCAGCTCCTTAACCGAGTGCTGGGTCGGCTTGGACTTCGGCTCATTGGAGCCGGAGATGAACGGAACCAGCGTTACATGGATGAACAGGCAGTTGCGGCGGCCAACCTCAGCAGCAACCTGACGGATCGCCTCGAGGAACGGCTGGGACTCAATATCGCCGGTGGTGCCGCCAATCTCGGTGATAACAACGTCAGCCGAGGTCTTTTTGCCTACCGAGTAGATGAAAGACTTGATCTCGTTGGTGATGTGCGGAATAACCTGCACGGTCTCACCGAGGTACTCGCCGGCGCGCTCCTTGTTCAGAACATTCCAGTATACCTTGCCGGTGGTCAGGTTGGAGAACTTGTTCAGGTCCTCGTCGATGAAGCGCTCGTAGTGGCCGAGGTCGAGGTCGGTCTCTGCGCCGTCGTCGGTAACGTAAACCTCGCCGTGCTGGAACGGGCTCATCGTGCCCGGGTCTACGTTGATGTAGGGATCGAGCTTCTGCGCTGCAATTTTCAAGCCGCGGCTTTTCAGCAGACGGCCGAGAGATGCGGCAGTAATGCCCTTGCCCAGACCGGAAACTACGCCGCCGGTCACGAAGATGTACTTTGTCATATCTCAATTTCCCCCTTGAATACGGTCGTTGCCGCGCCCGTCATGAACACGGTTTCATCTGTATAGCGAATGGTGAGGTCGCCGCCGCGCAGGTGCACGACGATATCCTCGTTTTTGTTTGCAAAGCCGTTCAGACATGCTGCCACGCCGGTCGCACAGGAGCCGGTGCCGCACGCCCATGTTTCACCGGAACCGCGCTCCCAGACGCGCATTTTCAGGCTGCCGTCCGGCAGGACGTTGACAAACTCGGTGTTGACACGCTCCGGAAACAGCGGATGATGCTCGAACTTGGGGCCGATGCGCGTAAGGTCGAGGTCGTCCACATCCTCCTTCTGGAAGATAACGCAGTGCGGGTTGCCCATGGAAACGCAAGTCATGTGGTAGACCTTTTCGTCCACAACGATGGGTGCGCTGATGACATTCTCGCCGTCCATATCAACGGGAATCTCCCGCGGAGCAAGAATGGCTGCACCCATGTCCACGCGGGCGGACTGCATTTTGCCGTCCTTGACGGTCAGCTCAAGCGTTTTTACGCCGGAAAGCGTGTCAATGGTGATGGTGGTGCGGCCATCGGTCATGCCGTTGTCGTACAGGTACTTGCCCACGCAGCGGATGCCGTTGCCGCACATTTTTCCCTCCGAGCCGTCGGCGTTGAAGATACGCATCTGCGCATCCGCCTTGTCGGAAGGAGAAATAAGGATAATGCCGTCGCCGCCGATACCGAAGTGCGGTTCACTGAGCTTGATCGAAAGCGACTCGGGATCGGGCACAGTCTGGTCGAAGCAATTAAAATAGATATAATTGTTGCCGCAGCCGTGCATCTTGGTGAAAGCCAGCTTCACACGGATTCCCTCCTTAGAAAATAACAAAATGGCATATAGGCAGGGAAAGACAGAGCTTCTCTGCTCATACACCATTTAGTATATCATAATCTGTCGGGAATTTCTCTATAAAATCGAAAAAACCGAAAAAATTTTCGCGTGAGATATGAGATGGTTTTATAGCAATCCAAACAAATACTGCACCAAGTGCGCGTATACAGCACGCAAATACCATCGTCAATTTGCTTTACTATGCGACAGCATAGCTGCATCAAATTTCCTTGCTCTTTGCGCGCTGTATGCGCTACTTTTGGCGCATTATTCATTTGAATTGCTATAAGCGGTATCGCACAAATCACGGCGTTTTTCCACCGATGATATCCTCGGCGATATCTCGCTTGGAGCGACGCTGGTTCATAGCCTGCTGCTCGATGTAGGAATGCGCCTCCGGCTCGGTCATGCCGCAGCACTCGATGAGCAGACACTTGGCGCGGTCCACCTGACGGATATCCTCAATGCGCTTTTGCAGACGGCGGTTTTCGCTCTGCAGGCCGGTCAGACGGCTGCGCGCGGCGCGCGTCATGCGGAGCGCCTGCATGAACAGTACGCGCGAGAGCGGCTTGGGTACGACGAACACGCCGTCGTCCTCGACCTTTTCGGCAACACTGTCCGCAATCTCGGCCTTAGCGAGCAGGATCACGCCGGAAAGCGTATCATTTGCAGCCTGCTGTGCCAGTTCATGCCCGAATTCATCGGGCAGCGGCGTGTTGACGAGTACGAGGTCGAACAAGCCGTCCACCAGCATGCGCCGGGCCTCCGCACCGGAGGAAGCAGGTGCAAGCTGAGCCTGTACGCCGCAGGACGTTAAAAACTGGGAAAGCATGGTGCGGGATTTTTCGGTTGCAGAAACGAGAAGAATGCGTTCCATGCGGTGTGCTCCTCCTTTCAAACGGTATTATGTGGGATTAGTAGCGTTCAAAATAGAGGGAGCGTTCGGCAGCCGTGCGGTCGTCGGCAAGCACGATGCGGTCGTGTTCGGCCTGCTTGGCCGCGAAAAAGGCCGTGCGTGCCTTTTCGGGCAGGTACTTGGTGATAAAGTCGCTGTCCTTGGCGATGCGGATCGCATCGCACAGGGCGCCGGGCAGAGTCTCGTAACGGGCGCGTACCTCGTCGGAGGCGGTGAACAGGTTTTCGTCGCAGGCGGGCGGCAGGGGCAGTCCCTGCTCGATGCCGTCCAGACCGGCGTGGATGAGCAGCGCAAATACGATGTACGGGTTGATGCAGCCGTCGAACGCACGCAGTTTGAAGCGGTGCGCCGTGCTGTCCTCGGAGAGCGGTACGGTGATGAGCGGACGGCTGTTCTGATGCGACCAGGTGATGTACTTGGGCGCTTCAAACTCGCCCAGACGCTGGAACGAGTTGGTGAGCGGATTGCAGAAGATGGTCATCTCGGCAGCACGCTGCAGAATGCCCGCCACAAAGCTCTGGCCCTCGGCAGATTCTTCAAACGAGGGCTGGAACAGATTCTTGCCGTTTTTGTTTATCGAAACAGACAGATGCAGTCCGCTGCCCGGCGCATGCGGGAGCGGCTTGGGCAGGAAGGACGCAAACAGGCCGCTTGAGGACGCCATGGACTTGACGACCCACTTGAAGGTGACGAAATTGTCGGCCGCTTCAAGGGCTTCGGCGTAGCGGAAGTCAACCTCGTTCTGGCCGGGACCCTGCTCGTGGTGCGAGGACTCCGGCTGGATGTTCATCTCCTCAAGCGTCAGGCAGATCTGGCGGCGCACGTTTTCCGCCTTGTCGAGCGGCGCTACATCGAAATACTCGCCGTGATCGTGCGGAATGGTGGTTGGATGGCCGTTTTCATCCAGCTCGAACAGGTAAAACTCGCTTGCCGTGCCCATGGTCAGCGAGTAGCCTGCGCGGCGCGCACGGCGGTTGGCCTCACGCAGCAAATGACGGCCGTCGCCCTCGAACGGCGTGCCGTCCGGATAGCGAATGTCGCAGTAAAAGCGCACTACACGGCCCTGAGCCGGCCGCCACGGCAGAACGGAAAGCGTTGCCGGATCGGGAAACAGCAGCAGATCAGACGCTTCTACATTGAGAAAGCCGCGCAGCGCCGCTGCGTTGAAGTGGATGCCCTGCTCGAAAGCGCGTTCCAGCTCGGTCGGCATGATGGCGATGTTCTTCTGGTTGCCGAAAATATCGCAAAACGCAAGACGAATGAACTTTACGTCGTTCTCCTGAATAAATTGTACGACTTCGCTCATGGTGGTGTCCATAGGGCAAGCCTCCTTTTCATAATGTATCTTGAGGAATAAATTTTTTGCTAAAGAATGCGGAATGGGTGCCAAACCTTGGCTGGGGCACCAAAAGGATAGACACCAAGGTTTCTATCCTCTTGGGACTCCAGTTTCCTTTATTTCATAGTCTGGCGAAAATCAGAGAGCGGCGACCGCTTCGAAAAGGGGAACGGCAGAGGATTTTTTCTACCGCAGGGGAGCACAGTGTACTCCCCTGTCGAAACCCATACACAGTGTCAGATACCGTTCTGCTACACATACGGTTAAATCAACGCAGGTGCGACAGAACAGTGTCGCACAATTCGTTTGCGTGTTGTTACGGACGGCACCTGCGAGTTACACCTATCAGGTAACTCCCATCTCCTCATTTCCAACTCCTGCCTTGCAGGAGTTTTTCACTCTGAGAGCAAAATCAAGCCTCAAAGGTATAAAGCTGCTTATACCCTGCCTCCGGGTTCGGCGTGAGGACGAAATACTTCTGCGAAAGCAGATCCTCCGCGTCTGCACCGAACAGCTGCGCGTATTCCTTGATATACGGTGCAAATTCGGTCATATCGTCCGCGGAGACCTCGTTCACGAGGACCTGACGCGGCAGATCGGTCGGTGCTTTATCACATCTTAACACAATTTTGCCGCCGTGCATACCGGTTCCGCAGAAATTGTTGACCGGGTACGCGCCGTTCTGGCCGATGCCGAGCACAAGGATGAGACCGCCGGCGAGATACTCGCCGAGGAACGAACCCGCCTTACCGCCGACTACCATAACAGGGAAGTGCTGCTGGTAGGCTTTCATGTGGATGCCGGCGCGGTAGCCGCAGTCGCCCTTGATATAGATCTTGCCGCCGCGCATCGCGTAGCCGCAGGCATCGCCCACGCTGCCGTGCACAACGATCTCACCGGCGTTCATGGTGTCGCCGACGGCCTCCTGCGCGTTGCCGAAGACCTCGATGGTGGAGCCGTTCAGATACTGGCCGAGACCGTTGCCTGCCGTGCCGTGCACGGTGATCTTGCGGTCGGTAGAGCCGCAGCCGATGTAGCGCTGGCCGATCACGTTCTCAACCGTGATCTCGCTGTCCTGCGCTGCGCGGATCTGCTCGTTTAGTTGTTTATAATAGGTAAGTCCTGCCTGTACAGTTGTCATTTTCGCGCACCTCCTGTGCTTATTCGCCTGCGTGCTTGATGCCGAGGATGTTCAGCTCACGGTCGGTCAGGCCGATGCCGCGCAGCATGAGACGGTTGCCGCGCAGTGCCTCGATGGAGTTGATGCCCATGCCGCCCATCATTTCCTTGAGCTCGTGATCCCATGCGGTAAGCAGGTTGATGAGACGCTGGGAGCCGATATCCGGATTCAGGCGTTTGACCAGCTCCGGACGCTGGGTTGCAATGCCCCAGTTGCACTTGCCGGTCTGGCAGGTGCGGCACAGGTGGCAGCCCATTGCCAGCAGAGCCGCGGTGCCGATGTAGCATGCGTCCGCGCCGAGCGCGATAGCTTTGAGCAGATCGGCGGAGTTGCGGATGGAGCCGCCGACAACGACCGAAACCTCATCACGGATGCCCTCATCGCGCAGACGCTGATCGACAGCGGCGAGCGCCAGCTCGATCGGGATGCCGACGTTGTCGCGAATGCGGGTCGGAGCTGCACCGGTGCCGCCGCGGTAGCCGTCGATGCAGATGATGTCTGCACCCGAGCGGGCCACGCCGGAAGCGACTGCTGCTACATTATTTACGGCTGCAATCTTGACCATAACCGGCTTCTTATATTCGGTAGCCTCCTTGAGCGAGTAAACCAGCTGACGCAGGTCCTCGATGGAGTAGATATCATGATGCGGCGCCGGAGAGATCGCGTCCGTGCCCTCCGGGATCATACGGGTCTTGGAGATATCTGGGCCGACCTTGAGTCCGGGCAGATGGCCGCCGATACCCGGCTTTGCGCCCTGACCCATCTTGATTTCAATAGCAGCACCGGCTTCGAGGTAATCCTTATGTACGCCGAAACGGCCGGATGCAACCTGCACGATGGTGTGCGGGCCGTACTGGTAGAAGTCCTGATGCAGACCGCCCTCACCGGTATTATAATAGGTGCCGAGCGCGCTTGCAGCGCGTGCGAGTGCGGCATGTGCGTTGTAGGAGATCGAGCCGTAGCTCATTGCGGAGAACATGATCGGCAGGTTGAGCTCCAGCTGCGGCGCCAGATTGGGAACCAGATTGCCGTTCTCGTCACGCTCAATCTTGCCCGGCTTTTTGCCGAGGAAGGTCTTGGTCTCCATCGGCTCGCGCAGCGGGTCGATGGACGGATTGGTAACCTGCGAAGCGTTGATGAGAATTTTATCCCAGTAGATGGGGTGCGGGTCCGGGTTGCCCATCGAGGACAGCAGCACGCCGCCCGAGCCTGCCTGACGGTAAACCTCGGAGATGGCCTTGCCGGTCCAGTTGGCGTTTTCGCGGAACGTGTGGTCGGTCTTTACGATTTTAAGGGCACGGGTCGGGCACAGCGCTACGCAGCGGTGGCAGGCTACGCACTTGGATTCGTCCGCCTGCATGCGGTTGTTGTCGGCGTCCCAAAAGTGTACTTCGTTCGCGCACTGACGCTCGCAGGCGCGGCAGTTGATGCAGCGGTCGTTGTTGCGGACGACCTCATACTGCGGATATAAGAAATCGATAGCCATTACTGGTTCCCTCCGTTCTTCAGATTAACGATGACCGGCTCGCCGCCCTTGGGCGCCCACAGCTTATCCAGCTCAGGCTGGATGACGCGGATCGCGCATTCCTCGGAGGCGATGTATACGGTGTCGTCCTTTTCGCCGACAACCATGCTGCGCAGCTTGAGTCGGTCGTTGAGCGCCATCAGGCCGCCGGTGTAACCGACCAGAATGGAGAACGGACCGGTAACCATCAGCGAAGCGAAGGCATTGCGCAGATAGGTGAGACGCTCGCATTCCTTCGGCTCCTGCTTTTCAATGGTGGACCAGAACGGAGCCGCAATGACATTTGCAATCTCGCTGTACGTCATGCCGAGCTTGCGGCCGAGGTAATCAATAATGTAGGTGATAACCTCGGTGTCGGTCAGCAGATCGCAGGAGTAGCCGAACATCTCGATGAAGCGGCGGTTGGCATCATAAGAGGAAATCTCGCCGTTGTGGACAACGGTGGTATCGAGCAGCGCAAACGGGTGCGCGCCGCCCCACCAGCCCGGTGTGTTGGTCGGATAACGGCCGTGGCAGGTCCAGGAGTAGGCCTCGTAGTTTTCCAGCATGTAGTACTCGCCGACGTCCTCGGGAAAGCCGTTTGCCTTGAAAACGCCCATGTTCTTGCCGGAGGAGAAGATGTAGGCGCCGTTCAGCGTGTGATTGATGCGGATGACAAAGCGGGAGGTGAACTCACGCTCCTCGAGCTGGCTGGCTGCCAGCTTGGTCGGCAGGGGCGTGACGAAGTAGCGCCAGATCATCGGGGCATCCGTGATGCGCGGATGACGTCGGGTCGGGATCTTGGACAGGTTTACAATGTCAAAGTGACGCTCGATCTCGCGCTCGCACTCTTCCTTGGCTGCCTGTGTATCATAGAATACATGGAACGCATAGTAGTCGGCGTATTCAGGGTAGATGCCGTAGCCGGCGAAGCCGCCGCCCAGGCCGTTGGAACGATCGTGCATGGTGCGGATAGAGTCGATAATGCGGGTGCCGTTCTCACGGGTGCCGTCCTTGTGGAAGATACCGGAGATCGCGCAGCCTGCGGGGATGCGGACTTGCCCTTCTTTTTGTAACATGGTGCTTCCTCCTTATATGTTGCGCTGAAATTACGGATTCAGAGAAGCAGGTTTCGGCGGGTGCTTTCAGATAGAAGGCGATATGTACCGGCTGCTTAACAAAATAAAAAGGTGCTCGCCGCAGCAGAGGATCAAAAGCCTTAAATCCTCAGCTATGGCGAACACCTTTGTTCGCTTCATATTTTATAGCAGGGAACCGGGAATCGTCAAGCGCAAAGAACATAAAAAAGTGAATTTTCACATTTTGCACAGGAAGTGACAGTGCGGACAAGCGAAAATTAAGTATGTTGTAGCAAATCTTCCGGAAATGAAAAAAACACCATAATCTCCCTTGACAAAGCAAGGCAGGACGGCTATAATGCAAAGTGTAAACAGCAAAGGCGCTGTGGGCACACGACCCGCAGCGCCTGTTTTGTTTTATTCAGTTTGTTTGCTATTAAAATTAACATATGTAAGGAGCGAACCATTCATGAGCATTACGAATGTTCCCGAGCTGTTCGGCAGCATGGTGTTTAACGACACTGTGATGAAAGAACGTCTTCCCAAGGACGTTTACAAGAAGCTGAAGAAGACCATGCGCGAGGGCACCGCGATCGACGCTGATGTTGCTGCTGTTGTTGCAACGGCAATGAAGGACTGGGCGATCAGCAAGGGTGCAACCCATTACACGCACTGGTTCCAGCCGATGACCGGCATCACCGCCGAGAAGCACGACTCGTTCATCTCTCCGACCGACGACGGTCATGTGATGATGGAGTTCTCCGGCAAGGAGCTGATCAAGGGCGAACCGGACGCATCGTCCTTCCCGTCCGGCGGTCTGCGCGCAACCTTCGAGGCACGCGGCTACACCGCATGGGACCCGACCAGCTACGCATTTGTAAAGGATGGTTCCCTTTACATTCCGACCGCATTCTGCTCCTACACCGGTCAGATCCTCGATAAGAAAACGCCGCTGCTGCGCTCGATGGACGCCATCAGCACGCAGGCGTGCCGCATCCTCAAGCTGTTCGGCAAGGATGTTAAGCGTGTAACCACCACCGTAGGCCCTGAGCAGGAGTACTTCCTGATCGACCGCAAGGATTACACGAAGCGCAAGGACCTGATCTTCACCGGCCGCACTCTGTTTGGTGCAATGCCCCCGAAGGGTCAGGAGATGGACGATCACTACTTTGGTGCACTCCGTCCGCGTGTAGCTGCCTTTATGAAGGATCTTGACGAGGAACTGTGGAAGCTGGGTATCCTCTCCAAGACCAAGCATAACGAGGTTGCACCGTGCCAGCACGAGATGGCGCCGATCTTCTCCACCACCAACATCGCTACTGACCACAATCAGCTGACCATGGAGGTCATGCGCACGGTGGCACAGAAGCACGGCTTCACCTGCCTGCTGCATGAGAAGCCGTTTGAAGGCGTAAATGGTTCCGGCAAGCACAACAACTGGTCGATTTCCACCGATGCAGGCGAGAACCTGCTCGAGCCGGGCAAGAACCCGAGCGAAAACAGCCAGTTCATCCTGTTTCTGACCGCCGTTATCAAGGCTGTTGACGAATATCAGGATCTGCTCCGCATTTCCGTCGCTTCTGCCGGCAACGATCACCGTCTGGGCGCGAACGAGGCGCCTCCGGCGATCATCTCCATGTTCATCGGCGACGAGCTGCAGGCTATTCTGGATTCTATCGAGTCCGGCGAGGACTACACCGACGTTTACAAGACCAAGATGGATCTGGGCGCTGCGGTTCTGCCGGCTATCCCGAAGGACACCACCGACCGCAACCGTACCTCTCCGTTCGCCTTCACCGGCAACAAGTTCGAGTTCCGTTCGCTGGGCTCTGCGGTCAACATCGCGTGCGCAAACGTTATGCTGAACACCGCAGTCGCTGAGGAGCTCCGCCAGTTCGCTGACGAGCTGGAGGGCGCCGAGGACTTCGAGAAGGCGCTGATGGCACTCGTAAAGCGCGAGATCAAGGCGCACAAGCGCATCATCTTCAACGGCAACGGCTACGATGATTCCTGGGTAGAAGAGGCGGAGAAGCGCGGTTTGCTCAACTTCAAGAGTGCAGCGGACGCATTCCCGCATTACGTTGACCAGAAGAACCTCGACCTGTTCGCAAAGCACAACGTTTACACCGCCGAGGAGATCCATTCCCGTATGGAGACCCAGCTTGAGGAGTACAACAAGATCCTGCACATCGAGGCTATGACCATGAGCGATATGGTACGCGAGGAGATCACTCCGGCGTGCATCGCATTTGAGAACGAGCTGGCAGGCACCGTCAATGCCAAGAAGGCAGCAGGCGTTACCGGCGGCATGGAGGTCGGTCTGCTGGGCAAGGTTTCCGAGCTGACCGAGGAGCTGTACACCAAGAGCGCAGCACTCGACGAGGCTGTTGCAGCCGTTCCAACCGATGATAGCCAGAAGGCAGCACATTACTACCACGATGTTGTCATCTCCGCAATGGATGCGGTTCGCGTACCGGCTGATAAGCTGGAGGGTCTGGTAGGCAAGAAGTTCTGGCCGTTCCCGACCTACTCCGACATTCTGTTCTACGTTTAATAGAGCAGACATCAATTACATTCGTTAGAAAATATATTTCTATACACAATGGCGTGTATTTCCGCTGTTCCTTCGGGGATGGTGGAGATATACGCCATTTCTATTTCCAAGGGGGTTATTAAAAATGGATATCATGGAACTTGCTACGTCGATGGACGTAGGCTGGACGCTTGTTGCGGCGGCACTGGTATTCTTTATGCAGGCGGGCTTCGCAATGGTTGAGACCGGCTTCACCAGAGCAAAGAATGCCGGCAACATCATTATGAAGAACCTGATGGACTTCTCGCTCGGCACGCCGATCTTCTGGATCCTCGGCTTCGGCATCATGTTCGGCGCGGCAAGCCCGTTCTTCGGCGGCTTTGATTTCTTCGCTGACGGCGTTGTCGGTGAGGGCTACGACTGGACGACCCTGATCTTCCAGACCGTATTCTGTGCAACTGCTGCGACCATTGTTTCTGGTTCGATGGCAGAGCGCACCAAATTCTCTGCATACTGCATTTACTCGATGATTATTTCTGCGGTCATCTATCCGGTTTCCGGTCATTGGATCTGGGGCGGCGGTTGGCTCGCAGAGCTTGGCTTCCATGATTTCGCAGGCTCCACGGCGGTACACATGGTCGGCGGCGTTGCAGCCCTTGTCGGTGCTGCAATCCTCGGTCCCCGTATCGGCAAGTACACCAAGGATGGCAAGGCTCGTGCAATTCCGGGTCACTCCCTGACGCTCGGCGCACTCGGCTGCTTCATCCTGTGGTTCTGCTGGTTTGGTTTCAACGGCGGCTCTACCGTTGCACTGTCGGGCGGCGGTGCTGAGGTTGCATCCCGTGTATTTGTAACCACCAACATGGCAGCTGCTGTTGCAACCGTTACCGTTATGTGCATCACTTGGATCCGCTACAAGAAGCCTGATGTTTCTATGACGCTGAATGGCTCTCTGGCAGGTCTGGTAGCCATCACCGCAGGCTGCGATGTGGTTACTCCGTTCGGTTCGGTTATCATCGGTATCTGCGCAGGCTTTGCCGTTGTATTCGGTATCGAATTTGTCGATCAGAAGCTCAAGGTCGATGATCCGGTTGGCGCTGTCGGCGTGCACTGCATCAACGGTGCACTGGGCACGATTCTTACCGGCCTGTTCGCTTACTATAATGGCACCGAAGTTGAGCCTCTCGGCGTATTCTACGGCGGCGGCTTCCACTTCTTCGGCATTCAGGTTCTCGGTGTCGTTGCAGTCATTGCATGGGTTGCAATCACCATGACCATCGTATTCAATGTTATCAAGCACACCATCGGCCTGCGCGTAAGCGAGGCTGAGGAGATCATGGGTCTGGATAAGCCGGAGCACGGCCTGTCCTCCGCATACGCAGACTTTATGCCGGTCGTTCCTGCTGTTTTGGGCACCAAGGCTGGCGAAACCGCTGCAAAGATCAAGGACACCATTCCGGTTGCAGTCGAGAAGGCTGTTCCGGTGACCAAGGTGACGACCGAGGGTGCTTCGCACGAGCATAAGCTGAGCAAGATCGTTATCATTGCAAAGCAGTCCAAGTTTGAGGTTCTGAAAGAAGCGCTGGCATCCATCGGCGTATCCGGTATGACCGTGACCAACGTAGTCGGCTGCGGCGTACAGAAGGGCGCTCCCGAGTATTACCGCGGCGCTGAGGTTGACGTAACCCTGCTGCCCAAGATGAAGATGGAGGTTGTTGTATCCAAGGTTCCGGTTGAAACCGTTGTTGAAACGGTCAAGAAGGTTCTGTACACCGGTCATATTGGTGACGGCAAGATCTTCGTTTACGATGTGGAGAACGTCGTAAAGGTTCGTACCGGCGCAGAAGGCTTTGATGCTCTGCAGGACGATAACTAAATCGCATAAAGGAAAACGCTGAGCCACGGCTCAGCGTTTTCCATTTTCAATTACTCACGGCTTGAAGTTCGGAAAATACTTCTTCACAAACGGAATGTCCTTGACTGTGAAGGTTTTTCCGTTGAGGTACTGCAAGGCTCCCGCGTCCTGCGCGAATCGGAAGGTGAGGGAATAGGCATAGAGCGCCTGACCGGTCTCGCCGTAGGGACGGTTGAGTTCGTTCGTGCCGTATTTGCCGTCACCGAGCAGCGGGCAGCCGATAGACGCCATATGTGCGCGGATCTGGTGCGTACGGCCGGTCAGCAGTTCACACTCCACGAGCGACAGTCTGCCGTGCGACGTGAGCGTGCGGTAGCGCGTGCGTGCGGTCTTGGCACCCGGCACGCGGGTCCTGTGCAGCGTGACCTGCTTGCGCTTTTCATCACGGCGGAGATAATTCTCGATCAGTCCCTCGGGCGGCTTGGGTCTGCCATGCACGATGCACAGATACCGCTTTTCCATCTCGCGGTCCTTGATCTTATCATTTAATATGCGCAGCGCTTCAGCGGTCTTTGCCGCGATGACGATGCCGCCGGTGTTGCGGTCGATACGGTTGCACAGGGCTGGTGCAAATGATGCGGCATCATCCGGATTCCACGCACCGGACTGAAACAGGTACGCCTGAATGTGTGCGATGAGCGTATCCGTGTCGCCGTGCTCATCTGCGTGAACGACCATGCCCGGCGCCTTATCCGCCAGCAGGATGTGCTCGTCCTCGTACACGACGCGTACGCGCGGCGTTTTGATGCGGCGGAAGGCTTCTTCCTCCTTGGGTGCGTCAAAGTATTCGTCATTGAGGTAAAGCTGTACGGAATCGCCTTCAGCGAGCTTGTAGGCAGCTTCAGTGCGCTTGTTATTGACCTTGATGCGCTTTAATCGCAGGTATTTGTGCATCATGCCGCCGGATAAAAGCGGCACGGCTTTTTCTAAAAATTTATTCAGACGTTGTCCACTGTCGTTTTTTGTGATATAATATTCTCTCAAGGCAGGGTATCCTTTTCCGTTAATTTGCCCGTTTGGGTGAAACCAGTATACCGCATTTTCCGAAAAAAGAAAAGTGCGGGCGGACAGTTCGGAAAAATACCGTGTTTTGTAGATTTTTTGGTTGACAAAGACCGATTGTTTGTAGTATACTATCTTAGTACCATGTGAGGTTGACATGAAGATTGACTTAAAAAAGCTGAACGCGTCTGCACATGCGTCGATTCCGTTCGATGAAACGATCGACCTGACGGACGAAAAGCTCTATGGCGCGAAGCCGTTTCAAAGCCCTGTCCACATCAAAGGCGTGGTTTCCAATGAAAGCGGTGTTGTGAGACTGGCGGGTTCGATCGAAACGATCTACTCCACCGAATGCGCACGCTGCCTGAAACCGCTCGAGATTCCGCTTTCAGCCGAGGCTGACATGATGCTCTCGGATGACCCCGAGGCGGAGGAAGAGGACGATCTTTTTGTGCTGACCAGCGACAGCGTGGATCCTGCGGACGTATTGGTGCCGGCATTGATCCTGCAGGTACAGATGACCTATCTGTGCAAAGAGGACTGCAAAGGCCTCTGTCCGCACTGCGGCGCCGACCGCAATGTGACCGACTGCGATTGCGATAAAAAGCAGATCGATCCGCGATTTGCCGCGCTGCGCGCCCTGCTCGATTCCGACAAGGGCGAATGAGTTCGTATTGAAAAATAAGACGATAGAGTAGGAGGTGTATCCAACATGGCAGTACCTAAGGGTAAAATTTCTAAGGCACGCCGCGACAAGCGTCGTAACTCCCACTGGAAGCTCTCTCTGCCCGGCATGACTAAGTGCCCGAAGTGCGGCGAGATGAAGCTGGCGCACAGAATGTGCAAGGCCTGCGGCTATTACAACGGTCGTGAGGTTAAGTCCGTTAAGGAAGCGTAAGCCTTAAAACAGAACAGGAAAAATGGAGAAGGCCGGATAGCTTTCTCCATTTTTTTTCAGGTTTCGATGAAAAGGCTCGCCTTTGCATCGAGAAGGGACGTACCGAGCACGGCTCGGATATGTCCCGGGCGCAAATCGGCGCGTCCTTGCGGCACACTGATTTGCTTTCTTGCATCAAAAGTCACATACATGCTGCGGCTTTTTATGGATTTGCGGAGCAAATTCGATTGAATGCGCGCTGACGCGCGACTTTTAACGAATTTCTTGCTTGTAATTTGTTTGCAAATGTCTTAAACTGACCTTAAAGGAGGGGAATTTATGGCAAAGCCTATTGTTGCGATCGTCGGTCGTCCGAATGTCGGCAAGTCGCAGCTGTTCAACCGCTTGGCGGGCAAGCGGCTTTCCATCGTTGAGGATACGCCGGGCGTTACCCGCGACCGTCTGTACGCTGACAGCGACTGGCGCGGTCGTGATTTCACTGTCATCGACACCGGCGGCATTGAGCCGTCGAACGATAACGAGATTCTGCAGTTCATGCGCTTTCAGGCAGAGACCGCGATCTCGCATGCGGATGTCATTATCCTGATCACCGATCTGCGCACCGGCATTACTGCCGCCGATCAGGACGTTGCGTCCATGCTGCTGCGCTCGGGCAAGCCGCTCGTGCTGGCTGTCAACAAGTGCGACAAGCCGGGTGATCCTCCGGCGGAGTTTTATGAGTTTTACAACCTCGGTTTGGGCGAGCCGTACGGTATTTCTGCGCTGCACGGCTACGGTGTCGGTGAGCTGCTGGATGCGGCTTACGAATACTTCCCGCCGGCAGACGAGGAAGAGGAGGACGCGGACCGCATTCGTGTGGCTCTCATCGGCAAGCCGAACGTCGGCAAGTCCAGTCTGCTCAACCGCGTGCTCGGCGAGGAACGTGTTATCGTTTCCAATATCGCCGGTACGACCCGCGACAGCGTAGACGCCGATGTGGACAACGCCCACGGCAAGTTTACGTTCATCGACACCGCCGGTATCCGTAAGAAGAGCAAGGTGGACGAGAAGATCGAGAAATTCTCGGTTATGCGTTCGCTGCTAGCGGTAGAGCGCGCCGATGTGTGCGTTATCATGATTGACGCGACCGAAGGCGTTACCGAGCAGGACACTAAGGTGGCCGGAGAGGCGCACAACGCCGGTAAGGCGTGCATCATCGTGGTAAACAAGTGGGATCTGGTCGAGAAGGACGGCTCCACCATGAAGGAGTACACGCTGCGTGTCCGTGAGGGTCTGGCATACATGCCGTATGCACCGGTGCTGTTCATTTCCGCGCAGACCGGTCAGCGCGTGGACAAGCTGTTCTCGCTCATCCATGAGGTATATGAGCAGAACCATATGCGCATTCCGACCGGCCGACTCAACGCCATTCTCGCGGAGGCAACCGCACGCGTGCAGCCGCCTACGGACAAGGGCCGCCGTCTGCGTATCTTCTACATGACGCAGGCCTCTACCTGCCCGCCGACATTCGTCTGCTTCTGCAATGACGCGCGTCTGTTCCATTTCTCCTATCAGCGTTATCTGGAAAACCAGATCCGTGAGGTGTTCGGTCTGACCGGTACGCCGGTACGCATGGTCATCCGCGAGCGCAGCGACAAGTCGCAGTAAGGAGAGGGCAACATGACACTTACGCATTTTGCGATCATTGCCGTGTGCGCGTATCTGCTCGGCTCGCTCAGCTTTGCGATCATTGTCAGCAAGGTGACGCTTGGCAAGGATATCCGCAACTACGGCAGCGGCAACGCCGGTCTGACGAACGCGTACCGCACGATGGGTGCGAAAAAGACACTGTTCGTTCTGCTCGGCGACATTGCCAAGGGTGCCGCAGCGGTTTCGGTCGGCTGGGCGCTCGGCGGTCCGGTCGGCAAGCTGACAGCGGGTATTTTCGTTATCCTCGGCCACATGTTCCCGCTGTATTTCGGCTTTAAGGGCGGTAAAGGCGTACTGGTCGGCGCGGTTATGCTCGCGTTTTTTGACTGGCGCGTGTTCGTCATTGCATTCGCGCTGTTCATCCTGTCGGTCGTGCTGACAAAGTGGATCTCGCTCGGTTCGATCCTCGGCGCGGTCAGCTTTCCGATCACGACATGGCTGTTCTATCGTGATCCGGTGCTGACGGCGATGGCGTTCGGCATGGCGGCGGCAGTCGTTTTCATGCACCGCTCGAATATCGGACGCATCCTGCACGGCACGGAAAATAAATTCTCTTTTAAGAGCAAAAAGACGATCGAAGCATCGCCTGACGGAGAGGAGAAGTAACATGAAGGTTTTTGTACTGGGTACCGGTGGCTGGGGCATCGCACTGGCGATGCTGCTGCACCAGAACGGACATGAAGTAACCTCGTGGACCTATCTGCAGGAGGAGTGTGACCTGCTGCACCGCGAGCGCTGCAACGAGAAGCTGCTGCCGGGTGTTGTCATTCCGGAGGGCATTGAGATTACGACTGACATGTCCGGCGCTGCCAAGGCGGATCTGGTCGTGCTGGCGGTGCCGTCCTTCGCGGTAGCGAGCACGGCGGAGCAGCTGGCGAAGATCGTGCCGCCGCATACGGTTATCGTCAACGTCGGCAAGGGTCTGGACTCCAAGCACGGCTACTGCCGGTTCTCCGAGACCATCTCGAACGCGATGAACGGCAGCAATCCGGTCGTTGCACTGACCGGTCCGACGCACGCCGAGGAGGTTGCACGCGGCATTCCGACGGCTATCGTAGCCGCTTCGGAGAGCCGTGCGGCGGCTGAGCTGACGCAGGCGGCGTTCATGAACGATACTAATTTCCGTGTGTACACCTCGTCCGACATTATCGGCTGTGAGCTGGGCGGTGCGTTCAAGAACATTATTGCGCTCGGCGCCGGTATTTCGGATGGTCTGGGTCTGGGCGACAACTCCAAGGCGGCGTTCATGACCCGCGGTCTGACCGAGATTGCGCGTCTGGGCGTCAAGCTGGGCGCCAAGCAGGAGACATTTGCGGGGCTGTCCGGTGTGGGCGATCTGATCGTAACCTGCTGCTCCATGCACTCTCGCAACCGCCGTGCCGGTATCCTGATCGGCAAGGGCGCGACGGCGCAGGAGGCGATGAAGGAGGTCGGTGCAACGGTCGAGGGCTATTACGCGACCGAGGCGGGCTATCACCTTGCACAGCAGCAGGGCGTGTCCATGCCGATCACCGAAGCGATGTACGCCGTGCTGTACGGCGGCATGCCTGCACAGGAGGCGATCAAGCATCTGCTCAATCGTCCGCGCCGCGGCGAGCACGAAGAGGTCTGGGTGCACTGAAAAGCTGAAAAGGAAAAGAGAAAGAGAAAACCGACGGTGTGTGCCGTCGGTTTTCTGTATTTCGGAAAAATTTGCGAAAAAAGAAAGAAAAGTGTTGACAGAGGGCACGTTACCTGATATAATAAATCTTGCTTTGAGGCGGTAAGCCAAAAGCGAGATGAAAGGAATATGCGGCTGTAGCTCATCTGGTAGAGCGCCACCTTGCCAGGGTGGAGGTAGCGAGTCCGAGCCTCGTCAGCCGCTCCACCTTTTCTTCTCTAAATCACATATGCGGCTGTAGCTCATCTGGGAGAGCGCCACCTTGCCAAGGTGGAGGTAGCGAGTTCGAGCCTCGTCAGCCGCTCCAGTTAGTCCACTTGCGAAAGCAAGTGGATTTTTTGCTTTTTCTGTTCGCTGAAGATTGAGGAATGGGCGCCAATCTTTGGCGGGAAGTCGCCGCACCCTGCGGCGGGGCAAGAGGGTAGACACCAAGGTTTCTACCCTCTTAACTCCCACTTCCTTTTGTTTGTTAGTCTGGCGCAGATCAGAGACCGGCGACCGCTTCGAAAAAGGGGAACAGCAGAGGATTTTTATTACCGCAGGGGAGCACAGTGTGCTCCCATTTCTTTACCTCTGCGCAGTGCCGGATTCCGTACTGCTACACATATCGACTGCTCTACGCAGGCGCGACATACCCGTGTCGCGCAACTCGTTTCTCCATTTTCAATTCTCAATTTGCAGAATCTCCTCCGCAAACTGTTCCCGAACGCCTTCTTTATCCGATAGAAAATCATTCCACCGGAACAACCCTGTATGCGGATTCTCCGACAGCTTCCCATAAACCGAATAGGGCAGCAGCTGAACCTGATACCTTGCACTCCAGCGCGGATACCGCTGCATAAAGCGTTCTGCAAGCCGATACGCCTGACAATCCTTATCCGCATCACTCGCGGGATTGAGCGCGCTGAGCTGTACGCCGCCGCCTTTACAATCGGTTTTACTGGGCGAGGGCGTAGAGTGCGCGATGACGATGCTGCCGTCTCGACAGGGACCGATGCACAGCCATACATGACCGTCCATGCTGAAGATATCGCCGGGACGGAACGAGGACGGCTCCTGCAGGCCGTTGCCGCAGTCCTGACGGGAAAGGGTACCCCAGGCTCTTTGGGCAAGCGTATGGGCAAATTCGGCGGCGGGCGCGACATAGCCGTCACAGTCGGAGACAGACGCACTCTCGGTATGCAGGGTATTGTACAGCGTCCAGCCGAGGTAGCCTGAGCAATCCAGCCCGGCATAGCCGTACTGGTTCCAGCCGCCGGTCGGGTAGTAGCTGTGCGCGGGATTGCTGTCGTTGCGGTAGGTATAGCAGGCGTTCTGACGGTCGAAGAAGTCAATCCAGCTTTGCGGCAGACCAATGTGCATAGCGGTGTTGCCGGAGTCGGTATCCTGCCGGTTCCAGCCGCCGCCGTAGACGTACAGGGCTATGCCGACAGGCATCAAGGCGGTTCTGAGCAGGTTTTGCAGGGTGCGCTGACCGGGAACACCGTGAACCGGCGGATGATACATCTGCGGAGCAGGCCGGATATACGCAATACCGCCGAATACCTGTGCATAACTGCCGACGATCCGGCCGGTGAGAAAGCAAGGCAGAACGACAGCGCCGCCGGCTCGTGTGCGGATTTCAAACACAGCGCGGCAGGGAAGGTGCATGCCGTCTACCGTGATGGAATTGCCGTTGACGGCATTGATTACGCCTTGTGCATCCGGACAGGTGAGAACGGCCTGTGTCACCGTTCCCTGACGGATGGTCAAATGATACGCCTGACCTTCCTGCAGACGGTTCTGGATGGCGTAGCGGCCTTTATTGCACACGGCATAGCAGCACACGCTGTCGTCCTGCCGAAACCGATGCGCAAACCGGTCTTTATCCTCGGCACGGATGCAGCCGTAGCCCTGTACGCCTAAGTAAATGGATGGGCCCATTTCATCACACTCCTTACCATCACAGTATAGGGCGGAGGAACGCGGAATATGAAAACAGCGTCCCGATCGGAACGCTGAATGCAAAAAAACGAGCCTGTTTTCACAGACTCGTTTTTGTTATGCAATTAAAGTGCAGCCTTAGCCTTCTCAGCCAGTGCAGCGAATGCAGCCTGGTCGTTTACAGCCAGGTCAGCCAGCATCTTGCGGTTCAGGTCGATACCAGCCTTCTTCAGACCGTTCATGAAACGGCTGTAGTTGATATCGCAGGTCTTGCAAGCTGCAGAGATGCGGGTGATCCACAGACGACGGAAGTCACGCTTCTTGTGCTTACGGCCGATGTAAGCGTACTTCAGGCTCTTCATTACGGCCTGGTTGGCTACACGGTAGTGGGTAGACTTGGAACCCCAGTAACCCTTAGCACGCTTCAGGATCTTCTTTCTTCTTTTACGGGTCATCATTGCGCCCTTAACTCTTGCCATTGTGTTTGCCTCCTATATGAAAGATGTTGTTTTCTAACTTACTTGTACGGCAGCAGACGCTTCAGCTGTGCTACGTTGGTAGAATCTGCGAAGCCTTCCTTGCGGAGGTGGCGCTTCAGCTTAGTGGTCTTGCCATGGCCGTTGAGCAGGTGGCGCTTGCCAACGTGACCGCGCTTGAACTTACCGTTCTTGGTAACGGAAAATCTCTTTTTTGCACCGCTGTGCGTTTTGATCTTAGGCATAAGGTTTTGCTCCTCTCTGAATTTGCGCTATATCTGCGCGTTGGTTTTACTTGTCCTTTGCGGGCGCCAGAAACATCAGCATCTGGCGGCCTTCGAGCTTGGGCTGCTTTTCTACCGTGCTGCACTCCGAGCACAGCTCCGCGAAGCGATGGAGCAGATCCTGACCAAGCGACGCGTGCGTGACCTCACGGCCACGGAAGCGAACCGAAACCTTGACCTTGTTGCCGTCCTGCAGGAAGCGGCAAGCGTTCTTTACCTTGGTGTTCAGGTCGCCGATGTCGATATTAGGCGTCAGGCGAATCTCTTTGATCTCCACGACACGCTGATTCTTTCGCGCTTCCTTCTCGCGCTTTGCCTGCTCGAAGCGGAATTTACCGTAATCCATGATCTTGCAGACAGGCGGCTTAGCCTGCGGCGCGATTTTAACCAGATCCATGCCCTTTTCTACGGCAATATCCTGTGCCTGCTGAATAGGCAGAATGCCGAGCTGTTCGCCGTCGTCACCGATCAGACGAACTTCCTTGTCGCGGATCTCTTCATTGATTTGATGTTCCATGCTGCTGATTGGTAAGCACCTCCAAACGAAATCGGTTTAAGACAAAAAGAAAAAGGACTGATCATTCAGACCGTCCTCCAAATAAAATCGCAGAGCGCGCAAAGCGGCTTCTGTGCTTTATTGACCCGTTTGCTTCGCTGCGGGTGAGGACATGCCTTCTTCCTTGTTACCTCAACTACTATACCAGAATTAATTTGCAAAGTCAAGGCTTTATTTCATGTTTTTTAACTGGTATGATTATTACAGCAACAGACATACTATGATCGTGTAAAGTGTAGTGCTGAATGCACAACATAAGGCTTTACAAATACGTCATAATTTGTTATGCTTAATACAAGGGACAGGAAACACCTGATCGATCCCCTTTACTATGAATTTAAGGAGGTGCCGGACCCATGAGCGAGGAATACGGCAATGATTTTGTAACCCTGATCGACGAGGACGGCAACGAGGTCGAGTTTGAGCATATCGACACCGTGGAATATAATGGCGTGACCTATCTGGCGTTTATCCCTGCAGAAATCTCCATCGAGGAGGATGCAGAGGTCGTTATCATGCAGATCGTTGAGGAGAACGGCGAAGAGCTGCTCGAGGCGGTCGAGGATGACGAGATCGCAGATGCAGTGTTCAACATCGTTATGGAACGCGCCGAGGCAGAGGAGGAGTAATTCTCCGACCGATGGCATAAAATAAGAGTAAACAGCGCAGCTTCGTTATCGGAAGCAAAGCATTTTATTTCGGTAAGATCCTGCCCTGTTCGACAGCAGTCCTTTTTTAACCCACATTTTTAGTACGGGACTTCGGAAAGTTTTGATACTGAGCAGCAGGCCTCCCGGGTATACACGGAAGTTGGAAGCGCAGAGGCATCAAACAGAGGACCCACCTGCATGAGTCGTGCAGGTTACTAATTGGACTGCATCGGCAGGGTGGGGTTTTATTTTACCTATTTAATGTAATTAAAATTGATATTTTGGGTGGAGAGTTGAGAATGAAGAGATTGTGCAAGGTAGAAGTTAGGAGTGAGGAGGTAGGAGTGGGTTAAGAGGAAACGGCCGTAAATTGCATAATAAAAACCACCACGGAAACGTGGTGGTTTTTATTATTTCTTATTCTTTTTGGCATTTGCAAAATCTTTGCGCAGATTTCCTATTTTCTTATCCGCTCTTGCATCTTTGCCGTTTGGATTACGAATCGCTCCGGACGGTAAACCATGCTTCTTTTCAAACGCTCCTACTGTGCAATCACTTCTTGTTTTTCTTGTTGTCATAATTACATTCCTTTCCACTCTCTATAGGCTTGCAAATCATTATCCACTGTCTTAATCGCAATTCCAATAACTGCCGCATCGTCCAACAACCCAATCCCCGGAATACAATCCGGAATCAAATCAACCGGACTGAAAAAGTAAATCAATGCTGCAATAATGCCAATCACGCTTGCTAACGGAATTTCGGTATACTCTCCTTTGACATAATCGACAACAATCATGCACAACAGCGGAATATCTCCCAGCAACGAGCCTACAACTGGAATTGTATCCAGCTTTTTCAAGACTTTGCTGATGAATTCCAGTAGCTTATCTTCGTCGTGCAGCATTTCCTCTGCTTCAGATTTCTTACTCTCAAATGCAGCTTCAAAATCATACCACATACTTTTTCCTCCCGTCGTATATATTCCACCACCTTACATACACTATATCTCGAAATGAGATAAAAGTCAATATCCTGTTTCGAGATAAGTTAAGGTAAATGCGAGGTGGTTATATGGAGCACAACCGCATAAAAGAATTGCGCGAAGACAGGGATATCAAACAGCGTGAAATTGCCGCATATCTAAAGGTAGCGCAGAACACATACAGCAATTATGAAAACGGTGTGCGTGAATTTCCGTTGGAGATTCTGATTCTGCTTTCTCGTTTCTATCAGGTCAATCTGGAATATTTGCTTGGATTGACCGATATACCGACACCGTTACCACCATCGAAACGACCAAAATAAAACACCCGAGGCATTAAAAATGCTTCGGGTGTTACGTTTTTGTCCGTGACGCGGGACTGGATGATTCCATTTTTATATGTTTCCTTTCAAAAACAGGTATAAAAAAACCACGCGGCTGCTGTTTCTCTGCAAGCCCTGCGTGGAACCGATCAAAAAGTGCGGTTACTTTTCGCTCTGCGTCTTATGGTCATCACCAAAGATCAGATCGTCGATGTCCGGACGGTCGGGCTTCTGCGGAATAGAAAGTCTTCTCATGATGTCATGCCTCCTTACTAATGTACTCTATATATTATTATAGCATGTTATTCTAAAAATGCAAATTAAATTCCTGTAAAGTTACACAAATTTCACAAAAGATAAGGGGCGGCTAACGATAAGCCGTCCCTTCTTTTGCCATTTCGTATGTAGTGCTTAGCGGCCGAAGTAGCTGAAGTGCATGTAGTCGCGCTTGGTGCGCCAGCCGTTGCCGCCCCAGGTGAAGCCGTACTTGGTGAAGGCGTTGTAAACATCGCCGCCCTCGGGGATGGAGTACGGATCAATATACGGCGTCCAGTGGGTGCCGCAGGTCGGAGACAGGGAACCGTCCGAGTTGATGGTAGCTTCCATGTTCTCGTCCGGGTTGATATCAACTGCGGTGCCCTGCGAGTGCTCGCCGGTGCGCCACGAGTAGCAGCCTACATCATAGATCGGGAACTTCTCGGAGCCGTTGAAGATCTCCTCAAAGATTGCCTGATAGATGGAAGCCAGCGAAGCGTTTACCTGCAGGTAAGCCTTGGAGGCCACCTTGGTGCCGTCGGACTGCAGATGCCATACCGGAACCACGATCTCTACCATGTGAGCCTCAGCCTCAGCTGCGGACTGGTACTTGCTGTTGCCTGCGCCGTAAACGTAGGTCATCTTCTCGGCCTCGGTCTTCGGCAGACCGGTGATGGTGGTTGCGGCAGAGGTGGAAGAACCGGCGGTGGTCGGCAGGTTAGCGGAGCCGTCAACCGCTGCGATCGGCGTCTTATCCGGCTTGAAGGCGGTGCAGAAACGGTTTGCCATGATCAGCGCCTGCTCACGGGTGGTGGTGCCGGACGGAGCCAGAATGGTGGTGTCCGTGCTGGTATCGGTGATGCCGTTGATGACCGAATGATCGACCATGGTAACGACCGGCTGCATTGCGTAATCGCTGATCATGCTTACATCGGGGTAATCCTCGATGCAGGCATCACCTGCGATCTCGGTTGCTTCGATATCGGCAGCGGTGAGGATGTTGTCGAGTATGGTGCACATTTCCTCACGGCTGATCTTGGCATCCGGATCAAAGTTGCCGTTGGTGCGGCCGTTTACAATGCCGAGCAGGTAAGCTGCGGTGACATTGGGGTCCGAGCAGTCCTCGAACGGCTTTTTGCCCGAAACATAGACAGCCTTGCCGCTGACAGCCTTGTAGGCGTTCAGCGCAACGGCACAGAACTCTGCGCGGGTGATAGAGCCGGAAGCGGCACTGTTGGCCAGGGACGAAGGTGCCAGACCGGCATTCTGCGCAGCGGCAACGCCTTCCTGCGCCCAGCTGGACACATCGGATAATGCTCCCGCGCTTGGCATGAGCATTGCGGCAGTCAGCGCAAGCATACCGGCACGGCGAGCGATAGGATGAGACATTGAATTTTTCCTCCTGACTGGTTGTTGGCTTGCTGATAAAACAAACCAGTATGTTAAGGCAACACCGCACAATTAAAGCGGCGGTGCTTTGCGGAAATTTTGTGCCCTGACTTTGTTGCAGTTTCACGGTAATACATCAAGTATTACCGTGAAACTGCGCCTCGTCGGTACGCAAAATTTACTCGCAAATCACTCTTGTTCAATTATGCGGTATTGCCTTAAATAAAACGAAATGGTCGAATTTAGACGAAGTTACAGTAATTGTAAATTTATACACATCGTCCACAGACTTTTCCACAAGCTGTCAAGAACCTGCGGCCCTGTCGAGTGAACGGTACTGCAGAGCCTCGGCGAGATGCTCAGCCTCGATGACATTGCTGTCGGCTAGATCGGCGATCGTGCGGGCAACACGCAGTACGCGGTCATGCGCACGAGCGGTCAACCCCAGTCGATGAAATGCGGCCGCAAACATACGAGACGCATCCGCGCTCAGCGGGCAGTGCTCGGCAAGCTGCGGCGGCGGAATCGCGGCGTTGCACACGTCAGAGCCCTGTCGGGCATACTGCCGCTCGCGCGCGGCGAGCACACGGGCACGAATGTCGGCGGAGTGTTCCTCACTGGCCTGACCTCGTGCGGCAAGCGCGGCGTATTCAACCGGCTGCACAGCAACCTGCAGGTCGATTCGGTCGAGCAGCGGACCGGACAGACGGTGCAGATACTGCTGAACGGCGGCCTTGGTGCAGGTGCAGCGTTCCGTGCCGTACCAGCCGCATTTGCAGGGATTCATCGCGGCAATGAGCTGAAACCGTGCCGGATACGTCACCTGACCGGCAACACGCGAGATGGTAACTCTGCCGTCCTCAAGCGGCTGGCGCAGGGTTTCGAGCACATCGCGGCGGAATTCCGGAAATTCATCCAGAAACAGGACACCGCGGTGCGCGAGCGTGATCTCGCCGGGGACGGGCAGCCGGCCTGCGGCACCCGAACCGCCTGCCATCGCGTTGGCCGAGGAATTATGGTGCGGTGCACGGAACGGCCGTTCGGCACGCTCGACCGCCTCCTGCCCTCTGCCAATGGCGGACCAGACACGGATAACCTCCAGCCGTTCGCTGTCGGACAGCGGCGGCAGGATGGTGGAAAAGCGTTTTGCAGCCATGCTCTTGCCCGAACCGGGCGGTCCGGAAAGAAGCACGTTGTGTCCGCCTGCAGCCGCGATCTCAAGCGCGCGTTTGACCGCGTGCTGACCGAGCACATGCGCAAAATCCAGCGCATTGTCCTGCGGTTCGGGCCTGGGCGGAGGAGCACACGGCGTGAGCGGCTTTCTGCCGTTCAAATGTCCGAGAAGCTCATTTAATGTACGGATCGGAAACACCGTCACACCGGAAGCATAGGATGCTTCAGCGGCATTCATCGCGGGAACGAACACGGTTTTGAAACCGGCATCACGCGCGGCAAGCGCCATGGAAAGCGCACCGCAGACAGGCCGCAGCTCTCCGGTGAGGGAAAGCTCTCCGAAGAAGAGAGCGTTGTCGGGCGGTGCGTCGATCTCGCCCGCTGCCGCCAGAATGGAAAGCAGAAGGGGCAGATCGTATGCTGTTCCTGCCTTTTTGGTGTCGGCAGGTGCGAGGTTGACGGTCAGTCGGGATACGGGCCAGTCAAAGGCACAGGCCTTTGCGGCGGCACGGACGCGCTCTCCGGCTTCGGATACCGCGCCGGTCGGCAGACCGACGACATCCAGCCGGGGAAGTCCGCCGGAGAGGAAGCACTCGACGGTGACAATGTAGCCGTCAATGCCGCTCAGTCCTGCGGAGAATACGCGAGATACCATGCCGATCCCTCCGATACGTATGACATAACCAGATAACTATACATCTAATACTATACTATGTGTCATCAGATTACGCAATAAAAAACACGGAAAAAACACAGAAATTCCATGATAAAAAGTTTGCATACGTTTCATAATACGAAACAGCTTATCAAAATTTGAAAAATAGTGCGGAAAATAGTACATTTACTGTTTACAACTTTGTGCGTGAGTGCTACAATGAAGGGGCAGGTAAGGCTTAGTTTAGGTTAAAATACACCAAAACGAGGGCTTTTAATTCCGATTGAGAATTATAATTTTTTATAGGAGGACATCAACATGGCAAGAAAGATGAAGTCCATGGACGGCAACACTGCGGCCGCGCACGTATCGTACGCGTTTACCGAAGTTGCGGGTATCTATCCGATCACCCCGTCCAGCCCCATGGCAGACAGCGTTGACCAGTGGGCTGCCGCAGGTCAGAAGAACATTTTCGGTACTACCGTTAAGGTAATCGAAATGCAGTCCGAGGCAGGTGCGGCGGGTACCGTACACGGTTCTCTGGCAGCAGGTGCGCTGACCACCACCTACACCGCTTCTCAGGGTCTTCTGCTGATGATCCCGAATATGTACAAGATCGCAGGCGAGCTGCTTCCGTGCGTATTCCACGTTTCCGCTCGTACCGTTGCATCTCATGCACTGAACATCTTCGGTGACCATTCCGACGTTATGGCTTGCCGCCAGACCGGTTTCGCTATGCTGGCTGAGACCAACCCGCAGGAGGTTATGGACCTTTCTGCAGTAGCACATCTGGCTACCATCAAGTCCCGCGTTCCGTTCATCAACTTCTTCGACGGCTTCCGTACCTCCCACGAGATCCAGAAGATTCAGGTTTGGGATTACGAGGATCTGAAGGAAATGTGCGACATGGATGCTGTTGAAGCATTCCGCAAGCGCGCACTGAACCCGGAGCACGCTATGATGCGCGGCTCTCACGAGAACGGCGACGTATTCTTCCAGCACCGCGAGGCTTCCAACAAGTTCTATGAAGCTGTTCCGGGCATCGTTGAGGAGTACATGGGCAAGGTAAATGCCAAGCTCGGCACCAACTACCAGCTGTTCAACTACTACGGCGCTGCTGACGCTGACCGCGTTATCATCGCTATGGGCTCCATCTGCGACGTTGCAGAGGAAGTTATCGATTACCTGAACGCACACGGCGAGAAGGTCGGCCTGGTTAAGGTTCGTCTGTACCGTCCGTTCCGTGCTGACAAGCTGATCGCAGCTATCCCGGAGACCGCTAAGAAGATCGCAGTCCTCGACCGCACCAAGGAGCCGGGCTCCCAGGGCGAGCCGCTTTACATGGACGTTGTTACCGCTCTGGCTGATGCAGGCATCACCGATAAGGTAGTAACCGGCGGCCGTTACGGTCTGGGTTCCAAGGATACGCCCCCGTCCTCCGTATTCGCTGTATACGAGGAGCTGGCTAAGGCAGAGCCGAAGAAGATGTTCACCCTGGGCATCAACGACGACGTTACCTACCTCTCCCTCGAGGAGAAGCCGGCACCGAACACCGCAGCAGAAGGCACGACCGAGTGCAAGTTCTGGGGTCTCGGCGGCGACGGTACCGTTGGTGCGAACAAGAACTCCATCAAGATCATCGGCGACCACACCGACAAGTTCGTACAGGCTTACTTCCAGTACGACTCCAAGAAGACCGGCGGCGTAACCGTTTCGCATCTGCGTTTTGGCGACAAGCCGATCCGTTCTCCTTACTACATCAACAAGGCTGACTTCGTAGCATGCCACAACCCGTCCTACATCACCAAGCACTTCCCGATCGTGCGTGACGTTAAGCCGGGCGGCGTATTCCTCATCAACTGCCAGTGGTCTCCGGAAGAGCTGAGCAAGCATCTGGCAGCTTCCGAGAAGCGCTACATTGCTAAGAACGACGTTCAGCTTTACACCATCAACGCAATCGACCTCGCTATCGAGATCGGCATGGGCAAGCGCACCAACACCATTCTGCAGTCTGCATTCTTCGCACTAGCTAAGGTAATGCCGAGCGAGCAGGCTATCCAGTTCATGAAGGACGCTGCTACCAAGTCCTACCTGAAGAAGGGCCAGGACATCGTTGATATGAACCACAAGGCTATCGACATCGGCGCTACCGCATTCAAGAAGATCGACGTACCGGCTGACTGGGCTGACGCACAGGACGAGGCTGATACCCGCGATCTGCAGGGCCGTCCGGAAGTTGTCAAGATGGTCAAGGACGTTATGGAGCCGATCGGCCGCATGGACGGCGACTCCCTGCCGGTATCCGCATTCGCAGGCGAGCATGTTGACGGCTCCTTCGAGCACGGCGCAGCTGCTTACGAGAAGCGCGGCGTAGCAGTTACCGTTCCGCAGTGGAACGAGGCTACCTGTGTTCAGTGTAACCAGTGTGCTTACGTTTGCCCGCACGCTACCATCCGTCCGTTCGCTCTGACTGAGGAAGAGGCTGCTGCAGCACCGGCTTCCACCAAGCTGGTTGACATCAAGGCAGGCAAGGGCAAGGGCGTTTACAAGTACACCATGGCTGTATCTCCGCTCGACTGCATGGGCTGCGGCGTATGTATCGGCGTTTGCCCGACCAAGTCCCTGACTATGGTTCCGCAGGCTGACGAGGCTGCCCAGCAGGATGCATTTGATTACTGCGTAGCAAAGGTTTCCGAGAAGGCCGACATGATCTCCACGAACTCCGTAAAGGATTCGCAGTTCAAGAAGCCGCTGCTTGAGTTCTCCGGTTCCTGCGCAGGCTGTGCAGAGACCTCTTACGCCCGCCTGATCACTCAGGTTTGCGGCGACCGCATGTACATCTCCAACGCTACCGGCTGTTCTTCTATCTGGGGCGGTCCGGCTGCTACCTCCCCGTACACCGTTGATGCAAACGGCCACGGTCCGGCATGGGCTAACTCCCTGTTCGAGGATAACGCAGAGCACGGCCTTGGCATGTACTATGGTCAGGAAGCTCTCCGTGAGCGCCTGATCTCCAAGCTCGAGGTTATGGCTGGCTCTGAGAACGCTACCGACGACTTCAAGAATGCTGTCAACACCTTCATGGATACCAAGGACAACGGCGCTGCTAACGCTGAGCCGGCAAAGGCACTGGTTGCAGAGCTCGAAAAGGGCGCAGCAGCAGGCTGCCCGGACTGCAAGGATGTTCTGGCTCACAAGGAATACCTCGCTAAGAAGTCTGTTTGGATCTTCGGCGGCGACGGCTGGGCATACGATATCGGCTTCGGCGGTCTGGATCACGTTCTGGCATCCGGCAAGGACGTAAACGTTATGGTATTCGATACCGAGGTTTACTCCAACACCGGTGGACAGGCTTCCAAGGCTACCAACATCGGCGCTGTTGCACAGTTCGCAGCTTCCGGTAAGACCACCAAGAAGAAGAGCCTTGCTGAGATCGCTATGAGCTACGGCTACGTTTACGTTGCACAGGTAGCTATGGGCGCTAACCCGGCTCAGACCCTGAAGGCCATCGCTGAGGCTGAGGCTTATCCGGGCCCGTCGCTGGTAATCGGCTATGCTCCGTGTGAGATGCACTCCATCAAGGGCGGCATGACCAACTGCCAGGCTGAGATGAAGAAGGCTGTTGACTGCGGTTACTGGAACCTGTTCCGCTTCAACCCGCAGCTGGCTGACGAGGGCAAGAACCCGTTCATTCTGGAGTCCAAGGAGCCCAAGACCGAGGATTACCGCAAGTTCATGATGAACGAGGCTCGTTACTCCGCACTGACCCGTGCATTCCCGGATCGTGCAGAGGGCCTGTTCGAGCGTTCCGAGGTAGAGTCTACCAAGCGTTACGCTCACCTGAAGCGCCTGCAGGATCTGTACGCTCCCGAGGCGTAAGATCGCGCAAAGCGCTTGCTGAAATAGCATAATAAATCCCGCAGAGGTTTTCTCTGCGGGATTTTTTTGCGCTTTAATCAAGCGGAGAGTTGCGCTCTGCGGAGCGCAGGAGTTCGCCGTACCCACGGCGGTGGGCAAGAGGGCAGACACCTACGGTTTCTACCCTCTTAACTCCCGTTTCCCTTTATTTGTTGGTCTGGCGCAGACCAGAGACCGGCGACCGCTTCGAAAAGGAGAACAGCAGAGGGATTTTTACTTCCGTGTCTTTCTCAACCTATTCGCAATGACAGATACATTACTGCTATACATGCGGTTTACTCTATGCAGGCGCAACATACCCGTGTTGCGCAACTCGTTGGTCTGGTGGCTGCGGACGGCACCTGCGAATTATGTTTGATGTTAGACTTTGCCGTAGGGTGCGCCGACCTCGGCGTACCGCCTGTAAGTTCATCTGCACACGCGCAATCGTAGGGGAGTACAGTGCGCTCTCGCATCACCGACAACCAGGCGCGGACAAACGATTTTGCCGCTGCATGATACATTTCTGTTTCAAAATATAAAGAGATATATCCTTCCGGAAAAATTTATGCTATACTGAAATCAATAAGACAGGCAGGACAATCGGATAGAGAAGGGCGGGATCATAATGAAAAAAGATCTGTTGAAACGTGTGGGAATGTTGACGGCGGCAACTGCCGCCTGTACAGCCGGTGTTTTCGGGGCGCTGGCGGTGAATGGCTTACGCTACATGAGGCCAACGACAGATAACTGGTGGCTGCTGCCGTGGGTCGAACCGGCGGAACGCATCGAGCAGTGCGTTATGGACTTCGGTGAGGGCGACCCGACCTACACTGTCACCGGATACGATGCACAGAACCGCGAGATTTGGTCGCGCACGACATTCGGCAAGCTGGCATCGGTCGGCAGCAGCCGTGATGTGTACATCGGCAATACATCGGCGCGGTATTTCTTCGGTCAGGGCGGAAAAGCGGACTCGGTTTGCCAGTATGATGAACAGGGACGGCTTATCCGTATGGAAACCGACTATGGCGGCATATCGACGTATTACTACCGCGGCGATGCGACTGAAACGTATCTGGAGGAAACGCACAACGCGCAGGGCGCGTTGACCGGCCGCAAGATCACCGAAACCGACCCGCAAACAGGCAGTACCGTCACCAATATGGACATATACGAAGACGATGGTACCTATCTTGCCTCGCAGTACTGCATACTGGATTCGCATGGCAACATCGTAAAGCAAGTGCATGTCAGCGCGGGCGGACAGATGAGAACCTGTGACTATCAGTGGACGTATGACGATGCCGCGCGCACGGCCACCTGTGTGGACGAGGCGGAGGGCACGACCGAGAAATACTGGTATGACGAGCAGGGACGCTGGATAAAAAATGCATATAGCTTTTCGGAGGATGGTTTTTCGCGTGAGATTACAACAACATACACCGATGTCACCCGCTGAGGAGGTGTTTGGGTGAAGCTGAACATTCTTAAACGAGCCGGAATGCTGGCGGCGAGCACTGCGGTCTGCTGCGGTGCTGTTTTCGGCGGCTTATCGCTGAACGGACTGCGGTATGTCCGTCCGACAGCGGAAAACTGGACACTTCTGGCGTATATGCAGCCTGCTGCTCGGATTGAACAGCAAAAGATAACGCGCGTGATACCGGATGAGAAGGAATGGTCCTATCTCAAGATCACCGGCTACGATGCGCAGAACCGCGAGATCTGGTCGCTGAATTGCAAGCGTCCGTTCGGTGTGAGTTCCAGTGAACGCAAGGTTTACAACGGCAGCAAAATGACATGGTATTCCACAACCTGCGGTGTGAAAACGGTTTCTTACACAGAGTATGACGAGCAGGGTCGTATCGTTCGCACGGAGGATGAGGACGGAATAGAGACTTACACCTATCGCGGAGACGAGAAAGAACCGTATCTGAAGCGGAGTTACGACACGGCAGGCAACATGCAGTCACAGACAGTGTCGGAATACAATCCCAAAACCGGAGAAACGACCAGAACCCGTACGGTTTTTGAGGGTGTGCTGACCGGTACATGGATCACGGTGAAGGATGCACGCGGTTCCATACTGCGCATGGAAAACAATGTGCATGATCCGAATTACGAAATGATGCAGAACAACGAGTGGACGTATGACGACGCCGAGCACACCGCAGTCTGCGTCAGCGAGGATGGCGTAACCGAGAAAATATGGTATGACGAGCAGCAGCGCGTCCTGCGGGATGAATGCTACACGCCGGACGGTATTCTGCAGACCTGCACCGTCAATGATTTTTTTGACATTACCCGATAAATCTGGGAACCTTTTGCAGATACCAACGTCAAATACAATGCAGCGATCAGAAAACAGCGCGCGATACCGGGAACAAAGAAAATACATCATTGACCGCTGAATTAAAAGGAGGATTTTCTATGAAACGAACGATTGCAGCGATTTTATCTGCGGCTATGCTTGTAACGGCAGCTGCGGCAGCGGAAGCGCCGAGCAGTTGGGCGAAGTCGGCGGTGGATACCGCGCGGAACGCGGGCATTGTGCCGGAGCAGGTCGATCAGGCGTACACGCAGAGCATCACCCGTGCGGATTTCTGTGCGCTGGCGGCAGCGGTTTATCGCACCTGGGAGAAGAGCGGAAACGTAAAATCCGTCGAGAAAACCGCGGTTTCCTTCTCGGATACCAAGGACGAGGATGTGCTGCTCTGTGCGTCTCTGGGCGTGGTAAACGGCGTTGGCAATGGCAAATTTGCACCGCAGCAGCAGCTGACCCGTCAGCAGGCGGCAAGCATGCTGCACCGTCTGGGCAATCTGCGCAAGAATGCCAAGGACAGCGTGAAGGACCGTATGCCGCACATTTTCGCGGACGGCGCGGACATTCAGGCATGGGCACGCAGCGATGTGTACTGGGCGTACAACAGCGGCGTGATGAACGGCGTCAGCGGCAATCGTTTTGCACCGAATAACAGCTATACGCACGAGCAGTCCATTGCGACCATGCTGCGCCTGTATGATACCAAGTATGCCGAGGTGCCGAGCGGCGAGACTGCGGCAGAGTACGCCGTTGTCATGGACGATGAGGGCGGTGCCGGTGCACGGTCGCAGATGCACATCGAGAACGCAAAGGGCAAAAAGCTGCTGACCGATTATAAGGATACCAAGGGCACCTTCGAGAATGTTACTATGCTCGGTGTATGGGCCGGTGTGACGATGGAAAACGGCACGAAATATGACGTGGTGAACCTCAAAACCGGCGAAAAACTGGAGGATTACCGCATTCTTGTCGCAGACGGCGAGCAGGCAGGCTGGCTGTGTCCGATGGACATCACCAAGGTGACTTACGGTAAGGACTACATTGCGCTGGCTGACGGCACTAAGAGCACGGCGACTTATGACCGCATGACCAACTTCAAGGACGGCAAGGCGGTTGTCAACGTGGATGGCAAGACTATTCGTGCCATCGACACCACCGGCAAGACCCTGTGGAGCATGAATTTTGCGTTTGACCGCAGCAAGATGGAGATTCGTGATGGTGCGGGAGACCGCTTTACTGTGTGGGGCAATAATTCGGCTGCCATTATCGCAGGCGGCAAGCGCATTGCATCCAGCTCGGGCGGTCTGTATCTCAATCAGTACAGTGATACCTACATCTACTCCGAGAATACAGGCTACTATGCGCTGTACAACTTTAAGGGCAGAAAGCTGACAAAGACCTATCAGAATGCGTTCGATGAGGTCGGTCAGAACATTTACAGCCATTGGCTCAGCAATACCGAATATGAGTACATCCGCTGTGACGCGGACGGCACGAACAAGGTTCTGTTCCGTGTAAAGCCGATTCTGAACGGCGGACGTCCGGGTCTGCTGGCGACCGACGGCGCAGGCGTGTACGCGCTCCCGACAGATGAGCACACGATTACCTGCTTTGACCGCTTCGGCGCAACGCTGGGTACGATCAAAATCGAGGACACGATCGACATTTATTATCGGCTCAGCTTTGAAAACGGTTGTCTCCGCGTGGTAGATTCCTATCCGAACGGCAAAACGGACGCGGTGAACGCGCTGTATCTGCCGACCGGAGAACAGATTTCATAAAGCAAAAGGCGCTCTCAGGAGCGCCTTTTATCTTGTAACCATGGAAAGAAACGGTTATAATAAACCTTGTACGATAAAAGACGAAAAAGGAGGAATTTCCTTGCAGTTAGAACAAACGCTGCGGACGCTGTGTGCACTGCCGGCGGTCAGCGGCTTTGAAATGCAGGCGGCAAAGGCCGTCGCGGAGCTGTTCCGGCCGTACTGCGACACCGTGGACGCGGATAAGAACGGCAACGTGATCGGCAGCTTGTCCTGCGGTAAAGAGGGCGCGAAAACCGTCCTTCTGGACGCGCATCTCGACCAGATCGGCTTTCTTGTTACCGAGGTGCTGGACGGCGGCTTTCTGCGGTTCGCGCCGGTCGGCGGTGTGGACCCGCGCATGCTGCTCGGCGGCGAGGTGACCATTCTCGCGGACGAGCCGCTGTACGGCGTGGTATCCTGCATGCCGCCGCACCTGCTCAAAGCAGGTGAGCAGAACAAGGCCGTCCCCATCGACCAGATGGCGATTGATACCGGTCTGCTCGATGCCAAAAGCCGCATTCGCGTGGGCACGCCCATCGTGTTCGCGCAGCAGCCGATTAAGCTGGCTGGCGGTCAGCTTTGCAGCAAGTGCCTGGACGACCGAGCGGGCGTTGCCGCCATCCTGCTGGCGATGGAGAAGCTGCACGCGGCAAAGGACAAGCTGAAATGCAATGTTACGGTGCTCATCAGCACGCAGGAGGAAGTCACCGAGCTGGGTGCACAGACCGGCGCGTTTACGGTTCAGCCGGGGTACGCCATCGCGGTGGATGTGACCCACGGCAGAACGCCGGACGGTCCGTCGGACGGTGTGTTCGACCTCGGCAGCGGCGTGGCAGTCGGCATGGGACCGAACCTGCATCGCGGCTTTACCAAGGCGCTCATCAAGACCGCCAAGGCGAACGACATCGACTATACGCTTGAAATCATGGAGGGCAACACCGGCACGAATGCGTGGACGATGCAGATCGTCGGCCGCGGTATCGCAATGGGTCTGCTGTCCATTCCGGAAAAATACATGCATACGCCGGTCGAGGTTGTGGAGCTGTCTGATGTGCAGGCAGTCGCTGACCTGATGGCAGAATTCCTGCGCGAATTTGACGGGGAGGTGGGCGCATGATCGAACTGATGAAGCAGCTGTGCGCGCTGCCGGGGCCGTCCGGCTGTGAGGATGCGGTGCGCGAGTTTGTGCTCGAGAAGGTAAAGCCGTTCGCGGACGAGATAAAGACCGATGCCATCGGCAACATTATGGTGTTCCGAAAGGGCAAAAAGGCGCTCGAGCGTCCGGTCGTTGTGTGCGCACACATGGACGAGGTCGGCGTTATCATCAAGCAGATTACGGACGACGGCATGCTGAAGTTCGGCTTTGTCGGCGGTGTGGACCCGCGTGTTGTCATCGGCCGACCGGTTCGCTTCGGTGATGTGCAGGGCGTGATCGGCATCAAGGCAGTTCATTTGACGACCGCAGCAGAGCGCCGCACCATGCCCAAGACCAAGGATTTGTATATCGACATCGGTGCAGCGAGCAAAGCTGCCGCCGAGGACAAGGTTTCGCTTGGCGATTACGGCGTGTTCGACTCGGCGGTTGTCGAGTTCGGCGACGGTCTTATCAAGGCCAAGGCGATTGATGACCGCGTCGGCTGTGCTGCGCTCCTCAAGCTCATCGAGGACGAGCCGCCGATCGACACCTGGTTCTGCTTTACTGTGCAGGAGGAAGTCGGTCTGCGCGGTGCGGCAAGCATGGCGTATGCGCTCGACCCGGGATTTGCAATGGTGCTCGAGGGCACGACAGCCGCTGATCTCGCAGAGGTGGAAGGCGGCAAAGCTGTTTGCCGTGTACGCGGCGGTGTTGTTCTGCCGTTCATGGATGGCGCGACTATCTACGATGCGGAGCTGTTTGAACTTATGCGCAATGCCTGCGACAAGCGCGGCATCCGCTGGCAGACGAAAACGCGCGTAGCTGGCGGCACGGACGCAGGCCGTATCCACAAGAGCCGTGCGGGCGTGCGCGTGTGCGCGGCCGCGGCTCCGGTACGCTATATTCACTCGCCGTCCTCGGTGGCGGCAGTAGCCGACTGCGAGGCGGTGCTTTCCGCCGCACGCGCATTTCTGGAAGAACTCGGAGGGAACGACGAATGAGCAAGATTTTTGATTTATGGAACACGGTCGCGGGTGCATTCGGCCCTTCCGGCCGTGAGGATGCGGTTCGCGAAACCATCGCGGAGATTGCAGGCGCGTATATCGACGACGTGACGACGGATGCGCTCGGCAATCTTATCTGCCGTAAAAAGGGTGCAAAGAACGGCAAAAAGCTGCTGTTTGCCGCGCATATGGACTCCATCGGCGTGGTTGCCACCTATATTGAGGACAAGGGCTTCATCCGTTTTTCGCAGATCGGCGGCCTGTATGTCGGTGACCTGCTGAATATTCAGGTGAAGTTTGCCAACGGCACGCGCGGCGTGATCTCGTACGAGGAAAAGACGCCGCTCAAGGATTTGACGCTGGATAATCTGTTCATCGACATCGGTGCAAAAAACGCCGAGGAAGCGCGCAAGCTGGTGCAGATCGGCGATTTTGCCGTGTACGAAGCACCACGGTTCGAGCAGAACGGCGTGCTGTGCGGTCCGTATCTGGACAACCGTATCGGCTGTGTGACGCTCCTGCTGATGATGGAGCAGCTGGCAGATAAGGAAATCGAGAACGACCTGTACTTCGTGTTTACGGCACAGGAGGAGGTTGGCCTGCGCGGCGCAGGCGCGGCAGCGTTCGCAGTTGAGCCGGATGCGGCTATCGCAGTGGATGTGACCGATACCGGCGACCTGCCGGAGATGAAGTCCGCGATGGCGGTCGAGCTGGGCAAGGGACCGGCAGTCAAGGTGATGGATCGCTCGGTTATCTGCACACCGGCGGTTGTAGATGCGCTCGAGCAGGCGGCGAAAGACTGCGGTGTATCCGCGCAGCGCGAAATCCTGCTGTGCGGCGGCACGGATACGTCGGCGCTGCAGAAGGCGCGCGCGGGCGTGCGGGCAGGCGCGGTCTCCATCCCGACTCGCTATATCCATTCTCCGAGCGAGCTGTGTGCGGTTTCCGATGTAGAGGACGCGGCAAAGCTGCTGACACAGTATGCACTCCAAAAATAACCGATAGAGTTACTGGGAATTTTGCAAAAAACGACAGGTGACAAGCTGCCGATTTTGCAGTATGATAAAGACACAGCAAGGGGGCTGATACCGATAAAAGGTGCAGGACTCTTGCTGTTTTTTTTATATCCTTTCTCATTTCGACCACATCGTACTTACATACTACTCTTTGCCTGAAGCTGTTCTTACCTTATGGTAGAGCGGCTTCGGGCATTTTACGCTCTTTATTCGGCAAAACGCGCACGTTGTCCGTGCTATACTGAATCTTGTTCGGGAGGTGCGGTATGGTCGTCTATCTGGATGTGCTGTTTGCCGTCAACGCGCTGATGGATGGTGCAACACTGCTTGCGGCGGCTCGCTTAGGCGGCGTGCAGGTGCGGAAAATGCGGCTGATTTTCTCAGCAGCACTCGGCGGCGGCTATGCCGTTCTGGGTGCGGTCTGGCCGGTGCTGACACTCGCGCCGCTGCGACTGCTTGCAGGACTGGGCCTGTGCATGGTCGCTTTCGGCAGAGAGCGGCACCTTGCGCGGCTGTGTGCACTGTACGGCGTGGTCGCGGCCTCGTTCGCCGGACTGGCGGCGGCGCTGAGTGCCGCAAGCGGCAGGAGGCTGCTGCTCTCGTGCGGGTACTACTTTGCGGTGCCGATACAGGTGCTCGTGCTGGCGGCAGCTGTCGGCTATGCGGCAAGCGGGATACTCCTGCGCGGAGACGCGAAGCACGGCGCGCTGCACCGCGAAACGGAAACGCTGACCATCCGGTTCGGCAATCGGCAGACAGCCGTGCGCGTGCTGCACGACACAGGCAACGACCTGACCGAACCGGTTTCCGGAAAGCCGGTCGTGGTGCTCGAGCGCAAGGCCGCCGAGAGCCTGCTGGACACGAAACTGCCGTTCGGCAGTGCGTCCGCGCAGCTGACGGCTCTGCCGGAAAATCTGGCTGCACGCTGCGGTCTGCTGCCGTTTCACGCGGTCGGCACGGATGGCGGTCTGCTGCTGTATTTCCGGCCGGACAGCGTGCTGAGAGCGGACGGCACGGCACTCGACTGTGTGTGTGCGGTCAGTGCGGTCTCCATCGGACAGGGCGCGTACGAGGGACTTATCGGGGTGTGAAAGGGAGAGTAAAATGAAATTTCTGCAGTGGTTAAAGATGGTTTTGCGGCGGTTTCGAGTGCAAGGCGTACATTATATCGGCGGCAGCGATGTTCTGCCGCCGCCGTTGTCTCCGGAGGAGGAGGCCGCTGCCGTGGAGGCGAACAGCGGCGGCGATGTTGCGGCGCGCAACTGTCTTATCGAGCACAATCTGCGGCTAGTGGTGTTTCTGGCGCGCAAGTTTGAGTCGAGCGGTGTGGGAACAGAAGATTTAATTTCTATTGGAACGATCGGACTCATCAAGGCGGTGAGCACCTACCGGAGCGACAAAAACGTCAAGCTGGCGACATATGCATCGCGGTGTATCGAAAACGAGATCCTCATGCATCTGCGCAAGATTGCCGGACGGCGGAGCGAGGTTTCCATCGACGAGCCGCTGTCCTCGGACTGGGATGGCAACGAGCTGCTGCTGAGTGATATTCTCGGCACCGAGCCGGACAGCGTCATGCGGCCGCTCGAGGATGATGTGGACAAAATGCTGCTGCATCGTGCACTGGGTCATCTGCCGCCGAGAGAGCGGCAAATCATCTCGCTGCGGTTCGGCATCGGCACGCCGAAGGCGCTGACGCAGAAGGAGGTCGCGGATTTGCTGGGCATCTCGCAAAGCTATATTTCAAGGCTGGAAAAGCGGATTATCGCGCGAATGCGAAAAGACATTTTGAAGTATTCGGCGTTTTAAGGCAATACCGCATAATTGAACAAGAGTGATTTGCGAGTAAATTTTGCGTACTGACGAGGCACAGATTTGCGGTAATACTTGATGTATTACCGTGAAACTTCGGCAGCGCGGACGGAACTCGCGCAAGGAACCGAAGCCAAAGTCAGGACACAAAATTTCCGCAAAGCACCGCCGCTTTAATTGTGCGGTGTTGCCTTAAGAAAGAGTGAGGAGTGAAAAGTTGAGAGGGGAGAGAACGCAATGGGGTATCGTTCGGCAAGTCGCAGATAATTCACAAATGCTGTGCAGAATATTCTCCAGGCCAGCAAGTTGCGCGACACTGTCATGCATGCCGCGCTTGCGGAGAGTAACCCGCATGTGTAGCAGTAAGGTATCTGACGTTGCGTAGAGGTAGAGAAATGGGCGCACACTGTGCGCCCGCGCGGCGTCAGCGCGTTTCCTCGGTTTGCAGCCGATGCGACAGTTTTCTTTTCTCCTGCACTATGCTATAATAAGAGAAAACCCAAGGGATGAGATACCATGCAGATCGAAATTCGGCAGTACGAGCAGCGTGATGCTGCACAGGCAGCAGAAATTTGGAACGAGGTCGTTGAGGACGGTAAAGCCTTTCCGCAGATGGAAAAGCTGGACGAGGTGACCGGTCATGCCTTTTTCACTGAGCAGACCTATACCGGCGTAGCGTACGACGCGGCAACCGGCGAGCTGGTCGGTCTGTATATTCTGCACCCGAACAATGTGGGCCGCTGCGGTCATATCTGCAACGCCAGCTACGCCGTCAAAAAGACCGTGCGCGGACAGCATATCGGTGAAAAACTGGTAAAGCACTGCATTGCACAGGGGAAAACGTGCGGATTCCGCGTGCTGCAGTTCAACGCAGTCGTCAAGAGCAACAAGGGCGCACTTGCGCTGTACAAAAAGCTGGGATTCACACAGCTTGGTGTGATTCCGGGCGGATTTTTGAACAAGGACGGCGAATACGAGGATATTATCCCGCATTACCATGTTCTGTAAAGAGAAAAGGAGAATACCATGCTTTTTTGCAACATTGATCTGTTGGATGAGAATTTTGCGCTCAAACGCGGGCAGTACGTCGGCGTGAAGGACGGCAAGATCGCCTATATCGGTGACACCGAGCCGCAGGAGGACTACGGCGAACGCTACGATGGCAGACACCGTCTGCTGATGAGCGGCTTCTACAATGTCCACAGCCACGCGCCGATGACGCTGCTGCGCGGCTACGCGGAAAATCTGCCGCTGCAGCGCTGGCTGGGTGAGAAGGTATTTCCGTTTGAGGACAAGATCGACGACGAGGCGGCGTACTACGGCACGCAGCTTTCCATCGCGGAAATGCTGGCGAGCGGTACGGTTTCATTCTCGGATATGTATTTCTTCTTTGACGGCATGATGCCCGCGATACGCGAGAGCGGCATCAAGTGCAACCTCAGCCGCGGTCTGACCGTATTTGACGACAGCGACTACGAGAGCCTTGCCGCCTACAAGGACAATCTGCGCCTGCTGAACGAGTGGAACGGCGAGCTGGGCGGCCGTCTGATCGGTGATCTGTGTATCCACGGCGAGTATACCTCGACACCCAAGGTGGTCGAGGCGGTAGCCGCTCACGCGAAGGACGCGGGTGCGCGTATCCACATCCACCTGTCCGAGACGCAGACCGAGCACGAGGAGTGCAAGCAGCGTCATGGCCTGACGCCGGCGGCGTACATGGAGGCGCACGGCATTTTCGATTCCCCGACCACGGCGGCGCACTGCGTCTGGCTGGAGGACGAGGATTTCGATATCCTCAAGAAGCACAATGTTTCGGTCGCCTGCTGTCCGGCAAGCAATCTCAAGCTGGCATCCGGCTACGCGAACATCCCGAAAATGCTGGAGAAGGGCATCAATATCGCGCTCGGCACAGACGGCGCAGCCTCCAACAACAACCTGAATATTCTACAGGATATTTACCTGTTCGGTGTGGTTTACAAGGGTTTCTATCACGATTCTACGCTGCTGACGCCTGCACAGGTGCTGCACACGGCAACGCGCGCCGGTGCGCTTTCGCAGGGACGCACGGACTGCGGCAAGCTGGCGGTTGGATATAAGGCTGACCTGTGCGTCATCGACACCGATACACCGCAGTTTACACCGATGACCGACGCCGCCTGCAACGTGGTCTATGCGGCTCAGGGCGCGGACGTTCGCCTGACCATGGTGGACGGCGAGGTGCTGTACCGCGATGGTGAATTCAAGACCATTGATATTGAAAAGGTAAAGGCGGAAACGCAGAAGCGCACGGACGCTATCCTGCGTCGGCTGTAAGGAGGGACGACCTATGCTGACAAAAGCAAATGTAGTGGAATCTGCAGCATATCTTAAAGAAAAGCTGCCGTTTGTGCCCGAAATCGCACTGGTGCTCGGCTCAGGCATCGGCCCGCTGGCTGATGAGGTGGAGAACCCGACGTATGTACCTTACGGCGAGATTCCGCACTTCAAGGTATCCACCGCGCCTGACCACGCAGGACGCATGGTATGCGGCACGCTGGCCGGACGCCGTGTTATCTGCATGCAGGGCCGTCTGCACGGCTACGAGGGCTACGCGCCGGACGAGGTGGCATATCCTGTTTATGTGCTGAAAGAGTTGGGGGTGAAGGCGCTTGTCGTGACGAATGCCTCCGGCGGCATTAACACCGGCTATCATGCGGGTGATTTTATGCTGATCACCGACCACATCAACATGACAGGCAAAAGTCCGCTGACCGGCAAAAATGATCCCGAACTCGGTACTCGTTTTCCGGATATGACGTTCGCGTACAGCCACGAACTGGGAGAAAAAGCCATGCAGGCCGCTGCGGACTGCGGTCTTAAGCTGCATCAGGGTGTATACTGCGGCGTAAACGGCCCGCAGTTTGAGACACCGGCGGAGATCCGCATGTTCCGCACGCTCGGTGCGGATGCGGTCGGCATGTCCACCGTGTTCGAGGTCATTGCAGCCGCGCACTGCGGTCTGCCGCTCGTCGGTATTGCCATGATCACCAATATGGCGGCGGGCGTGCTTATGCAGCCGCTCTCGGGCGCTGAGGTCAACGAGACTGCCGAGCGCCGCGGCGCAGAGCTGCGCCGTCTGGTGGCAAAGCTGCTCGAGAAAATTTAAGGAAAATTTCAAAAAAGTGTTGACAGAAAGCGATTTCTGCGATATACTAATAAAGCTGTCACGGAAAAGCGTTGGCAGCTTGATTTCGAGGTGTGGCTCAGCTTGGTAGAGCGCTTCGTTCGGGACGAAGAGGCCGCAGGTTCAAATCCTGTCACCTCGACCACTTTTTTCAAATCAAATAACAATATTTCGAGGTGTGGCTCAGCTTGGTAGAGCGCTTCGTTCGGGACGAAGAGGCCGCAGGTTCAAATCCTGTCACCTCGACCACAAAAACTCTGAAAACCACATGGTTTTCGGAGTTTTTTGCTATCTGATGAAAATTATACTTACCACTTAATATATCGAAAGAGAGGACGGCATTGATGCAGAACGCAGAACAGAAGACCGCACTCATTGCGATGAGCGGCGGCGTAGACAGCTCGATCGCGGCTTACCTGATGCGGCAGGCGGACTTCCGCTGCATGGGCACGACCATGCGGCTGTACCGCAACGAGGATCTCGGCGCATGTAATTTCCGCACCTGCTGTTCGGAAAAGGATATCGAGGACGCGAGTGAGGTTGCATTTCAGCTGGATATTCCGTATGAGGTGCTGGATTTTACGCTGGATTTTCAGGAGAAGATCATCGGCAAGTTTGTCCGCACCTATGAGGCAGGCGGCACGCCCAATCCCTGTATTGACTGCAACCGCTTTATGAAGTTCGACAAGCTGCTGGATTTTGCCGAGCAGCACGGCCTGTATTACGTTGTCACCGGTCACTACGCCCGCATTGAGCAGGACGAACAGACCGGTCGCTGGCTGCTTAAAAAGGGCGTGGACGCGGGCAAGGACCAGAGCTATGTGCTGTACACGATGACGCAGCGGCAGCTTGCGCACACCAAATTTCCTCTGGGCGACCGCAACAAGCCGGAGATCCGCGAGCTGGCGGAGCAGCTCAGCTTCTGCAACGCACGCAAGCACGACAGCCAGGATATTTGCTTTGTGCCGGACGGCGATTACGTCAAGTTCATGGAGCAGTACACGGGCAAGCACTATCCGGCAGGCGATTTCCTCGATCTGGACGGCAAGCCGGTGGGAAAGCACAAGGGTGCTGTCCGCTATACCGTCGGCCAGAGACGCGGCCTCGGTCTTGCGATGGGTGAGCCGGTGTACGTCTGCGGCAAGGATATGGAGAAGAACACGGTTTCGGTCGGACCGGAGGCGGCGCTGTTCTCGGACACTGTGATCGTAGATGACATGAACTGGATTTCGATTCCGGAGCTGACCGAGCCAATCCACATCAAGGCGAAGATTCGCTACCGCCATCCGGAGCAGCCGGTGACGGTTTCTCCGATGGAGGACGGCCGCGTCAAGCTGGTGTTTGACGAGCCGCAGAGAGCCGCAGCGATCGGTCAGGCGGCGGTGCTGTATGACGGCGATGTAGTTGTAGGCGGCGGCACCATCGTGGATGTGCCAAAGCAGGCGGGCAGGTGAGGCGCGGCATGAAATTTCTCATTGCATCCGATATTCACGGCTCGGCATACTACTGCGAACAGCTGCTGCAGGCATTCGAGCGCGAGCAGGCTGCGCGTCTGCTGCTGCTCGGCGATATTCTTTACCACGGTCCGAGAAACGATCTGCCGCGCGATTACGCGCCAAAGAAGGTGATTGCCATGCTGAACGGCATGGCGGATACAATCCTATGTGTGCGCGGCAACTGCGACACCGAGGTGGACCAGATGGTACTCGCGTTCCCGATCCTCGCGGACTATGCCGTCCTGTCGGCAGGGGAGCGGCTGGTGTATGTCACGCACGGGCATACCTTTAATACCCAGACACCGCCGCCACTGCGTAAGGGCGATGTGCTGCTGCACGGACATACGCATATTCCGGCATGGGAGTCGTTTGGCAGGGAAAACCTGTATCTGAACCCGGGTTCAGTGTCCATCCCAAAAAATGATACCGCACATGGCTATATGACACTCGAAAACGGCGTTTTTACGTGGAAAACGCTGAGCGGCGAACCATATCACACGCTTGCATTGTAAAAAAAGAGGCTGACAGTTCACAGCTGTCAGCCTCTTTTTTATTGAATATCGGTTTGCTTGCAAACCGCGTCCGCTAAAAGGCTTCGCCTTTTAATCGAAATCAGTCTACCTTCACAGTCCAGCCCAGCTCATCCGGCAGCTTGCCCCACTGGATGCCGGTCAGGGTGTTGTACAGCTTATGGGTAACTTCGCCGATCTCACCGTTGTTGATGTGAGCAACATCGCCCTCGTAGCGCAGCTCGCCAACCGGAGAGATAACTGCAGCAGTACCGGTGCCGAATACCTCTTCCAGCTTGCCGTCGTGGGAAGCCTTCATAACGTCAGCGATCGGCAGGCGCTCCTCGGATACCGGAATGCCCCAGTGCTTGAGCAGCTCGATGCAGCTCATACGGGTAACGCCCGGCAGAACGGTGCCAACAGTCGGAGCGGTGTAAACGGTGCCGTCGATCTTGAAGAAGCAGTTCATGGAGCCGACTTCCTCAACGTACTTGTGCTCAACGCCGTCCAGCCACAGGGTCTGCTCGTAGCCCAGCTCGTGTGCCTTTACCTGAGAGATCAGGGATGCAGCGTAGTTGCCGCCGCACTTGGTGAAGCCGGTGCCGCCCGGGCAGGCACGAGTGTACTCATCCTCGACGAAGATCTTAACCGGATTGATGCCGGTGGAGTAGTATGCGCCGACCGGAGAGCATACGATGATGAACTTGTGGGTGCGGGAGGTGCGAACGCCCAGATGCGGCTCGGTAGCGATGACAAACGGACGGATGTACAGGCTGGTGCCCTCAGCGTGCGGAACCCAGTCCTGATCGAAGGAAACAATGGCCTTGACAGCCTGAACGAAATCCTCTACCGGCAGGCTCGGCAGGCACATACGATGGTTGGTGTTGATCATACGCTGTGCATTCTTGTCCGGGCGGAACAGCTGAATGGAGCCGTCCGGGGTGCGGTAAGCCTTCAGACCCTCAAAGGACTCCATTGCATAATGGAAAACCATCGCTGCCGGATCAAGCTCAAGCGGCTGATACGGTACGATGCGGGCGTCGTGCCAGCCCTTTTCCTCATCGTGGTCAATGATCAGCATATGATCGGTATAATGAACGCCAAAGCCGAGGTTGCTTTCGTCCGGCTTTGCTTTAGGAGTAGTAGTGCGCTGTGTTGTGATCTGCAGCATGGTTGCTTCACTCTTTCTGTATAAGAATTTGTACTCTTTTATTATAGCACTCGATTCTCACAACGCAAGGTGTTTTTCGGCAGAAAGGGTGACAAACCCGCTGCGCTTTGGTATAATATGTTCGTACGAATTGCTGAAAGGAGTGAGTGCGTATCAAAAAAATCATCAGCTGTGTGCTGTGTGCCGCGCTGCTGCTGACGTTTCTGCCTGCACCGGCGCATGCGGTGACGCTGACAGCGATAAATGACTCCATCCTGCCGCTCGACGAGAGCACCATGCCTGCGCGTCTCGGCGGCGAAACCTATGTGCCGTACAGTGTGTTTACCACGCTCGGCGTGTCAGCCTCGGAGAATGACGGCGTGCTCGATCTTTCCGCAAACGGCGAAACGCTCAGCTTTTCGACTGCGGAAGGCTATGTGTACGACCAGAATCTGAACAGCTATTCCACACCCGCGTATGAGATGAACGGAACGGTTTATGTGCCGGTCAAGCTGTGCTGTGCGAAGTTCGGCTTTACCTATTCTTCACTGACCCTGCAGGGGGAAAATGTGCTGCGTGTCGCGGACGGCTCGGCACAGAGCGATTCGGCGTTTATTGCGGCGCATACCAAGGTGATTGAGAACACGATCGACAACTACAAGGGCAGCACTTCCGGGTCGGACCGCAGCAATAACACGAATACCAATCCGGCACCGGCAAAGCCGGTGGACAACGATACCATCGAAATACCGAAGGTAGAGGAAAAGCCGGCGAAGAAGCCGGTCCGCGTGTATCTTGCCTATTACGGCGCGCCGAACGAAAACACGGCGGCTGTTCTGGACAATCTGCATGACGCAGGCAGGCAGGCGGCGTTCTTCCTGCCGACGGATACCTCCGAATGGGATGATGATCTGGTTCGCCGAATCGCAGCGGAAGGACATACGGCAGCCTTTCTGCTGCAGGCGGACAGCAAAACCACAGGAGCAGACATGCTGGCCGACCTTGCCGCTGCGAACGAACGCCTGACACTGCTGACCGGTGTTGCAGCCCGCATAGCCGCCAACCAGAGCGGCAGCGACGCGCTCACCGAAGCACAGCGCAGCGTGCTCATCGGTGCAGGCTACCGCCTGTGGGATGCCGGTCTGGACAGCGGCGATGCCGAGAAAAATGCGGCGGAAGCGTATACGCAGACCGTACAGTATTTCGCCTCCACGTCCGGCGTGGTAGTTGTGCGGCTGCATCACAGCAAGGCAACCCCGAGACTGACCGAAGCACTGTGCTCGTATATCGGACGGCAGGGTATTTCGGCAGGACGCATTACATACAGCGTTACGCCGGTCAACAGTGCATCCGATACCCGATGAAGGGAGGATTCTATGAAGCTGATCTTATGTGTGGATGATAAAGGCGGCCTGGCCTTCAACCATCGCCGACAGAGCCGCGATCGTGTGCTGAATGAGCGCATTCTTATGCACTGCGGTATGCACAGGCTGTGGATAAGTCCGTATACCGCAAAGCTGTTCGGAGCGGATACGGCAGTACGGCTTTGCATCGCCGAGGATTGCCTCGAGCGGGCGGCAGAGGACGATTACTGCTTCGCTGAGGTGCACGATCCTGCACCCTACTTAAACAGGGTACAGCAGGTGATATTATATCACTGGAATCGTGTCTATCCCGCCGAACGGTATTTCACCCTTCCGGAAACCGGATGGACGAAGCAAAGCGAGACCGAATTTGCCGGTTCCTCGCATGAAAAAATAACAGAGGAAGTATTTGTTAAATGCGAAAATTGACCCGCGCGTTTGCGCCGATTGTATTCGTGCTCAGCCTGCTGCTTTCCGGCTGTGCACTGCCCATGCCGTCGAGCAGTATGGTTTCGATGGACGATCTGCCCGCCTACTCGGATTCTGCTTATGTCGAGATCGACGGCAATCAGCCATTCTTCACCGACGCAGACAAACAGGAGACCGGATCGTTTGAGGAATATTCGGATTTGGATTATCTCGGACGGTGCGGCACGGCATACGCCAATGTCGGACAGGATCTGATGCCCGCAGATGGAGAAAAACGCGGTTCGATCGGTCAGGTCAAGCCAACCGGATGGCATACCGTCAAGTATGACTGTGTGGACGGCAAATACCTGTATAACCGCTGTCACCTGATCGGCTGGCAGCTTACAGCTGAGAATGCCAACAAGCAGAATCTGATCACCGGCACGCGATACCTCAATATTGAGGGTATGCTGCCGTTTGAGAATATGGTCGCTGACTATGTGAAGGAAACCGGTAACCATGTGCTCTATCGGGTCACGCCGGTGTTTGAGGGCAGCAATCTTGTTGCCTCGGGCGTGCAGATGGAGGCGTGGTCGGTCGAGGACGACGGCGAAGGCATTTGCTTCAACGTGTACTGCTATAACGTCCAGCCAGGCGTGGAAATTGATTATGCCTCCGGCGAAAGTCAGGCAGCGTAAAGAAAAACAGCAAGTTCAGTCGGACTTGCTGTTTTTTCTTTCATTGAGAATGGAGAATTGAAAATTAAGAATTTCGGTAACGCGCAAAGCGCGTTTATTCAATAACCGCCTTTCGGACGGCTTCTTTCATTCTCCATCCTCAATTTGTTAAATTTGCTTGCGGATGTGCTCCAGTGCTCCCTTTTCCAATCGGGATACCTGCGCCTGTGAGATGTGTATCTCGTCAAACGAAAGGATGTGATTTGCAGGATAATTTCTGCGCTTATCGTACGGTAAAAGTGCGGATTTGTCAAGATGGACAGGGAAAATCAAGTGATTGACCAATAGAGCAGCAAAGCCGCAAGAAACCCATCACATCCGTCTTTTTCACCGGAAAAATTTATGCTATAATGGTATCAACTACTAAGGGGAAAGGCGGGATACCGTTGCGCACAAGACCAATCCTTGCGGCAGCGGCGCTGCTGTTGGCGGCCGGACTTGCCGCCGTGACGCATCAGGCCGTATCGCAGGCGGACGAGCCGCTCCGCATTGGCACGACGTACATGACGATGAACAACCCGTTTTACAGCGTCATTGACGAGGAACTGCGGTTGGTGATCGAAAGCCGCGGCGATATTCTGCTGACGCGTGATCCGGCGCTCGATCAGGAGCGGCAGAACGAGGAGATACGCGATCTGCTGCACGAAAATATCGACCTGCTGGTGCTCAATCCGGTGGACTATCGTGAGATCGAGCCGGCACTGCGGGAGGCACAGAAGGCGGGCGTACCGGTCGTGGTTATCGACTCGCAGGTCGGCAACCCGGATTTGGTAGCGTGCACGATCGCGTCCGACAACTATGGTGCGGGTGTGCTCTGCGCGGAGCACCTGATGAACACGCGTGATTCCGCGAAGGTCGTGCTGCTTGAGCACGCATCTACCAAGTCCGGCCGAGACCGTATCCAGGGCTTTTGCGATACGCTGGCATCCGACGTCAACTATCAAATCATCGGTCGCGCGGACAGCGCCGGTCAGCTTGAAGTCGCCATGCCGGAGATGGACAAGCTGCTTGAACAGGGCATTGTGCCGGACGCCGTGATGTCACTTAACGACCCGAGCGCACTCGGCGCGGTGGCGGCTCTGCAGGAGCATGGCATGCTGCAGGATACGGCGGTTTACGGCGTGGATGGTGCTCCCGAAGCGAAAAGCATGATCAGCGAGGGCGCTATGACGGCGACAGCGGCCCAGTCACCCATTCGGCTGGGGCAGATTACCGCGCAGACGGTCTACGCCATCTTAAACGGCGAGGACTACGAAAAGGAAATCACGGTTCCGGTAGCACTGGTGACCAGGGACAACGTAAACAGCTACGACATGGACGGCTGGCAGTAGGGGGGACGGTATGGCACAGAGTTTGCAGTTTTTCCGCCGGATTATGCTGCTGCTGAATATCACCGTGTGCGTATTCCTCGCATGGGTGTTCGGCATGACGCCGGTGCTGGCGGCGCGGCAGTCGGACGGTGTGGCGTTCACGCAGAATTTAAGCGCGCTGCCGGCCAAGCCGTGGACGCTGACCGTAGCGATTCTCAGCATGGCGGCGCTCATTGTGGTTGGTGTACTGCGCAGACGCAGCTATCATTTCGTCGGCTGGACCGAGCCGTTATTCGCGCTGTGCGTGATTTTTGCGCTGCATCTGGACTACAACGGCCTGCTGCTGTATGTGGTTGTGGATTTGATCGACGGCCTGCACGGCAGAACGCGTCGCCGGTTTCTCGGCGTCATGACGGCGCTGTTCCTGCTGACCGGTTTGGGTGCCTTGCAGGGAGCGCTGCACACGGTTCCGTTTTCGGAATATCTGCTGTATTTTGACATGCACACGCGGCAGCTTTTGCAGAGCACGGTGGATTTGCTGGGCGCACTGCACCTTATCCTGTTCGTGGTGTACATGGTGGTGCTCATTGGGCAGCGGACCGAGGAAAACTCGGCGATACGCCGCCTGAACGGCGAACTGGAACAGGCGAACGATCGGCTTTCGGTTATGAACGAGCAGCTCAAGGCTTACGCCGCCGAGAGTGAACGCATGGCCGAAACGCGCGAGCGCAACCGCCTTGCCCGCGAGATTCACGACACGCTCGGCCACGCGCTGACCGGCATTACCGCCGGTGCGGACGCATGTCTGCAAATGCTGGAAATCTCGCCCGAGATGGCGAAAAAGCAGATGGAACGCATCGCGTCCACCGCGCGCGAGGGCATGAACGAGGTTCGGCGTTCGGTGCGGGCGCTGCGGCCGGATGCGCTCGAGCGCATGCAATTAACAGACGCGATAGCGAAGCTGTGCAGCGAAATGCAGACGACCTCGCAGGCGGAGATCACGCTCGATTTGCAGGCCGAGGATCTGCGGCTGTCGCCGGACGAGGAGGACGCGGTGTACCGCATCGTGCAGGAGAGCATCACGAATGCTATCCGGCACGGACACGCAACCGCGGTGCGTGTCCGCATTGCAGCAGAGGAGCGCCGGCTCGGCATTACGGTAACGGACAACGGCTGCGGCTGCACGAAAATTGAGCCGGGATTTGGTCTGCGGCACATGCGCGAGCGGCTTAAGCTGTTAAATGGCACATTAAAGGTAAAGAGCGAAAAAGGATTTGAACTGCACGCGGAAATTCCGCTGCGATGGGGTGATGTATATGATTAAAGTGCTGCTGGCAGACGATCAGGAGCTGATTCGGGAAAGTTTAGGCTTTGTTTTGAACGCACAGAGCGATATTACCATTGTCGGCATGGCGAAAAACGGCCGCGAGGCCATCGAACTGGTGCGCAGCGAAAGGCCGGATGTTGTGCTGATGGACATCCGCATGCCCGAGGTGGACGGCGTAGAGTGTACGCGGCTGATCAAGTCGGCGCATCCGAATATCAAGGTGATTGTGCTGACCACGTTCGACGATGACGAGTATGTGTTCAACGCTCTGCGGTTCGGCGCGTCCGGATATCTGCTCAAGGGTGTGTCTGTTGCGGATTTGACCAATGCGGTGCGCGAGGTCGTGCGCGGCGGCTCCATTATCGCGCCGGATGTGGCAAGCAAAGCCTTGCAGATGTTCGCGCGGATGGCCAAGGGCAACCTCACCATCGGTGTGGACGAAAAGCAGACCGAGGATTTGCAGGATAACGAATGGCGCATCATCCGTGAGGTCGGTGCCGGACTGTCTAACAAGGAAATCGCGGCTGCGCTCTGCCTGTCCGAAGGCACGGTGCGCAACTATCTGAGCAGCATTCTCAGCAAGCTGGATCTGCGCGATCGCACGCAGCTTGCCATCTGGGCGGTGCAGACCGGCGTAGCAGGCCGTCCGTTTGGAGGTCCGCAATGAAGGGGCTGGCGAAGCGTCTGACAGCGATCATCGTGCTGACAGCGGTGTGCCTGACGATGGTCGTTTACAGCCGCACACGTCCAGTCGAACTGCGACTCGGCTTTATGGCGGGCAGCTACTGGGATGCGCCAAACGGCAACTGCTACGCCGTCATCGACGCGGCGATCGAGCGATTCGAGCGGGAACACCCGAATGTGCACGTCACCTACACAAGCGGCATCCTCAAACGGGATTACTCGGAGTGGCTTATCGACCAGTACCTGCTCGGCAGTGAGCCGGATGTGTTCCTCGTGCTGCCGGAGGATTTCGGTGAGCTGTGCGAACTCGGTGCACTCGCGCCGCTGGACGGCTATCTTGCGCAGGACGAGGCGGTGTCCGACACGGATTTCTATCCGGCGGCGCTGCAGAGCGGCGCGGAGAACGGCGTGCAGTACGCGCTGCCGTATGAGTGCGTACCGACGCTGATGTGCGTCAACAAGACGCTGCTCGAAAGCGAAGGCATTGCTGTGCCGTCCGGTGACTGGACGTGGGAGGATTTTTACAACATCTGCGCCAAGGTCACGCACGACACGGATAGTGACGGCGAAATCGATCAGTTTGGCTGCTATGGATATACATGGCAGGATGCGCTGATCGCGAACGGCACATCGCTGTTCACTGAGGGCGGCAGCAGCTGTCTGATCTCTCTGCCGAGAGCTGTGCAGGCGGTGGCGTTTGCACAGCGGCTGGACAAGCTCACCGCAGAGACCGCGCCTTCTGCGCGGGACTTTGACGAGGGCAGGGTGGCGTTCCGGCCGTTCCTGTTCTCGGATTACCGGACGTATCAGCCGTATCCGTGGCGCATCAAGCGCTACTCGGATTTCTCGTGGGACTGCATTCCGATGCCGCACGGTCCGGCGGGCAGTAACAGCTCGGAGCTGAGCACCGTGCTGGCCGGTATCAGCAGCCGCTCGGCGCATACGACGCTCGCGTGGCAGTTTCTGCGCGAGCTGACCGCCAATGCGGACAATCAGTCCATACTGTTTACGGATTCGCACAGTGTGTCCGCGTTGCGGAGCGTGACTGACTCGGAAAAAACCCGCCAAATTCTCCGGCAGGACACACCAGGTGAAAGCCGGTCCGGCGTGGAAATGCTGTCGGATGTCATGGAGCAGGCGGTGGCGGCGCCGCGGTTCCGCAATTACGATCAGGCGCTGCTGTTGACCGAAGGGCTGGTACAGACCGCGATGGAGGATGAGCATAATTTGTCACTCCAGCTGCAAAGAGTGCAGCACGAAGTGCAGGAATATTTACAGAAAAACTGACGATATCGAACGCGATACGCGCTCTGTTTGTGCAACACGCACAGACAGAGCGCATTTTATTTGCATATTTTGATAATCAGCATGACATTTGTCATAGAAAAACAGGACGATTATCACACGAGGGTCATGACAAAATACAGATTTCACGCTCCCCCAAATCCGGTATACTATGCTCAACAAACAGGAAAGAGGGAACGGAAAATGAGATATCTGATTTTGGTTAGTCACGGCACCTTTGCACCGGGTCTGCACAACGCGCTCGGCATGATGGCAGGCAGCGACCGCGAGGACATCCGCTCGACCAGCCTGCTCGACGGCATGGACGTTGACACCTTCCGTGTCAACTTCGCAGAGCTGGTTAAGGACATTACCGCAGAGGACGAGATCATCCTCACGGCGGACATCATCGGCGGCTCGCCGCTGACAACTGCACTCGATGTGCTCACCGAAAAGGGTCTGCTGGGCAAAACGCTTGCCATCGGCGGCATGAACCTGCCGCTCGTACTGACGGCGGCCTTCGCGGATGCGGATACGCCGCTCGAGGAGCTGGAACAGGAGCTGACCGGCGAGGCCAAGGACCAGATCAAGCGGTTTGACCTCGGCGGCGATGAAGACGACGATATTTAACCACAATAGAGTAGTATAAGGAGGAAAAAGTTATGTCAATCTCTTTTATTCGTGTTGACGACCGTATGATCCACGGCCAGACCTGCACGCGCTGGGCGCTCGAGTATCCGTGCGACGGCCTCATTGCCGTAAACGACAAGGCGGCTACCACGCCGGTACTCAAGGCGGCGTACAAGAACGCCAGCGACAAAAAGACCTTCGTGTGGACGCTCGACGAGTGGCGCGCAAAGTGCGGCAAGGTGCTTGCCAGCAAGGATCGCTACTTCCTCATCACCAAGGACCCGATCACGATGAAGAGCATCCTCGTGGACGACGGCTTTGATCCCGGTGAGGTAAAGACGGTTATCATCGGACCGTGCAACGACCGTCCGGGCGCGACCAAGCTGGGCAACAATCAGGCGATCACCCAGCCGGAGGCGGACGCACTCGAGGCCATTATGCAGAAGGGCTACGAAGTAGAGTTCGCGCTCATCAAGGAGGCCGCCATCGGCAACTGGAAGAAGTTCCGCGGTCAGTTCGGCTACTAAATTCTATTTCACAAAATAAAAAAGAAAAGAGGGAGAACTTATGCAAGTTCAAGTTTGGCAGGCTGCATTGTTCGGATTGCTCGCATGTCTGGCATCCATGCCCGGTCTGGGCGGTACGGTGCTCGGCAACTACACGCTGGGCCGTCCGCTGGTAGCGGGTCTGATCGTCGGCCTCATCATGGGCGATGTGCAGACCGGTATCTATCTCGGCGCGGCCATTCAGGTCGTATACATCGCGCTCGTAACGCCGGGCGGCACGGTTTCCGCTGACGTTCGCGCGATCTCTTACATCGGCATTCCGCTTTCCATGGTTGCCGTGCATTCCATGGGTCTCAATCCCGCATCCGCTGAGGGACAGGCAATGGCGGTAACGCTCGGTTCGGCTGTCGGCACCATCGGCACCGTGCTGTTCTACGGAACAGCTACCGTAAACCTCGTTTGGCAGCATATGGGCTGGCGCGCTCTGGAAAAGGGCGATCTGCGCAAGCTGTATGTGGTCGATATGGGTCTCCCGTGGATTTCCCACATCCTGTGCTCGTTTATTCCGACGTTTATCATCACCAAGGTCGGCACCAGCATGGTAGATCTGATGAAGGCCTACCTGCCAATGGACGGCGTTGCAATGAAAACACTGTTCACCGTCGGCTCGCTGCTTCCGGCAGTCGGTATCGCCATCCTGCTCAAGCAGGTTGCGACCAAGCCGGTTGATATTCTGGTATTCGTATTCGGCTTCACGCTGGCCGCTTGCATGGGCCTCAATCTGATCGCGGCATCTATCGTCGGCGGTTTCTTTGCGGTCATCAACTACCGCATCAAGATCCTTGCTTTGCAGAAAGCCGCTCCCGCAGCTGCATCTGCTGCCGCAGCGGAATTTGACGACGATGAGGAGGAGATTTGATCATGGCAGAAAAGAAACTTTCCAAGAAAGCGCTGAACAAATCGTTCCGCAACTGGTTTTACGGCCATCTGACCTGCTTTTCGCAGGAGCATATGCAGACCTTCGGCTACCTGTGCGCCATGCTGCCGCTGGTAGAGGAGCTGTATGATACCAAGGAGGAGCAGACCGAAGCCCTCAAGACTTATTCCGCATTCTTCAACACCGAGCCGCAGCTCGGCACCGTCATCGTCGGCATGACCGCCGGTCTGGAAGAAGCCAAGGCCAACGGTGAGGACATCGACGGTGAGATGATCAACGGCATTCGCGCCGGTCTGATGGGACCGGTCGCCGGTATCGGTGACAGCCTGCTGGTCGGCACGTTGATTCCGATTCTGCTGGGCGTTGCGCTCGGCTTATCCTCGGGCGGCTCGCCGCTCGGCGCGATCTTCTACATCATCGCGTACAATGTTATCCTGACGCTCGGCATGCGTCTGCTGTACTTCAAAGGCTATGAGCTCGGCGGCAAGGCGGTTGAGATGATCGTCGGCGAAAAGGCGAACGCCATCCGCGAGAGCATTATTATGCTCGGTACGGTCGTTATCGGCGCGGTTGCCGCAAGCTGGATTTCGATTACAACGCCGCTTGTCCTGCCCGGTGATATATCGCTCCAGAAGGATGTGCTGGATACCATATTCCCCAAGATGCTGCCGCTGGCTACCGTTATGCTCTGCTACTGGCTGATGAGTAAGAAGAAAATGGCACCGACGACCGTTATGCTCGTGCTGGTCGGCATTGCGCTGGTCGGCGTGCTGGTTGGATTCTTTGATCCGCAGCTCGCATACTAATTCAGATTCACTCAGACTATATCACACTTTCACCCCTCTGGCCGCTGAACGAAATCGTTCAGCGGCCGCCGTACAGGAAAGGAGTTTTCTCAATGAACAAGACCGCATTACTGCACGAGGCCAAACAGCAGCAGCAGGCCCTTCGGCAGCTTTCCCTTTGGAAGCGAATCGCTATGCTGCTCTCCTCCTGCGCGGCGGTGCTGGCCTGGTGGGGCATCGCGGGCAGCGGATTGCGCTTCGCGGGCGGCGTGTGCGGCGTGATTATCGCGCTGGTGTGCGCGGTCTGCGCGGCTGTGATCGGACTGGGCATCCGCAACGGAAACCGCAATGTCGCCAACATTTTGTCGGCGGCAGAACAGGTATAAAGGAAAAAATCTATGAATCAACAACAATATCGGCTGCTGTGCATGGATATTGACGGCACGCTTCTGAATTCCGCGCACAAGCTGCCGCCCGCCAACCGCGAGGCTGTGCAGTCTGCGGCGAAGAACGGCGTGACCATCTGCCTGATGAGCGCACGACCGCCGCGGGCGGTGTTCCCGATTCGGGATGCGCTTGGCATGGATGGACCGCTGGTGTGCTGCGGCGGAGGACTTATTCTCTCGGGCGAAAACCGGCTGGCGGACAGCCGCCTGACCCGCGCATGTGTGCAGGCTGTCCTGCAGGAAACGCAGGCGAGAGGTATCCACTTGAGCGTTTACCGCGACCTCGACTGGCTCATTGCCGCCGAGGACGAGTGGAGCCGCGCCGAGGCGCAGATAACCGGCGTACAGCCGACCATCGCGCCGTTGGAGACTCTGTTTACAGACTGGGGCGACGCAGGCGCGCACAAACTGCTCTGCATGGGCGAGAAATCGCAGATTGACGAAATGATTCCGGTACTGGAGGCAAAGCACCTGCCGATGACGCTCGTGCGCTCCAAGGACGAATATCTTGAAGTCGTACCGGCAGGGGCGGGCAAGAACACGGCCATGCATGTGCTGTGCGATTCGCTGCACATCTCGCCCAATGAGGTGATGGCACTCGGTGATCACGATATTGACGCGCCGCTGCTCCGCGCCGCCGGACTGGGCATTGCAGTGGGCAACGCTTCTCCGATTGCACGGGCAGCCGCTGACGAAGTGACCACTTCGTGCGACGAGGACGGCGTGGCGTGCGCCATTTATCGCCATATCGGAGGAGGTACAGGCATGAAATACCGTTTGCTCGCGCTCGATCTGGACGGCACACTGCTAAACTCCCGCAAGGAGGTAACGCTCGAGGTCAAACAGGCGCTCCGGTGGGTCAAGGAACGCGGCGTACACGTTGTGCTCTCGACCGGACGCATTGTCGGCGAAGCGGCGGAGTTCGCCCGTGAGCTGCCCTGCGAGGATTTGATGGTCACGGCGGGCGGCACGGCGATTGCCACTGCATCGGATGAGCGCATTCTGCAAAGCTGGGACATGCCGTGCGAAATCGGCGCAAAGGTGGTCGAGGCGGTGCAGAGCCGGCCGGTACGCGTGATGATCTACGTCGGCAGCAAAATCTATATCAACGAATATTCCAACCGCGATTTTGTCGCAAATTACCGCGTAGAGGGCTTTCATGCGAATAAAATTGTCGTGGAGGACATCGCCGGTGAGATTCGGAAAAACCATCTGAACGTCACCAAGGTATACGCCCTCGGCGAACGCGAGGTGCTCGAACAGGCGCTTGCGGAGATTCGGCCGTTGCCGGGTCTAACGATCACAAGCTCCGGCTCGGACAACTTTGAAATTCTGCCCGCCGGTGCGGACAAGGGCCGCGCGCTCACCCGCTTAGGCGAGATGCTCGGCGTGACGCCCACTGAAATGGTCGCCATCGGTGACAGCGACAACGATGCGGAAATGCTTCGCGCAGTCGGGATGCCGGTGGCGATGGGCAACGCGGATGCAGCGCTCAAGGATCTGGCAAAATACATCACCGCAGACTGCGACCATGACGGCGTGGCACAGGCGGTCTATCACCTATTCCAATAACACAAGAGGAGGAAGAGACATGCCGTTTATGACCATTCCGGAAGCTGCGGTTTTATGGCACATTTCCGCCGCCGAACTGCGGCAGCTTTGCGAAAACCGTGAGATTCTCGGCGCGGTACGCGTGCATCAGCGCTGGTTTATCCCGGAGGACGCGGCCTGTCCTTCCGAAATCCTTCCCGTATCCTGAACCTTGTCGGAGGTCTTTCCATGGCACAAACCGATCTGCAAATCCACAGCAGCCTGACTGCAGGCGGTGAGCTTTCGCCGCGTGCACTGGCCGAGCGCTGCTGTGAGGAACGGCTGACGCTGGCGGCTTTGACCGATCGGCGGGCAGTCAGCGGTGTGCCGGAATGTATCTGGCGCGGCGCACAGCTCGGTGTGCGTATCCTGCCCGGCATTGAACTCGACTGCCGCTGGCGGGAACGGGATTTCCTTACGCTCGGCATCGGCATTGACATCACCTGTCCGGCGCTGCTCGAGATTGAGCGGACGCGGAACGATTCGGTGCAGTCGTTTGCAGCCGAGCAGGCGATTCGCACGATTCACGAAGCAGGCGGACTGGCCGTGCTCGTGCCGCCGAATGAGATGGACGACACCTTTCCGGTGGCGGCATTCGACGGCATTGCGGCATACGGCAGTCACAGCCAAGCAGATACCGCACGGTATCACACACTGGCACGCAGACACGGTTTGATCGTCACCGGCGGCAGCGGATTTCTCAGCGAGGACAAGCCGCCGTATCGACCGGGCGCAGTGGACTTTTATGGACACGAACCGCAGGTTGCAGCGACGTTTCTCGCCGCAATCCACCATTTGAATGAAGAAAAAAGGAGTTTTCATCATGACAGCATTTGAGTACACCATTACGGATTCCATTGGCATTCATGCACGTCCGGCAGGCATGCTGGCGAAGGAGGCCGCGAAGTTCAAGAGCAAGGTTTTCCTGCATTTCGGCGATAAAAAAGCGGATGCACGCCGTCTGATCGCCATCATGGGCATGGGCATCAAGCACGGCAATACTGTTCGCGTGGAAGTGGAAGGCGAGGACGAAGCGGAAGCGGCAGCGCAGATCGAGGCATTTTTCAAGGCGAACCTGTAAGGAGTGAGCGAGATGGAGCAGATTTTCGGCAAAGGCGTATCCAAAGGCGTAGCGGCAGGCCCGATCAGCTTTTATCGCAGAGCAAGCGGCGTCATTCCGCGCCATGAGGTGAGCGATACTGCGGCAGAGCTGGAGCGATTCCGCGCAGCGCGGGAAACGGCGAAGGAGCAGCTCGCAAAGCTGTATGACAAGGCACTTGCTGAGGCCGGTGAGGACGCGGCAATGCTGTTCGAGGCGCACCAGATGATGCTGGACGATCTGGATTTCGTGGAGAGCATCGAGGGTATGATTGAGAACGACCGTGTAAACGCCGAGGCCGCCGTCAGCGACACCGGTGCACAGTTCGCGGAAATGTTTGCTGCGATGGACGACAGCTACATGCAGGCGCGTGCAGCGGATATCCGCGATATTTCCGCGCGTGTCATCGGCATTCTGACCGGCGAAGGCGAAAGCGGCATCGCGTCCGATGTGCCGTGTATCGTGGCGGCAGATGATCTTGCGCCGAGCGAGACCGTGCAGCTGGATAAGGCGCTTATTCTGGGATTCATCACGGCAGGCGGCTCGGCGAACTCACACACGGCGATTCTGGCCCGCACGATGGGCATTCCGGCCATTATCGGTGCAGGAGATGCGCTGCAGCCGGAAATGGAGGGCAAGTACGCCATCATTGACGGCCAGACCGGCGAGGCGGTCGTGGAACCGGATGACGCCGAGCGCGAGCGTCTGCTCAAAAAGCAGGCCAAGGAGAAGGCGTTGAAAGAACTGCTCGATCAACTCAAGGGCAAGCCGAATGTGACCAAGGACGGCCGGAATGTGATGGTCTACTGCAATATCGGCTCTCCGGCAGATATTGATGCGGTTCTGCAGAATGACGGCGGCGGCATCGGCCTGTTCCGCTCGGAATTTCTGTACCTGCAGGGCAGCGACTATCCGACCGAGGACGAGCAGTTTGAGGCTTATAAGACGGTCGCGGAGCGCATGGGCGGCAGGCGCGTTATCATCCGCACGCTGGACATCGGCGCGGACAAGCAGGCGGACTATTTCCACCTCGACAAAGAGGAAAACCCTGCCATGGGTCTGCGTGCCATCCGCATTTGTCTGACCCGTCCGGAGGTGTTCCGCACACAGCTGCGGGCGCTGTACCGCGCATCGGCGTACGGCAAAATCGCTATCATGTTCCCGATGATCACCTCGGTCTGGGAGGTACAGGAGATCAAGCGCATCTGCCGCAACATTCGTGCGGAACTCGCGGAAGAGGACGTGCCGATGGCGGATACGGTCGAGCTGGGCATTATGATCGAGACGCCGGCCGCCGTCATGATGAGCGCAGAGCTGGCACATGAGGTAGACTTTTTCTCGGTCGGTACGAACGATCTGACGCAGTACACGCTGGCGGTTGACCGACAGGGTGTGGGTCTCGACCGTTTTTTTGATGCCCATCATCCGGCGGTGCTCCGCATGATCCGCATGGCAGCCGAGAACGCGCACAAGGCCGGAATCTGGATCGGCATTTGCGGCGAACTCGGCGCAGACGCGGAACTGACCGAAACCTTCCTGTCGATGGGTATCGACGAGCTTTCGGTTTCGCCGTCGGCGGTGTTGCCGCTTCGGTCAGCGATTCGCTCGATTGATACGACAACACTGGCTCCGCTGGAATTGTAAAAAAGGATAAAAGCAGTGATATGCTTCCCAATTGGAAAGGTATCACTGCTTTTTATTCCAAATGCCAGCGCACGAGATACGTCACCGTGTACTCACCCTGATAACCGGAACGTGCTCGCTGAAAGCGCATTTGCAGCTGCGCGTTAGAGGTTTGCGTCTCAGATACGATCGGCTCTGCACCGGTGGTGAGGAAAATATCGAGCGAGATACGGGTTTTGCTCTCGTCCGAGTCAACGATGATATGGTCAACGAGCGCCTTGGACATCTCGCGCGAGAACCCGCAGCTCATCTGCCACCGTTCCTCGATAATGCGGCGCAGATTTTCCACCCGTCGGATACGTTCTTCCAGTGTCTTGTCTGCGTTCTGTAGTTCTGTTCGCTGCTGCTCGAGGGCGGCAAGCTGTTCGTTGCAGGTCTCGTTGCGCTGTTTGAACTCGTCGTTGGAGAGCGCCCCGGCAAGCGCGAGGTCGAGCAGCTTGTCCTTGCGGCGGGTGACCGTTTCGATTTCCTGCTCGACTTGAGCAAGCGCAGGGGCGTTATCCTGCTGTGCGGCAAAGGCGCGCAGATTGTCGATGTACTCCTGCACGGCGGCTGAGCGCTCGTCCGTTATCTGCTCGAACACACGCTCCAAAATGCGGTCCAGCTCGTGGCTGTAAACTGTGGGGGAGTCGCAGCCGCCCTGTTTTCCCTTTTCGCGGTACAGTTTGCAGTTCCAGCATTCCGACTCGCCACGGCTTTTGCTTTTATACACATGCCTGTGGAAAGTTGTACCGTGCCTGGCACAGATCAGCTTGCCGCTGTAGGCGTAGCGGTTCTGGGATGCCTGCGCGTGCGCCTTCATGGTCTTGCCGCGTGAGGCAAGCAGACGGTTAGCCTGCTCCCACAGCGCTTCGGGCACGATGGCAGGCACACGGTCGTCCTTATGCACGAGCCATTTGTCTGCACTCAGGCGGTAGCTGCGTTTGTCACGGTAGTCGCGCGAGGCGTACCGCCGACCGGCATAGCAGCCCTTGTATTTCGGGTTGCGGATCATGCCGTACAGCGTGGAGTAGGTGAGCGGCTTGCCCTGCCGTCCGCGCACACCGCGGCTGTCCAGATCGTTGGCAATGGCGCGGAGACCGAGGTCTCCGGCAGCGTAGCGCTCGAACACCTCACGGATGACGGCGGCTTCCGGCTCGACAATCTCCAATCGCCCGTCAACCTTGTTGTACCCGAACAGATTGTTCTGACCGAGCAGCACGCTGTTCTCCTGTGCCCGCTTAAAGCCGAAGCGCGTGCGCTCGGACAGCTTGCGCACCTCGTCCTGCGCGATGGAGGACATGATGGTGAGCCGCAGTTCGGCATCCTTGTCAAAGGTGTTGATGTTGTCGTTCTGAAAGTACACGCCCACGCCGCAGCGCAGCAGCTCACGCGTGTAGCGCAGGCTGTCGAGTGTATTTCTGGCGAAACGGCTGATTTCCTTGGTGACGATGAGGTCAAAGCGGCCGCGTTTCGCGTCCTCGATCATCTTGAGAAACTGCTCACGTCCCTCGACAGACGTGCCGCTGATGCCCTCATCCACATAGCCTCCGGCGAATGTCCAGTGCGGATTTGCGGCGATATAGTCCTCAAAATAGCGTTTCTGGTTGCCGAGACTGTTGATCTGCTCGTCTTTGTCGGTCGAAACGCGGGCGTAGTACGCCACAGCAAGCTCGGTATCGAAAATACTGCGGCCCTGTGCCTGCATTTCGTCCAGTCTGCGGACGTCCATCGGGGGGCCTCCTTACTGCAGGCTGGTGCCCCGGGTGCTGACGACCGCACGGCCGTGCAGCTTGGACAGCTTGTCCGTCTGCACATGGCGGACAAAGTCGTGCTCGTCGCGGGTGATGCAGCCGCTTTTGAGCATTTCGTCATTGAGCGCAAGAATCTGATAAATCTGCGCACACTGGAAGCTGTTGGTCATGGAAATTCCTCCTTCTGTTAGTTAGGATTGCCGCAATACGGGCGGTTTAATCATGATACGTATAAATAATATATCAATGACAGGCGCGGTTGATACGCTTAGCGAAAGTACTTTTTGATTCCATTCCACACCTTATCCGGATTGCGCAGGACCTTTTTCAGCACTTTGAGACGCTGCTTGCCGCGGGAAACGGTTTCGGGGTCCTTGTTGCTGCGGATCAGGTTTTTCACCACGTATTCGTCCGACGGCGAATAGAGCAGTACGGCGCGGGCCTTCTTTCCGTCACGTCCGGCGCGGCCGATTTCCTGCGTGTACGCATCGATGCCGATGGGCAGTCCGGCGTGCACGACCAGCCGCACGTCGGGACGATCAATGCCCAGACCGAAGGCGTTCGTAGCCACGATGATCGGTTTCTTTTCCGTCAGAAAGTAGTCCTGCACGCGGGCACGCTTGCGTCGTTTCATTTTGCCGTGATAAGCCTTCACCGGATAGTCACGGGAGCGCAGCCATTTGGTCGTGCGCTTGACATCCTTGACGCATGGACAGTAGATGATAGTCGCTCCGTGCTTGCGGTACTTGCGCAGTACATCGTCCAGCAGTCTGAGCCGTGCGTTCTGCAGCTTGCGGGTCTTTCTGGTCTTGCCTTGGACGGTAATTTTCTTGATATAAAGTTTAATATTCTTCCTTGCGATCGGAAACAGCAAGCGTTTCGGGTCGCGCATGCACAGCCGCTCGGCGATGTAGCTGAGGTCGGAGCGCGTAGCGGTCGCGGTGAACGCCAGCACCTGCGGGTGTTCGGGCAGCGATTCGATGAACGGCCCGATACGGCGGTAGTCCTTGCGAAAGCCGTGCTCGACCTGCGGCAGGATATGCGCCTCGTCAACGACCACGCGGCGCACATGCGCGGCGGCAAGTGCGGTGCGCACGTCCTCACGGCGGAGCTGCTCCGGCGCAAGGTAGAGAAGGCCGCCGTTTACGGCAAAGTCTCGCAGAATATCAGCGTGCATGGACGTGCTGAGGTCGGAGTTCAGCAGGGCGGCGTGCACGCCTCTGCGCTCGAGTGCCTGTACTTGATCGCGCTGCAGCGCGCGCAAGGGCGAGAAAACAAGCGTGAGCGAACCCGGCTCATCGAGCAGTGTAGGCAGCTGGTACAGTAATGACTTTCCGCCGCCGGTTCGCAGCCGAACGAGGACATCACGTCCGGCAAGAATCGGTGTCAGTGCGCGTTCCTGTTCCTTGCGCAGACGTTCGATACCGAACGTCTGCAGTGCAGGATATATATCATTGTTATACATTATTGTCCTCCTAGTTACCCGCCGGAACGGCTGGAATGCGGGAATTCGTGAACTTTTTCGTTGGGATTGCAAGATAGCGTCTGCCAGCCCCCTCAGTGTTGATTTTTATCTTTTCAGACGTGCAGAGCGAACGGTCCTTCAATGCCTGTACAACATCTTCGACAAGCTCGGGACCGACTCCGGCACGCTGCAGCAGACCAGCGAAGCGGTCGGGATGATAGACTAGCAGCGGCTCGTTCTGATACGTGTATTCGAACGCCGTTGTCTCAGCAAGTTCCTCGAGTGACTGCGGCCGCGGATGGATCGCGTCCTTGTAACGCTCCGGCTCGAGCAGGAAGGCAACACCCTTATCGATTGTTTCTGCGCGGGAAAGCTGTGCCTCTTTTGCGACGCGCTCAGCCTCGCCGGAGATGCGGTCGAATGCAGCACGGCTGTTTTCATTGGTCAGCAGAGCGTGGCGGATAAACTGCCGTGCAATGGTAATCCAGCGCTCCGGAAGATTCAGCCGGTAGGCGTGTGGATTGCCGGCAAGATCATCAATGGCCTCGTTGAGCGTGCCTGCTGCTCCAGAAATGCAGCACAGTAGCTTGGCAGCCGCCAGGCGAAGGCAGTCTGCGTCGGACTCGCGTAGAGAGTGTGCCTGTTGGGGCACAGTGACGGTGTACGCATACGCCGCCGGAAAGGTACGCGTGGAGATGACGATGGGGAACGCGGCAAACGGGCGTGCCTCGGCGTTGCTGGTAAGCAGCCGAATGCGCGAATGCTGTTCGATCGTGTCGATCAGCAGCTTGCGCGGTGCGTCTCCGATCGGCTCGAGCAGGACAAGACGCCCGCTTGCAGCGGGGCTGTACACCGGCGGCTGGCTGTTTTCGAGGCGCAGCGTAAGTGGGCGCTCGAACGGTGCAGATGGAGAGCGGAGCAGGTCAACCGTATGGAAGTGTTCCTCGAGGTTTTCGCGAACCGAAAGGGCCTGCGCGTTCGGCAGTGCGAAAACCATAAGGAAATTCGGGACGCTTTCCAGTGTCGATTCGCTCCATACGCTTGCGAGCAGTACGGCCTCGAGAACCGGCAGGACAAGCGGGTCATTCTGCAGCAGTTCGATGAATCGGGATTCGTCGAAAGCACCGAGCGACTTGGCAGCGTACGTGTTGCTGAGAATGTCGGCAAAAAGCGTCTTTTCCGTCGAAAAATCTTTCTCAATGTACGCACGATTGCGGGATAAGGTGTCGCACATCTCGTATACAAGGTCAACCTCTCGGTCGCTGAGATCAAGACCCGGAAAGCGCGGTTTCTTGTCCCATGCGGTCGTGCGGACGGCGTACGATAGACGGAGGTACGGCCAGTATACTGTGATAATTTTCCAACGTACGTGCACATCATCGGACGAAATGCCGACCGCGCCGACCTGCTCGGCGAGAAAGGGCACGCGCATGTCGTTGGCGATCACCGCACCGCGGTTCGTGATGAAGTAATCGCTCGCATCGACACGATCGCAGAGCTTGGCGGGAAATGCGTCGTCGGGCCAGATTTTTTCAAGCAGGACGACAGCGTCAGCCGCATGCGCGGCAAGGGTACGGATAAGCTCTTCTTTGTTCATGATTTTGCTCCTTTTTATGGGGTTGATGATTTGAAAAACGTTTTTCGCTGTTTGTGATTTTATTATACATAATGAAAGAACTCCAATCGAGTTAACGTGCTCACAGCAGGGGAAATATAACAGCTAGTTTTGAAAAAAAGTAAAAATAGATATAATACGATTTTAAATAGAAATATTGTTCGGGAAATGTAATGTGTAATGATATGAGCAGGGAGAAAAGAAGATGTGTGCTCACAGCAGGTAAATTTATGTTATGAAAAAAACGACCGTCTGCACGAGGCAGACGGTCGCAGTGAAAAATAGGAAATGGGAATGTTTAATCATTCGCAAAAGGATCTTGATTCTGGCGAATGGAGTTCCAGTAATCAGCACCTTTTGAAAGATAGTCTTCAGCGCGTGAGATAAGCTGATCAGACGGCAACAAGAACCAACATGAATCAAGCAGTTTGTCTTCTGTGGAAAGCAATATATCGTACATCAGGTTAGTTAGAGTATCTTCTGGATAGAACCATTGAATTGTATGGGTCAGTAATGGAAAATCGGTACCGGACATCTTCAGCGGCAGTTTGTGAGGTACTTGTGCTGCATGTCCTTCATAGTTATCCACATACTGGGGATAAGATTGCGCGGTTTTCAAAAAGTTCTGTGCCCACAGCCAGAGATTTGTAACTTCAGATTCTTCATCTTCGTCCAGAAAAGAATCCCCCGGAAAGTAAACTTCATCAAGTGCAGGTGATGGAGCAGAGACCATCTGCTGTTCCAGAAGATGCGCTGTTACAAAAGCACCGATGAAATAGTCCGCGGTGGAGTAAGATGTGTTTGGATCAGAAGATGCCTTTGGCCAAATGATACGATGAAGACGGGTAAAAAACATCTTGGTACAGGGTCCGGTCACATAGTCATTCGGTTCAAACAGTATCGGAACAGATGGAGGATCCCCTTCAAGCATATCGAGGGCATGTGGCTCACATTGAAACCAGAAGGGGTGGGTATATCCATACGAGTGATGTTGTTTCTTGTGCTCCAGAGACAGCTCGAGTGCGTCAGCGGTAAAATCATTTAGTGCTGCAACAAAAGAGGCAACAGCGGAGGGAAGCTCTTTTCTGGCTGCCTGTGCCTGTTTGCGGTATTTGCTGATTTCTTTGTTCAATGTTTTGTTATCCATCAGTTTTGATGGAATTGGCGGTATTTTAAATGATTTCGAATCCGAGAACAATGCACTTAGCGTACAGAAGATATCATCATACTGATGGCTACGTTTTGCAGATTCCAATGCGGTCTGCAGTTTTTGCAAATAAACATGCAGATTGGTATCGGTATCTTTATTGGAATCCGAGGATACTTTTTTTAAGCTGGCTTCATTTAAAGTATAGGCCAATCGTCGCGTGATCTCTGGGGAACAAACCAGTTCACGGAATTGGCGTAATGCGGAGAATTGAGGATTTTCTACGAATTCAAGAGTGGAAAAGCAAAGGTAAAATAGTTTGCTGATATTGGTAGGAATATCGTTTTTATGTAGTTGCTTTTTTAAGCTGCAAAGAATCTTGTATCGATCCTCATCATAGCTTGTACAGAAAAAAGAATAATAGAGTTGCTTGTCCCAGTCGGGAGAGAGTGAATGACCACGCTTTTTGAGAAGATTAACGGCAAAGCGGTAATGCTTAAGTCGTTCTTTTGTAGTAAAGCAGTTGTATATCAATGGATCGATTGCGACAGCATCATCGGCGTTTTGAAAGCGGAGAAGTGAATTGCTGTTGCCTTCATCTTGAAATGCGAAACTGTAATATCGATTGGAAAATAGTCGGAGCCATTCTCGCAGCAGCTGAACAAGTTGGAAAAGCGAATAATAGTAATCACGGGTGGCATCTTTGAGATCGTATGAAGTTTCTGTTTGAAGGGCTTCATATAAATCTGTGATATCGTCATAAGAGGTTGGCAAATCCTCGCATACGACCGGAAAATCGTTATAATAGGCCAGAAGATTTTCATAAGAAGTAGAGAAGTCTTGATGAGCAGTCTGAAGATTATCGTATAAATCAAAGTCATCATAGCGTAGCTGATTTTTTTACATACAATGGAGAAATCCTCATAGTAAGATAGAAGATCCGTATATGAAACGCAGACAGACCTATAGAAGGCTTGCAAGTAATTGTAAATATGTGGAGAATGATCATAATCATCATACAGAGAACGAATAAGTTCGTCACATGTAGAAAGAGAGAAATCATTTCGCTTGCAATGTGCCTGGTAATAACCAAAATATTTTTCAAGTGAATAGACGAAATAGGGGTGCTGTTTCATCAGAGGCAGGAAACAGGCAGGTGATAACATATAGCGCAGATCGCCTTTACGCAGATAGTTGTTATACAGAACGGTTATTGCTTGGAGAAATTCCATGTCCAGCGTTCGCGGCAGGAACGAATTGTCGTCTGTGTCGTTATAATAGCTGTGCAGCGGTTTGCGCCGGAGATTTGACATTTTGATGCTGTCGGATAGGTTGGGGAACAGCCAATCAAAATAGGCTTTGAATTCCAGAATATAGTTATTCGGGGGATCCTTTTCAGTAGTTTGCGGGTGCAGGACAGTGCGAAATTCTTTTATACGGTACTGCTTTTCATATTTTTGAAGCGCAGCCATGATCCAGTCTGTGATGACACAGCTGATCAAAATGTCGTATAAGGATTGTTGTGTTCCGTTAAAAGTTGAGGTTTGTGTGTGCAGAAAAGATAGGAAATTTTTTGTATGTTTCTGCAGATACGGAAATTTTTTTAGTTTTTTATCAAGCCAATTTGGCAGAGTCTTAGCGTTAGATTTAGATGGTTTCCAAGCAAAGAAAAACCGCAGATCATCTTCGACCTCTTGAATATTTTTTCGGAGTTTAAACGATTCGGAAGGTGATAGAAATTGAGGAGTTTCTTTAAATGTAATCATAAGAGTATCACCTCTATATATAAAGTATATTTATTCCAATCCTATAGGATAGAAATGATCTATCCATAGGATATTTTCAATTCTCAGTTATAGTATAAACTGACAGGATAGTAATTGCTATATATTTCTATCTTGTATAACAAATATCGTTCTTGAATGATTACTGTTTATTACTGTATTGTTCGGACGATATAACTTTTTATCTGTGCACAACAGTCTGATAAAATTATAAAAGAAGAAGGTATATGAGATGGACATTTATCATTCTATACATACAATCACGTTACAGCGGAAGATTCCGCTTGAGGAAGTAAGCAGCTATCGCAGTCTGCTGTATGGCTTGTCTGACAGATATGGAACAGGCAGCTATCGAAAATCAGAAAATGAATACTATTTTTACATGTACGCACCGCAGGGCGTGATGATCAGCCTGCGGGCCGCACGAAACTGCGGCTTTATCAAATTAACAATCAATCTCAATTCGCTGCTCTATATGGAGATACAGAGAGTAGCATTATTCAGCCCGTGCCGAGATTATATGAGAACACTGGACTGCAATCTGCGCGATATACTGCGGGATGCACAGCTCGGCACACCGGAGACCTTCATGTTTGCGCGGGTGGATTTCAGTGTGAACGCCCAAACGCCGGACCCGCTCGCATATATTGCGCTAGCGCACAGAGGCGGTGTGCCGAACGGCTTCAAGCAGACCTATCTGCGGTTTGACAACAAAAAGCGGAATAAACCGATTCATTACGCCTATTCTTACGATTTAAAACACAGCACAGAGGATTATGCCGTTTCTCTGTACTCCAAGGCAGACCAACTGCGGGACGATTACAATGCGCAATTCACCGACTATCAGGATGCGCAGGGCATGCTCCGGTTTGAGGCAAAATACGGAGCCGCCATGCTGCAAAAGTACTTCGGGATAACCAATCTAAATTATTCACCGGAATTGCTGCATCGATTTCTGCAGGAATCTCCGTGTATCCTGTGCAAAGCTATGCAGGACTGCTTTCCGGCGGGAACATATTACTCGCTTGCGGCGGTGCAGGAGCAGCTTGCCCAAGCGGGAAAATCCGTGCAGAGGAAGCGGCTGGGCACATGGATTGCGCAGACCTCACGCATGGGCAGCGCCTGCAAGGCACGCCGTGCGCTTTGCGCGGAACTTTCCGGCTCGCAGTATGATGCGCTGATGAAATATCAGCGCGCAAGCGGGATCAATCCGGTAACAATCGGCCGCAAGTGGAAACAGCGGGCATTGCCGAGTCTGCAGAGTGTGTTCGGTTTTGACGAATAATGCAGGTTTCTATCAATTGTACAATAAACAAAATAGGAATCGTACAACATCGAACACGAGCGCACAAAACTCCTGCGTATCGTGCAACAATTCTGGCTTTTCTTCATTTTCGCTTTGGTACGAACACGGTACAATAATGCCAGTAGGGAAACCGATGAAATTCGGCCGACACGAGTAAAGAAGGGAGAATGAAAATGAAACGCAAACGGATATGTGCATGGTTTATCACTGTGGCAATGCTGCTGACGATGCTGCCGTCAGCTTTTGCCGTATCATTTGCGGACACCCGCGGACACTGGGCGGAAGACGAGATCAACCGCTGGAGCGACCGCGGTGTCATGCAGAGCCACGACGGCGATTTTGAGCCGAACAGCCCGATAACAAGAGCGGATATGGCGGTCATAATAGACCGCGTGATGGACTACTAGACCAAGGCGGAGAACACTTTCGCTGATCTGGGTACGGCGTACTACACGGACCCGATTCTGCGTGTGGCGCAGGCAGGCGTGATGCAGGGCGACGGCAAAAATGTCCGCCCGAAGGACAAGATCACCCGCGAAGAGGCGGTCAGCATGCTGGCACGCGCGCTGTCGGTAACAGCAGGCGGCAGCTCGACGAATTTTGCGGACAACAGCCGCATTTCCTCGTGGGCGATGGCAAACGTGGCAGCGTTTGCGGAGAACGGCTACATCGCAGGCCGCAGCGGCAACCGCTTTGAGCCGCAGGCGAACATCACCCGCGCAGAAGTAGTCAAGCTGCTCGACAACATGATTTCGGATTATATCACCGAGTCCGGCACGGTAACGCCAAAGGGCACCGGCATTGTCATCGTCAAGGCCTCCGGCGTGACGATGAACAAGGCGAAGCTGAGCGGCACGGTCATTCTCGGCGGCAAGGCCGGCGAAGTCAAGGCGACCGGCTGCGAAATCACCGGCAAGGTGGTCAAGATCCATAACTCTACTCTGACGACCGGCAGCACGGGCGGCTCCTCCGGCGGTTCTTCGGGCGGTGGCTCGTCTGCACCGGCAGCACCGAGCGCGTACCCGCGCCCCAAGGGGCAGGAGACCTCCAAGAGTCTGGGCGTATTCAACTATGACATGACCTATTTTGTCACGCTGACCGCACAGGACGGTGCAGACATTTACTACGAGATCGCGGAAGGCGCGGACAAGGCAGCCGTTCCGACCACGGCAAGCAAAAAGTTTGAAACCTACCAGTATCGTCAGATCGAGATCACCCAGCCGACCGCAAGTGCGGATGGTCCGGTCACCAAGACCTATAACGTCAAGGCGATCGCGGTGCAGAACGGCAGGACCAGCAGTGTTGCAAACTGGAATTATGATGTTACCAGCATTCCGCACCACGAGCTGAAGGTAGGCGCACCCAAGGACTGGAACGGCAACGAGGTTCCGGACGTAACGCTCATTCAGGATTACGACAGCGATAAGATGTATCTGGTGCAGGGCACCGACCGCGCAATGGTTCTGGATGCCGGCTACTTTGACGCAGATGACGCGGCAAACCTGTACGAGACCGCACGAAAGATCGTCGGCGAAGGCAAGCCGATCGACCTGATTATCGGTCACCCGCATCCCGACCACGTGCAGATGACGCACCAGTTCCTGTGCGCAGAAAACAAGGCGCTGGGCGCTAAGGTTTATGTCAATGAGCGTGGTATCGAGGTTCTGCGTGATTATGTCAAGCGGTTCGGCATATCGTCGAAAATGTTTGCGGATGAGGCTGCAGCAAGCGAAGCTTACGACGCACAGCTGGAAACCCTGAAAAACGGTGACGTTTACGACATGGGCGGCACCAAGTTTAACGTGATCGAGCTGCCGGGCCATCAGGTAGCAGGCATCATGCTGTTTGATACCGCGACCGGCAACCTGTTCACGACCGACCAGATCGGCAACAACCGTGCACACATCATGGATTCGTTCTGGATGCAGTTCGCAAACCTGTCTTCGACGTTCTTCGCAGACTCGATGGACGTTTACCTGTCCTCGCTTCAGATCGCACTGGAGCGCGTTGACAGCCTCGGCACGGTAAAGCGCATTCTCACCGGTCATAACGATGTTGTACTGGACGGTACGGCAAGCTATCTGGATATCCTGCAGACGGCTGTACAGAAGGTTGTTGATGAGGGCACAGATGCTATGACGCCTACTCTGCGCACGCTGGACAGCATTAACGGCTACCTCGAGAACACCAAGACCGTGGTCGTCGGCGACCGCCTGAAGGACATCAACTGGGTCGGCATCAATGTCAACCTGCAGAATTACCTGTCCGACGGCTATCGCAACGGCAACGAAGATAAGATTGCAGACCTGTCCAATCTGTCCGTACACAAGCAGGGCGAGAAGGGCAATCTGCTGTGGAACGACCCGAATTTCGGCATCAATGTAAACTGGCAGTACCCGACGGACGGCACCAAGCCGACCTGCAAGACCACGACCAGCTTTGTCGCTGAGGTGGACGAGAATACGACCTCGATCGAGATCGTTCCGACCGCAGCTTCCTCCGGTGCGAAGATTACCGTGAACGGCAATGCAGTAGAGTCCGGCAAGGCTTATCAGGGCACACTCACCGGCGGTACTACGCGCTTCGTTATCAAGGTAACGGCGAAGAACGGTTCGGACAGCAAGACCTATACACTGAACGTCAGCAAGAAGAACAGCAATCAGGTCGCAGCACCGTACACCTACACGGATTATGACAGCTATACCGACCCGTACTATCCGGATACGCCGGGCAACTTTACGGTAACGCAGTATATGGCTTTGTTTTCGGATACCGATGGCGCTGAGATCAAGTACACAGTAGATGGTTCTGACCCCAAGACTTCGGATACGGCGAAGGTTTTTGATCAGACCAAGTTCAAGGCTGATTCTGGTTTCGGCGGTGCAGAAGTGAAAGAACTGATCACCATCGGTGCAGATACGGATAACTGGGACGGTACTGCAAAGCAGACCAAGGTAGAACTGAAAGCCTATGCCTCTAAGGAAGGCATGGAGGATAGCGATGTTGTAACCTTTACCTACACGATCGATCGTATGTCCAAACTGGAGCACAAGAGCCGTCTGATGTACGATATGGACGGCATGAAGGTCTGGAGTGTTATCGATTACGACAGCGATAAGATGTATCTGATCAAGGGCTCCAAGGGCGCACTGCTGATCGACGCAGGCATGGCATCGGCAGGTGCAAATAACCTGTATGAATACTGTAAGCAGCTGGCAGGTACGGATAACATTGATGTTTACATTTCGCATGGTCATCCGGATCATACCACACAACTGGGCGATTTCGTTCAGGCAAGCCGCAAGGTCTACATCAACGAAAAGGATATCCCGATGGCGCTGAAGTATGTGAACGACAAGACCGTAACGGCAGGCGACTTTACCTGCATCAGCGAAAAGGATATCCCGATGGCGCTGAAGTATGTGAACGACAAGACCGTAACGGCAGGCGACTTTACCTGCATCAGCGAAAAGGATATCCCGATGGCGCTGAAGTATGTGAACGACAAGACCGTAACGGCAGGCGACTTTACCTGCATCAGCGAAGGCTATCAGTTTGATCTCGGCGGCGTTGTGCTGGATAACTACGACATTCCGGGTCATACGCCGGGCTGCATGATGCTGCTCGACAAGGCACACAACGTTCTTTATTCGTCTGACCAGCTGGGCTGCAATCGTCGCAGCGTTGCAGATTCGCTGACTCTGGTCAACAATGACGTTCGCGTGCTGCTTTCCAGCCTGCGCATCTTCCGCGATAAGGTAACTGCACTGGAAGAAGCGGGTGAGATCGATCTCGACAAGCTGGTTGTCTGGAGCGGTCACGATGATTATGAGATTCATGATCTGCTCGGTCATCTGGATACGCTGATCACCGCTGCACAGAACATCGTGGACTACGGTCCGGAAACTGCTATGCGTACTTCGGTACGCAATACCGGCGGCTCGGACGGCGCTTCTTTCGCGGGCGACCGTTATGCAAACGGCGGCACCGGACACTTCATCTGCATGAACGGCAGCAAGGCGAACGTTCTGGCAGGCGAGGATTATACCGCAGTAGACGAACTGGACAAGAAATACCGTTCGGACTATTCGGGCGGCATGTCCGGTGCAAGCCGCGCGGTGCAGGGCATATGTGTCCGTGCGCTGGCTATGAGCGGCGATACGCTGTTCCGGTTCTTTGAGCGGTTTGAACAGCTGGTGTGAGCAATAACAAAAGGCTCCTGCGTCATAAGACACAGGAGCCTTTTGCACCACTGCGGAGGGACACAGCGGCGCTGTCTAACGGCAGCAGTGCACGGGGAGTCGGACGTTATGCACCAATGCCGAGAGGCGAAAAGATAAGGTACATGATCGCAACAACTGCCGCACCGGCAATCGCCCAGACCTTGCCGCTCTTCCAGGGGGTCATATCCATGACCTTGGCATCCGGCATCTCCCACGCCAGCTGACGCGGACTTACCTTGATGCAGATTGCATAGATGATGCACTCGAGGACGAACAGCGCGAATACAACGTACAGATAGTGGAACCGGCTGAAGAACGGGATGACCTTGGTCAGACCGTACAGCACGATGTGGACCGGAATAACAATCTTTGGGGCGATGGCAGGCGCCTTTTTGCTCAGCAGACCGAACAGAACAGCGGTCAGCAGCGGCATGGAGAAGAAGCCCCAGCACTCATTGATGAAGTTCATAATGCCGGTGCCGAAGAACATAACGAACGGTGCAATGGCGATGGAAACCACGCCGACAACCGTACCGAAGATCTGGCCGACCTTAACGACCTTGTTGTTGGAGGCCTGCTTGCCCCAGATGGGCTGCCAAACGTTCAGCGTGAAGATAGTGGATGCGGAGTTCAGCACCGAGTTGAACGAGGACAGGATCGCGCCGAACATAACGGCTGCAAAGAAGCCCATCAGCGGCTTGGGCAGCACTTTCATAACGAGAAGCGGGTACGCCTGGTCAGCCGCCATGCCGACCGAGGTGTCCATCTGGCCGTTTGCAGCCAGCAGCTGGAACGCGATGATGCCCGGCAGAACGATGACAAATACGTCAAGGCACTTGAAGAAGCCGGCCCAGATCGCGCCCTTCTGGCTCTCAGCGAGGTTTTTGCCGCCGAGCGAACGCTGGATGATGGACTGGTTGGTCGCCCAGTAGAACAGGTTGTTGACGAACATACCGGTCAGCAGCAGCGGCCACGGTACTTCCGGCGGAAGTGCATTCGGCGCGGACCATGCGTTCATCTTTTCCGGCGTTGCGGAGATGAGGTGATCCAGACCGGCCATGAAGCCGCCGCCGTCCAGCTTGCCGAGGGCAAGAATGCCGAGGATCGGGATAGCGAAGCCGCCGATGATCAAACCGACGCCATTGATGGTATCCGAGTAGGCAACGGCTTTCAGGCCGCCGAATACCGCATAACACATACCGATGATGCCGGTGCCGATGCAGATGAGGGTGATGGCGCTGAAATAGCTGATGCCGAACATACTCTCGAGGTCAAAAATCTTAACCAGTGCGACCGCACCCGAATACAAGATGGTCGGCAGCATAGTAACGACATACGCGATCAGAAACAGCAGCGAGAACAGGCGCATGGTGAAGGTATCGTAGCGCATCTCGAAGAACTCCGGGATGGTGGCGATGCCGCCGCGTAGCAGCTTGGGCAGGAACACGAACGCCAGCACGATCAGCGCGAACGCCGAGGTGGCCTCCCAAGCCATCGTACTCATGTTGCCCGCAAACGCCTGTCCGTTCGTGCCGACAAGCTGTTCTGCGGAAAGGTTGGTCATCATCAGAGAACCGGCGATAACGATGCCGGGCAGTCCGCGGCCTGCGAGGAAGTAGCCTTCCTTGGTGGACAGGTCGTCATCGCGTGTTTTCCACCACGAGAGCACCGCGACAAGCACGGTGAACGCGATAAAGGTTGCGACAGTAAATGCCATTTTGTTGTTTTCCCCCTTGTTTTTTTTACTGTGTGGGCTGATTTTTGGGCGCGGAAAACCGCCTCCCCCTTTTGAAGAGGCGGTTTTCCGCGGTATTTCGTTGGTGCGAGTTTGATTAAGAGGTTCCCAGGCGCTTTTCTACCTCAGCGCGGCGTTCTGCGGCGTTGTCAGCCGTTACAACGGTAGCATCAGTTGCAATGAACTCATCCAGCTTTTTGCCGTTGAGCGCATCGACTGCGGCCTGCACGCCGAGATAACCAACATCGTAGCCGTCAACGGCGACGGTCATGGTCTCCTGACCGGCAAGAATAGCATCAATGCCCGCCAGATTGCCGCCGACGCCGACAAAGATGGTGTTCTTGTACGCCGGAAATGCGGCTGCTGCACGAGCGGCACCGGCTGCCATATCATCGTTGTTCGCTACGATGATGGATACGCCCTCCGGATGTGCCTGAATGATGGCCTCCATGCAGGTAACGGCCTTGTCCGCTACGCTGTCTGCGTACTGCGTTTCCGCAGAGAGATACTCGCCGCCAGCTTCTGCAATGCCCTGCTTAAAGCCTGCAATGCGTGCCTCCGAGGTGGAGTCGCCCTGCACACCCATGATGCCGATGGCGGTAATCTTATCCCAGCCCTTATCCTTTGCTGCCTCAACAGCGGCCTTGCCGCCCATTGCGGCCAGCTCCTCATTGTTGAAGCCGACAAAGCTGAGCACCTTGTCCGAGTCGATGGCGGTATCAATCGCCACGATTGGCAGGTCGGTATTTGCAATTTGTGTTGCAACGGTTTCCGCCTGAAGCGGCGCAACCACCATTGCATCACAGTCATTCGCGCTGAGCGTGGTTTCGATCATGGAAAGCTGCTCGTCATATGCGGTCTCCGAGCTTGCACCCAGAACATCAACAGTTACGCCCAAATCCTTGCCGGCCTGCTTGCAGCCGTTGCCGACATACTGCCAGTACTCGGATGCGAGCGTTTTCAGAATGACCTTGATATGGTAATCCTGCTGTGTGGTCTGGTCGGCCGTGTCACCGCCGTTATTTGTCTTTGCGGTGCTGCCGCCGCAGCCTGCGAGTGCGCTCATCAGCATTGCACTGGACATCAATACAGCAAGTAATCTCTTTTTCATAATCTTTTCCTCCAAAATCAGTTCTTTATCTTTTTTCTTTACTTTTGAGAGAGTTGCCGGAGAGAAGAGAGAGGTGCTGAGGAAAGAAAGTTGATTTTTACTCGTAATCGACCCAAGCAGAGCCGTTATTTGCGGATTCTACGCACTTTTCAATCCACTTGATGCCCTGTGCGCCGGCCTTGACATCCGGATACCAGAAGTCGCCGTAAGCGCCCTTGTCCGCGTCAGCCATAGCAACTGCGAAGCGTGCATACAGGTTGCTCCACGCCTCGAACAGACCCTCGGCATGGCCGCCGCCGATACGATCCTCGACACGCGCCTCGTCGGTCAGGTAGCCTGCGCCGCGCTCGAGCACGCGGGACGGCTCGCCTTCTACCTCGTACAGCATCTGGTTCGGGCGCTCGTCATCCCACTCGAGGGATGCCTTGGAGCCGACCACGCGGATCTTGTGGTAGTGGCGTGCGCCGCTGTTGATCGAGCTTGCCCAGCAGTATACCTGCGCGCCAGCCTGCACATTTTCGCTGCCCTTGAGGTTCATGATAACGAAGGCGTTGTCCTCCAGCTCGCGGCCCTCAACGAAGGAACGCTTGGTGCACATCAGGTTGTCGATTTTCATATCCGGGATCATCGCCTCGATGATGAACAGCGGGTGCGTGCCGACATCACCGAGTGCGAACGACAGACCTGCCTTGGACGGGTCAAAGCGCCACTTTGCGGACGGCACCTTGTCCTCGATCTTGAAGTTGTAGCCGCCGAACGCGAAACTCATATTGATAACGCGGATTTCACCGAGATCGCCGTTTTTGATCATCTGGCGCGCCTGCTGGATCAGCTGATGGCCGGAATAGCCGTAGGTCACGCCGACAACGCGGTGCTTTTCTTCTGCCAGCTTGACCAGCTCGTCTGCCTGTTCAGAGGTGAAGCACAGCGGCTTCTCGCAGACAACGTGCAGACCGGCTTCGAGAGCAGCCTTGCAGACCTCGTAGTGCATACCGTTCGGCGTTGCGATGGACACCGCCTGTACGCCGTCCGGACGCTTGGCCTCCTCAGCGAACATGGTCTTGTAGTCCGGATAGCAGCGGTCCGGGTCAACGTGCAGCTGCTTGCCGAAGTCCTTGCCGCGCTCCGGATCAATGTCGAACGCGCCGGCAACCAGTTCAAAGTTGAAGTCGCGCAGTGCCGCCGAGCGATGGATGTAGCCAATCTGGCTGCCGCGGCCGCCGCCTACCATGCCCCAGCGAATGGGATTGTCTACTCGTTTTTCACCGTAATACATAAAGAAATCCTCCTTAAAAACTACATGAATATTAAAATATTGTGTTTGAACTATTGAGAGAGTGGAGCGGGAGCACGGGAGAGAAGAGCCGTGCTCCTCGCTCGGGTGTGATTAGATTTCGTAGCCGACCGACTTCAGATAGTCTACACTGGCCTTGACATCGCGCAGGCTGGTGTCCGAGTTGCGCGGGTCGCGCTCCTGCTCGATGGTGATGTAACCGGAATAACCGATATCTGCAAGCGCCTGCTTGATGGCCGGATAGTCGAGCGAACCTGAGCCGATGGGGCACATGGCGCCCTTGCCGCAGCCGTCGAAGAAGCGGATGCGCTCACCGAGCACTTGACGGTAAACGGTTTCGTTTACGTCCTTGAAGTGGACGTAATCCAGCTTGTCAGCGTACTTTTTGAGGTATTCTACCGGGTCCATGTGCGAATAGTACAGGTGACCGGTATCCAGACACAGACCGGCAACCTCGTACGGAATATCGCGGACAACCTTTGCAATCTCGTCTGCAAACTCGATGTAGCCGCCTGCATGCGGATGGATAACCGGACGAACGCCCCATTTGTTTGCGCGCTCGCATACAGCGCGGACGTTGCCCATGAAGCGCGCCCATTCCTCATCGGAAAGACGCGGCGCGGTGTCCGGATGACCTGCGGCGTAGTCGCGCTCATCGTGTCCCCAGTCCATAACGGTCATGTACGGCGTGGGGAACTTCTGGCCGTCGTGGGTCTTGAGCACCGGCAGCTTCGGGTCGGTGATCAGGCGGCAGATATCGTCAACCGCGTGCAGTACGCTCTCCTGATTGTCCGCGTCGAGCAGATCATGGAAAATGGTGCCTGCCACGATGGCAAGACCGTTCTTGCAAAGCTCGTTGGCTACCAGCTCTGCGTCAATCGGCAGGTAGCCGTAGGGGCCAAGCTCGATGGCGCTGTAACCGGCTTTACCGGCTTCCTCCAGTACGCGCGTCCAGGGCGGTAAATACGGATTCTTGGGGTCATCCACACCCCAGCAGCAGGGTGCGCCGCAGATTTGAATGCTCATAATTGAAAACTCCTTTCGAGGTTTAATCGAAGTTTTGTTCTTTTTTGATGATTTTATTATACTATTCCGGCGAATATGGTGTTTCTTTGTTCTTGCGTTTTGTTTTGTAAAAACTCTCGAAATATTGCACAAAAAGCAGGGGTGTCAATTTGGTTTATACGGATTCTTGCGGTCTGCACAAAAATACGATATACTATACCCATATTCACACAGGGGGGAGAGTATGGAAGAAGGAGTACGTTTTGTATCCGGTCAGATGCCGAGTTTGCTGTACGCCACCAAGCAGATCGTAGCGGCATCGACTATCACACGCGCCATCCATCGGCATGAGCGGTTCACGGAAATGCTGTATGTTTATCAGGGTGCCGGACAGTACATCGCAGGCGGCTACAGCTATCCGATCCGCACGGGGGATATCTTACTATATAATCAAGGCGATCTGCATGAAGTCACCTCGTCCCTGCAACACGAGATCGGTACGTTCTGCTTTGGCATTTCCGGTCTGCAACTGTGCGGACTGCCGGAAGGGCATTTCACCAAGGCAGAAAACGGATTTGTGCGTCCGGCGATGGACGAGATTGACCACATGCAGTCGCTCAGCGAACTGATTTACGAGCACGCGGAACGGAGAACGTCCTACTCGGATGAAATCGTCGCACAGCTGCTGCCTGCGCTGGTGCTGCTGTCGGCCAATCTGCCGCCGGATGCGCGCGCCGCCGATCAGCCGCATAATCTGGTGCTGGCGAACCGTATCCGGCAGTACATCGGCACGCATTTCACCGAGCAGCTGACGCTCGAGGATATTGGAGAGGCGATGTCCATGTCGCCGTATCATCTGGCGCATATATTTAAAGAGATCACCGGTATGTCTCCCATCCATTATATGATACGCTGTCGTGTCGGTGAGGCGCAGAACCTGCTCATTTCGACCGATTACAGCGCAACGCAGATTGCCGCTATTGTCGGATATACCAATGTCAATCACTTCAACGCCATTTTTGCGAAGCTGGTCGGTCTGCCGCCGATTCGGTATCGCAGGAAGTATCTGGAGAATATGCAGGGCAGCAGACTGCAGTAGCGCAGTACCGCAACAACCGACTTTTCGTTGATATATTATCTATATATAACGGAAAGGAGGGAGAATCGTGGCGGGAAAGTGCTTTATTTGCTCCTGCTGCAGAAAAAGCAAACCGAGCACGCAAGGCATTTTTCTCGGTACAGATGTGCTGTGCCACGCCTGCTCCGAGGAGTACACAACCCTTTGCGACCGCTGCGGCGAGCAGGTATACCGCAAAGACGTACGACAAGTCGATAACCGCACAGTTTGTCCACAATGCTATGGACAAATCCATCACTAATCCCATTGAGAGCAAATGCTTTCAGTGGGATTTTCGCGTTTTGAGGAGGAAATTATGTTTGAAAATCCCAAGTATATCACACGCGGCGTGCAGGGCGAAATACCAGACGCTTTGATGGTTCTCATGTGGCAAATGATTGCTGCTATGCAGACTGCACAAAAAGATTATCTGCAAGTGTTTACATTGATGAAAACGCCGACCGGTCAGCACATCGTCCACGAGCGGGAGCAGCCACCGTACCATTACGAACTCGATGTGCCGTGTGGCGATGCCGTAAACGCGAAGGTGTTCGTCATCGACGATTTAACGCATTCCACTATGCTGCTTGCTGAAGAGTATTAACATTCACCAAATGAAACGGAGGAACAGACAATGAACGAAACAAGGATTTGTGCAAACTGCGGTGAAGAGTACCAGATTGAGGATATGTATCAAGCGGAAGGAGATTGGCTCTGCGAGGACTGTGCGGAGCGTTTGACCGTAATCTGCGACCACTGTGCCGAGCGGGTTTATGAGGAGAATGCCGTCGAAGACGATGCGCACATATTCTGCGACCACTGCTTTGATGAGTATTACGTCCGCTGTGAAGACTGCAACCGCATTATTCACCGCGACCGTGCCTATTGGGATAACGATGACAACGTCTACTGCTCCTCCTGCTGGGACGAGCATAACGACATTATCCATGAATACAACTACACCCCCGATCTCGTGTTTCACGGCAAGGGCCTGCGGCACTTCGACATTGAGCTGGAGATTGATAACGGCGGCACGGTAAACAATAACGCTCAAAAGTTGCTCGACATCGCTAACGCTAGCGCCGAAAACCTGTACATCAAGACTGACGGCAGTCTTGATGATGGTATGGAGCTTGTCACACACCCTATGACACTGGAATACCATCTGAACGAAATGCCTTGGGAAGAGGTGCTTTGCAAGGCGCAGAGCATGGGCTATCTGAGCCATGCGGCAGGGACTTGCGGACTGCATGTTCACATCTCTCGCTTGGCATTCGGCTGTACCTATGAACAGCAGGAGGCTGCGATTGCACGCCTGCTGTACTTTGTAGAGAAATTCTGGGCTGAGCTGCTGCGATTCAGCCGCCGTACACAGAGCCAGATGAATCGCTGGGCGGCTCGATATGGTATTCGTCTTACACCGTCCGAGCAGATGAACCATGCGAAGAACTCTTGCGCTGGACGCTACACGGCGGTCAACCTTACCAACTCGGATACCGTGGAAATCCGAATGTTCCGCGGAACACTCAAGCTGAATACCTTGAAAGCCACCTTACAGATGGTCAACCATCTCGTCGAGGTGGCTGTTTCTATGTCTGATTGTCAGGTTCAAGACATGAGCTGGTTTGACTTCCTTGATGAAATCGAAGAACCGGAACTCATCCAATACCTCAAGGAGCGCCGCCTGTATGTAAATGAACCCGTTAACGCCAGCGCAGAGGAGGAGTAATATGTGCAGTTTATTTGGCTTAATTGATTTCAAGGAGTGTCTCAGCACTCATACGAAGAACAAAATTTTGAACACGCTTGCAAGAGAGTGCCAAGTGCGCGGCACGGACGCGACGGGCATCGCCTA
>NZ_JAQEXK010000040.1:0-3779 GCF_027693185.1 Butyricicoccus sp. OF27-2pH9A
TACATCTAAAGCAGCAACGAAAGTTGCTGCTTTTTCTTTTTTTGCAGAGATTTTGCAGGGGACACGAGTTGCGTCAGCAATACGTCCTGTCTGGGCGGCAGCCTTTTCTGCAGTGGTTTGCTGGTAGACTTGAATCGCGCAGACGGTTCACCCTATCCAGACGGAGCGTTTTTCGCTGAGATTCGGCGAGGAGTTCGCCGTACCACAGCGGTGGGGCCAGAGGGTAGACACCTACGGTTTCTACCCTCTTAACTTCCATTTCCCTTTATTTCTTAGTTTGGCGCAGACCAGAAACCAGCGATCGCTCTGAAAAGGGGAACGGCAGAGGATCTTTTCTACTGTAGGGGAGCACAGTGTGCTCCCATTTCTCGACCTATTCGCAGTGTCAGATTCTTTGCTGCTATACATGCGGTTAAGTCTACGCAGGCGCGACATACCCGTGTCGCGCGAATTGTTTATGGGTGCTGGTGGCTGGGGCCTATCAGGTAAAGCACATACTTGGACTTAGATGGATTTTAGATAATAAAAAGCGACTGCATATGAAGTGCCCCCAAAAGGTTAGACAAAAATTCGTCGTAAAAATTGTTCAAGCACCGGAAAGGGCTTGTTGTCTGTGAATTGCAGGCGGCAAGCCCTTTAGCTTTGCCTTGATCCTGCGATTGTTGTAGTAGTCCAGATACTCAATGAGTTCCTGTTTGAAGTGTTCCATGGATTGAAATTCCTGCAGATAGAGCAGCTCGCTTTTGAGTATTCCAAAGCAATTTTCAATCACGGCATTGTCCAGGCAGTTTCCCTTGCGGCCCATACTTTGCCGGATGCCCTTCTCCCGGAGCATGCGCTAGTACTGCCAACCCTGGTCAGAATGGAGAATGAGATCTGTACCATCAGGAATCTTTGCAAACGCCTTGTCCAACATAGTCATTACCATGCGCAGTACCGGACGGTCTGAAATCGTGTAGCTGACCAGATCGCTGCTGTGCAGATCGAGAATCGGGGACAGATAGAGTTTTTCTCCGAACAGGCTAAACTCCGTCACATCCGTGACCCACTTCTGATTGGGCTTGTCTGCATGAAAATCTCGATTTAACAGATTTGGTGCAATTTTACCCACATTTCCCTTGTAAGAACGGTATTTCTTCATTCGGACGCGGCAAATCAGCCCTAACGCCTTCATAAGTCTCCGAACGGTTTTATGATTCACAAGGAAAGCACTGTCGTAATCCACCGGTAGCCGTATCTGCCCTTGTTTTCGTGGAAAATAGTTGTGATTTCTTCCTTAACGGATGTATATTTGTCTGTTTTCTGCATTGGTTTCAAGTGATAATAGAACGTTGCACAGGGCAGTTGAGCGATTGAAAGCAGAAGATTGAGAGAATATTTTTGCCTTAGCTTCTGAACTACCAGCGTTTTGTGCTGGCGTCGTTCGATGGCCAATGCCTCTGATCCTTCTGATAGATAAATATGCTCCCAGTTTCTGACCTGAGTGGCACTGCTTACTTCAAATCGTCTCGCTGTTTCGCAGTAACTCAACCTTTCTTCCATCATGGTTTCCACGACCAGCTTCTTAAATTCCGGCGTGTATCGTTTGTTCGGTTTTCCTCTTGACATAATAAATCACCCCATCTGTTAGATAGTGTATCATACTGTCTAACAAATGGGGTGCTGTTCAATAGCAGTCGCTTCTGTTTAATTGCCACTGGTTGCGTTTGCGGCATCGCTTGAAGTTGTACTTGCCGGAGAGGCAAACAGTTCTGCCTGGCGTTCGTCGCCGCCAAACAGGTTGTTATATTGTACGCGCTCGTAATCTTCAATCAGCGGGGTAAATTTTGTGGTATCCAGATGGCTGTATGCGTTGCCTTCACTATCGAAATAGCCGGCAAAGGTCATCGCCGGAATGGTTTTCTGCAGATTCCACAGGTATTTGCCGTAGACGCTGGTTTCAATGCCTGCGTTGCGCAGCACATACTGCGCGAGAAAGTTCAGGCTGGTGATCTTTGTCGAATCGCCGGTCAGCGGGTAATTGGCCCAGATGATGAACGGCACCTTAAACTTATCCATGTACTGCGCCATGGTCATTTCGTCCTGAGTGACGCCGTACGCCTTATCGAGAAATTCCTGCTCGACAGACGGCTGATGATCGCCGAACATAACGAGAATGGTCGGCTCAGTCTGTGCCGAGAAGTAGTCGATCAGCTTTTTGAAGGCCTCATCGGTCTTATTGGCGAGCGTCAAATACTGCTCTGCCTTGGGGTACACGCCCGGCTCATCGGCGACCTGCACCTCGGCGGGGTAATCCTCAACCGTGTAGCTGCCGTGGTTCTGAATCGTCACATTGAACAGAAACAGCGGTGTGCTTTCGTCCTTATGCTCAAACTCCCAAATAATCTGCTCGAAGTCGGAATCGTCGCTGACGTAGCCGTGCTCCTCGGTCTGCGGTACGTCCATGTCCTCGCCGCACTTGAATGAGTCGAAGCCCAGACGCGGATACGCGATATTACGCTGCCACGAGGTTCGCTCACCCGGATGAAACGCACGCGTCTCGTAGCCGTAGCCCTTGAGCAGCGTAGCCAGTGAATCCGTCGGACCGAGGATGTACTGCTGATACGGGATACTGCCCGATGGTAGGAAGTTCATCGAATTACCGGTCAGAAACTCGAACTCGCTCGTGCTTGTGCCCGCGCCGAATACCGAGGTGTAGGCGTGGCCGTGGATCGCGTTCGACACGCTGTTGATGTAATTCATTGGGCTTTCCGTGAGTGTCAGATTGCCGAAGTCCTCAAAGTCCGCCCATGACTCATTCATAATAGCAACAATATTCGGGTGATCAACGCCGACATTCGGTGTCGGGTCATCCTCTGCACCATTCACAATAGCGTTGACGCGTTCCGGCGTGGTATCATCCGGTTTTTTCACTTCCATAAATTCGGTGTTTCGCAGAAATTCTGCAGCGGCACCGCCGGTCTGGTAGGCACCGAGCTGATCCCACACGTCGGTCTCTACGCCGAACATGCCCAGTATTTGCGGGTGGGCGATCGGGATGAGACACAGCAGACCGGCAATCAGCACGGAACCGCGTCGCAGCAGATCGCCTTTGCGCAGCAGAAAATGCCCCATCTTATAATAAGGACGCAGCGCCCACGCAAGCAGCGTGATCAGCATAATGCAGATGGCGATTTGCCAGGTCATAGACAGGCTGTAACTGCCTGCAACGGCTACAGCGGTACCGAGTGCCTTAAAGTCCCACGGCAGAATAGGTGTGCCGCGGAAGACAGAAACGAAGTAATTCGCAGCGCCCCACATACCGGCCAGAATGTGCAGCAGCACGCAGCAGACCGCCGGATAGCCGATGATCGCACAGCCGATCCAGTAGAGTGCGCTCAGACACAGCCAGTTGGCCAGAGCTACGCCTACGCTCATATTCCACGGCGGAGAGCCGAGCACAAGCTGCATCAGCCAAAACGCGGTAAGCGGTGTCAGCAGCAGCAGGAGCAGCTTTTGCGCCCTTGCGTTTTGGCGCAGCGGCACATCACGCCGCGGCAGCAGCTGCCTGATCAGTGAACCAACTTTTTTCATAAACTGTTCTCCTTGTAAAAAAAGTTCCCACAAGAGCGGAATTATACACTAAATTGGGGAAAATGTCAAGGTTAGATGCGGCTTACAGGGCATGCGACAGGGACAGGCAGGTATACTATTATATTCAGGCACTGTGCGGCGCAAAAATAAATGAAAAAGTGCTTGACATTTGCTGTCGGATTTGGTATTCTATTAAAGCTGTCTCT
>NZ_JAQEXK010000041.1:0-3736 GCF_027693185.1 Butyricicoccus sp. OF27-2pH9A
CTTGTGGCCACAGAGGCATTGCTTGCCACTTAGCGGAACCCCCGAAAAGTACCCCAAAAACAAGAAAAACGAAGGCCCTTTTTACTTGACCTCCGTTTCTCTGGCTTTTTGTAGTCCCTCTGCTGTGGCCTCCATGACCGTCAATTCCTTTTCGTCCATTGAGTTGAGCAGTCTATCAATGTGCTGGCGGCAGTCGCTTTCGCTATTCTGCCTGTCAGGATAAAAGAATTGGTCTACGGAAATGTCCAGCAAGGTGACGATTTGGTAAAAGGTATTCAGGCTTGGATGCTGACCCCGGTTTTCAAAATACATGATAGAGCGTGGGGTACGATCTACAAGCTGTGCAAGATATTCCTGTGTCCAACCTTTCGCCTCTCTTTTGCGCTTGATCTCCCGGCCTAATGCGTGGAAGTCAAGCCGTCTTTCGTCTTGGTACATTCTCATATCACCCATATATTATTTTACATTTCGGGTTTGATTATGAGAACGAAACTAAATTTTATGTTTTAGTAGTATTTTATTGTCCTTTCGGGCGTGGTTGACAGGAAAGTGATTATAGTGTATAGTGTGTATATAGCAACAGCACACTATACAGGAGGTATAATGAACTTGTGAAGATACTAATATCAAACGCCTCTGATTCCCCTCTTTACGAACAGATTAAAGAGCAAATCAAAGACGCAATTTTGAAAGAAGAATTAAAAGAGGGCGATGCGTTACCGTCAATACGGGCCTTTGCAAATGATTTGAAGGTTAGTGTTTTAACCATTAGGCGGGTTTATGAAGAATTAGAGCAAGAGGGCTTTGTTACCAGTCAGGTAGGAATTGGCACATTTGTTTCTACCAGCAATCTTGATTTGCTCCGTGATTCAAAACGACGGCTTGTGGAGCAAAAAATGCTGGATATGATACAGACTGCAAAATCACTTAATATCAGCAAAGACGAGCTTAATTCTATGATGGATATATTATACGAGGAGGATTGAAATGGAATCAATTTTGAAAGTTTCCGATTTGAACAAATCATATGGTAATTTTTCTTTAAGTAATGTCAGCTTTTCTTTGCCTGAGGGGTGCATTACTGGATTTATTGGGGTGAACGGCGCGGGAAAAACAACCACTTTACGGACGATTTTAGAGCTTACTAATCGAACTTCTGGGCATATTGAATTTTTTGGATTGGATATGCAAAGTCATGAGCAGGAAATTAAAAATCGCATCGGCGTTGTTCTTGATGATGGCTATTTTTATGAAGAATTATCTTTAGCTGAAATGAAAAGTATTATCTCTCCGGCCTATACATCGTGGTGTGAACAAGACTTCAAAAACTATCTGGAACGGTTCAACCTAAACCCAAAACAAAAAATCAATACGCTTTCAAAAGGCATGAAAATGAAATATGCGTTGGCACTGGCGCTGTCTCATAAAGCAGAACTTCTGATTATGGATGAACCTACCAGCGGCCTTGACCCTTTGATCCGAAGCCAGCTATTAACTATACTTACCGATTACATGAATAGTGGCGGAAAGGGTGTTTTCTTCTCTACACATATTACATCTGATTTGGACAAAATCGCAGATATGCTAATTATGATTGATAATGGTCACATCGTATTTCAGGAAGAAAAAGATACTCTGCTGGACTACTATCGGATTGTAAAAGGGGATGTGCGTTATCTAAATGCAGAAACCCGTAAATTATTTTTAAGCACTACGGAAACGGCATTCGGTTTTTCCGGTGTCACTAAAAAGATTTCTGAGGTGCAACGACTTATTCCTGATGTAGTGGTGGAACGGCCAACGATTGAGGACATTATGTTGGGAAGTATTGAAGGAGGAAAAAAATAATGCTAATCCATCTAGTTAGAAAAGATTTTCTTATCGTGAAGAAGTATGTTTTGCTTATGTTAGCGGTCTGTGTGTTTATACCGCCGTTTATGATGTGGCGAATAGACGACGCAACTTATGTTGGTTCTATGAGCTTTATCTTAGCTGCAATTTTTTCTGTTTTTATGCTATTGCAGTATGTTTCATTGAAGGAGAACCAATACGCAAAAGCGTCTACACTACTTTGTGCTACACCATATCCCCGCAAACTACTTGTACTTTCTAAATATGTTTTTGGCTTGCTGATTTATGGCGCTTGCTGTTTGATTTTCTGGGCAGAGACATTGTTATTCCCTGTTCTCGGTGGATTTCACATTGAACTGTCAGCGGTTATGTTCCTCGTTGTGGCTCTGTTCCTTGGTATTTACCTCCCAGTACAATATAAGTTGGGATATGAAACGACAAAATTTGCGTTCTTTATCATTATTATGGCTTCTCCTTTTATTGTGCCGCAATTACTGAAAATGCAGGGTGGCGCAAATTGGTATCCCTTAATTGCTCTATCGCCAAGCATCTTGTCTGCCGGAGCTATTTTGATTGGAGTTATTGTATTGGCGGTGTCTGCTGGAATATCGGTTAAGGTGTACTGTAAGGCTGACTTATCATAGCGCCTTTGTTGATTGGAGGTGAACGAAAATGAATAACGACACGATCTTTTTATATTTAATTGCGTCAGTCTCTTTTCTTTTTGCTCTTTACAACGCACTTGCCTTTTGGGCAAAAAGAAATATGACTGGGAAAACAACAGGAACCATCAACTCAATTACTTCGCCCAATCCCGAAACAGCAAAGACTCGCAATTCAAAGTGGGCAAAAGTCACCTATCGGGTGGATGGGAAAACCTATGTTTCAGGAAATCGCATACAAGTCCCCTTGACAGCCCAAGTGGGTAACTCTGTGACTGTTCGCTATGATTTGCAACATCCTGAAAGATTATATAGCTATTCATTAGCGAGAATACTTGTATCCTTATTTGTTACAGTTGTTTGCATTGTAGTAGGAGTATTTCATTTAGCATAGAACGAGGAGGTGTAATATGCCACATTTTCCAGAATGGTTTGTTGTAATATGCGTTTTACTTCCTATCTTGAACGCTTTATATAAAGTTTGGAAGAAGAACAAGAAAAAGTAGATTGGAGGGCAAACGCTTGCCAGAAATTCAATGGGTATTATGTCCTGTATGCCGTAATAAAACACGCTTAAAAATCAGAGGAGATACAATACTCATAAATTTTCCTCTGTATTGTCCTAAGTGTAAGCAAGAAACACTTATTACCGCAAAAAATTTGAATATTACGATTGTAAAAGAGCCAGACGCACAGACGCAGAGCCGATAACCCGTAGCCAATAGGCAAACGGTTTATCGGCTCTTTTCTTTTTGGTAGCAACTGTGTTGGCAGACACAACAAGACCGTTGAATTCGGCCTTGCGGCGCAGAATGGCGGTTTTGAAATATTGCATTTCAAGCCGCCGTTTTCCTTTTGAAAAATTGGATTTGCGGGGGGTGTGATAAAGTCGCCCTTTTTTAAGGATACGGCGGTGTCCGAGGAGGTATCGCCGTGTCCTTTTTGCTTTTTCGCAACGCCCATAATCTTCACCAGTTAAAAAAAGCGTAGCTCCCCCTCCGGGATATTCCAACCACGAAGGTACAATATATCAGTACCATTCAGATAATACATTTTCATGCGCCCGAGCGGCTTCATGCCGCCCGGGCGTTTTTGCGTCTATATGGAGCCTCGGGCCAACTTGGCCCGAAGTCATTCCCCGGTGCCGCTCTCCGCCGCCTTCGTTTCGGTTACTCGTCAATCAAAAATCGAAACGGAGGTCAATATGGCTATTATCAATTTGC
>NZ_JAQEXK010000042.1:0-2973 GCF_027693185.1 Butyricicoccus sp. OF27-2pH9A
ACTCGCAAGCTATCTTTCGAGGTTACCTAACATTTAAGGTCAAGCCCTCGGCCTATTAGTATCAGTCCGCTCCATACATTACTGCACTTCCACTCCTGACCTATCAACCTTGTAGTCTACAAGGGGCCTTACTCCCGAAGGATGGGAACACTTATCTCGAGGGGAGTTTCACGCTTAGATGCCTTCAGCGTTTATCTCGTCCGTACTTAGCTACCCAGCTATGCCCTTGGCAGAACAACTGGTGCACCAGCGGTACGTCCATCCCGGTCCTCTCGTACTAAGGACAGCTCCTCTCAATATTCCTGCGCCCGCAACAGATAGGGACCGAACTGTCTCACGACGTTCTGAACCCAGCTCGCGTACCGCTTTAATTGGCGAACAGCCAAACCCTTGGGACCGAATTCAGCCCCAGGATGCGATGAGCCGACATCGAGGTGCCAAACCTCCCCGTCGATGTGGACTCTTGGGGGAGATCAGCCTGTTATCCCCAGGGTAGCTTTTATCCGTTGAGCGACGGCATTTCCATTCACATACCGCCGGATCACTAACTCCAACTTTCGTTACTACTCGAACCGTCATTCTCGCAGTTAGGCTCGTTTATGCGTTTACACTCAGTGCCCGATTTCCATCCGTGCTGAACGAACCTTTGAGCGCCTCCGTTACTCTTTTGGAGGCGACCGCCCCAGTCAAACTGCCCACCTGACAGTGTCCCCCGACCAGATTCATGGTCGCAGGTTAGAATCCCAATATCCCAAGAGTGGTATCCCAAGGTTGACTCCATAAACGCTGGCGCGCTTACTTCCAAGTCTCCCACCTATCCTGTACATGGAATACCGAGATCCAATATCAAGCTACAGTGAAGCTCCATGGGGTCTTTCCGTCTAGTTGCGGGAAACCGGCATCTTCACCGGTACTACAATTTCGCCGGGCGGGCTGTTGAGACAGTGCCCAAATCGTTACGCCATTCGTGCGGGTCAGAACTTACCTGACAAGGAATTTCGCTACCTTAGGACCGTTATAGTTACGGCCGCCGTTTACTGGGGCTTAAGTTCGCACCTTCGCTTGCGCTAAGCACTCCCCTTAACCTTCCAGCACCGGGCAGGCGTCACCCCCTATACGTCATCTTTCGATTTAGCAGAGAGCTGTGTTTTTGCTAAACAGTCGCTTGGGCCTTTTCACTGCGGCCTGCTCTCGCAGGCGCCCCTTATCCCGAAGTTACGGGGCCAATTTGCCGAGTTCCTTAACAACCCTTCTCCCGTTGGCCTTAGAATACTCATCCCATCTACCTGTGTCGGTTTGCGGTACGGGCACCTTAGTATACACTAGAGCTTTTCTCGTCTCTCTCGCCCGTTACTTCCCTACTATATTTCGGTCCCTTACGCCCGGGGCAACCATCGCCCGGGATAACCTTAAAGAAAGCGTCCCTCTAGCTTAAATGTTCGGTGGTTACGGAATTTCTACCGTATGTGCATCGCCTACGCCTTTCGGCCTGAGCTTAGCTCCCGACTAACCTTGGGCGGACGAACCTTCCCCAAGAAACCTTAGATTTTCGGCCATTATGATTCTCACATAATTCTCGCTACTTATTCCGGCATTCTCACTCGTATGCAGTCCACCAGTGCTTCCGCTCTGACTTCGCCCCGCATACGACGCTCCCCTACCCAATGCATTACTGCAATGCCTAAGCTTCGGTTGAACACTTAGCCCCGTTACATTTTCTGCGCAAAACCACTCGACCAGTGAGCTATTACGCACTCTTTGAATGAGTGGCTGCTTCTAAGCCAACATCCTGGTTGTCTTCGCAGTTTCACATCATTTTCCACTTAGTGTTCATTTGGGACCTTAGCTGTAGATCTGGGCTGTTTCCCTTTTGACTATGAGACTTATCTCACACAGTCTGACTGCTATTCATCAATTATCCGGCATTCAGAGTTTGATAGGCTTTGGTAACCTCGCGGCCCCTAGACCATTCAGTGCTTTACCTCCGGTAATCTAAAATAACGCTAGCCCTAAAGCTATTTCGGGGAGAACCAGCTATCTCCGAGTTCGATTGGAATTTCTCCGCTATCCACAAGTCATCCCCGGCTTTTTCAACAGACGTGGGTGCGGCCCTCCACGGTGTCTTACCACCGCTTCAGCCTGCTCATGGATAGGTCACCCGGTTTCGGGTCTAATACCTGCAACTTCATACGCCCTTTTCAGACTCGCTCTCGCTGCGGCTCCGGAACTCCAGTTCCTTAACCTCGCTGCAAATATTAACTCGCCGGACCGTTCTACAAAAAGTACCCGATCATCCTTTAACGGACTCTCGGTGCTTGTAGGCACAAGGTTTCAGGTTCTTTTTCACTCCCCTCCCGGGGTACTTTTCACCTTTCCCTCACGGTACTGCTCCACTATCGGTCACTGAGTAGTATTTAGGCTTGGAGGATGGTCCCCCCATCTTCCCAGCGGGTTTCACGTGTCCGCTGGTACTCTGGATACTGCTAGCACTCAATCCTTTTCACTTACGGGGCTATCACCCTGTATCGCTGCTCTTCCCAAAGCATTCAGTTAAAGATTAAAGTTACATATTGCAGTCCTAACCCCGGAAATATTGCTACCTCCGGTTTGGCCTCTTCCGCGTTCGCTCGCCACTACTAGCGGAATCTCGGTTGATTTCTCTTCCTCGCCCTACTTAGATGTTTCAGTTCAGGCGGTTCCCCACCATGACCTATGTATTCAGTCATGGTTGATGGAGTATTGCTCCATCGGGTTTCCCCATTCGGAAATCCACGGATCAAAGCCCATTTGCGGCTCCCCGTAGCTTATCGCAGCTTGTCGCGTCCTTCGTCGGCTCTCAGTGCCAAGGCATTCCCCTTGCGCCCTTTACAGCTTGACCAGCTGTAAAATCCATTTACATGGATTGTAGCGGATAAACTTTCGTTTATCTCAATTATTAGAGTAATCTCGGTTAAATTTAGCTATTTTGTAGTA
>NZ_JAQEXK010000042.1:2983-3316 GCF_027693185.1 Butyricicoccus sp. OF27-2pH9A
TTAAATTTAGCTATTTGTAGTATGATCTTTTCGATCATATCCCAACAATATAAACGTCAAAACCTATTTGCTGATCTATAAAATTAAGATCGGAATAACATTTTAACATTTCCTCTATTGTTGCTTTTGCTTTCGTATTGTTCAGTTTTCAAGGTGCAAAATTTTCATGCCTTTGGCGAAAATTTTGTGCCAGTGTCGATTTCATAAGGAAATCGACCAAGGTGCATTCATCGAGAAGTTCCTTCGAGATGAATCTTTTCACCGCGGTATGAAATTCACAATTCCCTTTCGGAAATTGTTGGTGGGCTTGAGAGGACTCGAACCTCCGACCTC
>NZ_JAQEXK010000043.1:0-3274 GCF_027693185.1 Butyricicoccus sp. OF27-2pH9A
ACAAAAACTCGGCCTATCGGCATAGTCCAAGATTTCGTCCGCACCCCCTTATCGAGTCTGCAAATAATTTTGCGCATAAATCTTGACGAGATCTCACTCGTCTGTATAATAATTTGACTGTGTGTATACACATTAACACAAAAAGAAGCCGCCAACTCGGAATGGGCAGGCGAGTTGGCGGCCAATTTTTTAGGATGTTTCGTATTCGAAAATTACTAACGTGTTGCAAAAGTGTTGCAAAAATTTTTTTGCGTTTTCAAGGTGTTAGCCAGAGAAGATTATTCCCACTCGCTACTGTTTGAGAAAAACTAAGCGTTTTTAGTTAGTGGAACTTGCTGCTCATATCACTATTATCTTCATTATCAGAATAGGATAGGCTATCTGATTTTGTGTTGCCATAGTGTTGCCAGAACATATAAACCTATTAACAGATATATCTTGATCTGTTTATCTACATTGGTGGGATATTCTTTTTCCCATGAATACCACCGCCAAGCCAATTCCCGGTTTCTCTCCAAATTTCATAATAGAACAACCATAGCGAGGTCCACGGTATGAGCGTTTCTGTCCAAGGTATTTTGTAATCCCATTCATGATATTGGGGGTAATATAAGCATAACGAGCCATCTGCATATAAATGGGGTACCCGCTTACCATTCTCCATTTGTTCAATTCGGGGATGAACAACAAAGACTTTTACCTTTTTTATCCCTTGTTTGGCTTCAAATTTAACTGTGTAGTCTTCTGAATTTATAGTCGGTTTTAAATGAACTATTATCTCGGCCTTTCCACATTTCACATGGCTAATTGCTTCTGGAAAGAATTCCTTTATCTTCGCGATTTGTCCATATAATTCGCTGACTGTGTAATGTTTTTGCGCCATTTTAAACCTATATCATCAATTCCCATAAAACGTGTTTTTCTTAACTTGTGCTCCTAAACCATTGGTATTCAATGTTCCATTCCTATCCATAGATAGTGTACCGTTCACTCTTGCTGCGGTCGTAGCCTTCGCAAACTTAGTAATTGCATAGTCAGTGACCACTTCACCAAACATTTTTTCAAAATTGGATTAATTTCGCTGTTCAGCGTTTTCTGTTTCAGAAGTGTAACATCTGCCGTTAATGCCTTCATCATATCGACGAAATCACGGTAGTTATTTCCCTCCTCCCACTTTTCGGTCAATTTTTCATTCACAACAGGATTCCGGACTTCAAACGGTTGATCTCCGTTGGCACGAATCAAAGCGGTTACATATGTGCAGAATCTATCCAAAACCTGTAGCGTATCACCAGCATAACTCGTGATTTGTCCCATCAGCGTACAGATTATAATACTTCTTACAGGCTCGGTATTATACTTTTCGCAATAAATATCACGATAACGCTTAACCAGCTGCACCGTCCTACGCAAGGGCTCCAATCTGGAAGCAACTTCTTGTTCAGTTACCTTTTCAACTTCACAACAGAATTTTCCCAAATGACTTCGCTCATTGATAATCTGTGTTTTAGCCTGCTGTTCAAACCATTCTGCAAATCCAATCGGATTACTGTGGTGATACCACGCAGCAAGTTCTCGGTCGGGGACAATAATCTCGTGTGTCACAGGATTAACCGACATCCCTGGCATGATATCCATATGAAAATCATTAGCATAGTTAACTCTGACACAGCGCTTTTTCAATTCTACCATATCATTATGAGTTCCATCATGTCGAAGGATTCTAACAATATGATCATATAACTGACGAGGCGACATAGTTGAATTTGTGGGGAGCTCTACAACAAAGTCTATGTCATACTCTTCTTCACTCAATGGCTTGACAGTCGTTTTGAGGCGAAAAGATCCCTGTGGGTACATTTTCAGTTCAATTTCCTTGAAAACAGGATCACTTTGAATAGTATGTGCTATGGTTTCATAGCGTTCTGTAGCTTGTCTATATAAGCTTGGCGATAACTGTAATTTTTCGCAGATTCCGAGTAAAATAGATTCACTATAATTAGTTTGTTTCATTTTACCCTCCAATTAGCCATTCGGCATTATTTCCCACATTTTTCTCAATACCGTTATAACATTGAGAAATCATTTCTTCTGCAGATGCTAAACACAGCATATCTGGATTCCTTGCAACAGCTGCTTTTATGATTTCCTTTTGTTCTGCCGACAGATCCAGTTCAAAGATATCGGCATACACCAATTCATCGCAGCGCATGATTTTTGAATGCAGGACACCTTTGTTATGTACCATGACTTTGCGATATTTCAACCTGCTAAAGGGTTCCTTCGGTAGGAGGTTTGTTTCTAAAAGCTCCTCACAAAATTCACGGTATGGATCATATTCTCGGTCTTTCATCGAATCAAACCATTCCATAAATTTTAGCAGATACCTGCCTTTAATGAAAATTCGCAGGTCATCTGTTTCGTCAACGTTTCCCATTTTGGTATCTGGACGATATTTCCACTTTTCTAAATTAGGCTTTGCAACGGTGTACAAAGGGAACATAATAAAAAACTTAATAATGGACTGCCAATCTTACACAAAGTACCGCCCAAACGAGACTACGGGCGGTATTTTTGTATCATGGCGGAGAAAGGAGGAACTTCCCACGGGGGCTTGACTGAAAAGTTGAGCCCCTTTTTTCATGCCAAAAAACAGGAGGTAAATGCTTATGGCAGATGATAAAACCACAAAAACGCCGGAACAGCCGGTAACGGATAGCGGGCCGGGCAAGGAAACGCCTCCCGCTCCCCCAAAAGAGCCGGAGAAGGTTTCCGTTTCCCCGGAGCCGGAAAAAAAGACGGAACCGGAGGTAAAGAACCCGCAGGTTTCCGTCTATAACTTCGCTGAAATTATGAAGGAAAAGAAGGTCGAGGAACGGGCGGCAGCTCCCAGCGGGGAAAAGCCTGCCCCGGCAAAAACGGAAAAACCGGAAAAGCAGCCGGAGGCTCCGAAGAAAGCGGAGGAAAAACCCAAAGAGCCGGAACAGCCGAAGCGCCGGGGCCGTCCCCCGAAAGCAGATAAGGACAAGGCCGCAACCCCGAAGCCCGAAGCTCCCGCACAGAAACCGGAAAATGCGGTCAAAAAGGAACCGGAGAAAAAAACGGCGCCAACGGTACAGGCCGCTCCCGCTCCGAAGGAACCCGAAAAACCGAAGGATGCACCACGCCGGGGCAAGGAACAGATCGTCTATATCAAGCTGAACGAGCTTCACGCCTTCAAGAACCATCCCTTTGAGGTTCGAGACGATGAAGAAATGCGGGCTATGGTGTCCAG
>NZ_JAQEXK010000044.1:0-2744 GCF_027693185.1 Butyricicoccus sp. OF27-2pH9A
AGTGCGACTCGTTCGCAGGCGGTAAAAAGTCTGCGCACGGGCAACGGTTTTCCGTTGTTCGGAGAACTGATAGTTTGATAGGTGGAATGACGGGGTAACGCCCTGAAACGCCTACCCTTGATGGGCGTGCATTAGCTGTAATGGCTTTTGTACGAAGCCCCATGACAAAGGCTGAGAGTAACCGTAACCACTGCCAAAAGTGGTCGAAAGCGGTCTGGCGGCAGACTGTGTTACCTATAGGCCGAGGGTCTATAAGATACCTATGGTTAGAATGTTCGCTTTGGCGGGCGGACTGACGAACCTGCGAATGTACAGGTCTAAAAGAAGACCACGCAGAAATGCGTGGGTGCGTTAAAGCGCAGTCGGTGTGGTTCAGTAGAAATTTGCCCTACGAACGACCATGCTGTGTTACAGGCACAGGCAAGCCGACAGGTCTATAGCAGGAACCTAAGGGTATGTATGTACAGATAGAACTATCGGAACGAGGAAAGGCAGCAGATTCCGCAAGGAATAGTTTGACGAAGAACAATAAGCAGACGAACTGCTGCTGAAAAGCAGTGGTCGAACCTATGATGTGCTTGCGTTATGTGAGCTACGGAGGAATGGCCACAAGTCGGTTGAGATAAACAGGCATTATTCAATCCAACATAAGGATTCGAGTAAGACCAAAAGGGTCACTTTCGTAAAAGGAGGTGATGCCTTATGCCAAAGAAAAGCAAAAATCTATGTGTAGATGATTTACGTCACGCCGAGTATTACGGTATGCAGCCAGTTTTTGACGAACTCTACCGTCGAAGTCTGGATGGAGACAACTTTACCGACCTCATGGATATAATCCTAAGCCGGGATAACATTCTTTTGGCATATCGGAACATCAAAGCAAACGGAGGAAGCTACACAGCAGGAACAGACAACAAAAACATTAGTGACATCGGGTGTTTACCGCCCGAAACAGTTGTGGAGAAAGTGAGGTTTATTGTCACAGGAAGTCATCACGGATACCGACCAAAACCGGTCAGGCGTAAAGACATTCCGAAGCCAAACGGCAAGACCCGCCCGTTGGGTATTCCTTGTATCTGGGACAGGCTGGTACAGCAATGTATCAAGCAGGTCATGGAGCCTATCTGCGAAGCGAAATTCAGCGACAATAGCTACGGCTTTCGCCCGAACCGCTCCGTAGAACACGCCATGCAGAGAACCTATACCATGCTCCAGCGAATGAATCTGCATTATGTGATTGAGTTTGATATAAAGGGCTTTTTCGATAATGTAAATCACAGTAAGCTGGTGCGGCAGATATGGGCTTTGGGAATACACGACAAACAGTTGATTTTTATTATCAAGCGGATTCTGAAAGCACCGATTAGAATGCCAGACGGCACTACCCTCATTCCAGACAAAGGCACACCGCAAGGTGGTATCATTTCACCGCTACTTGCGAATATCGTGCTGAATGAACTGGATAACTGGGTAGAGAGCCAATGGCAGAACCACCCTCTTGTAAAGGAATACGGGTATGAGAGGAAAATCAGAAACTCGATTACTTTTGACCGGAGCAAGGCATTTCTCAAAATGAGGAAAACGGGACTGAAAGAAATGTACATCGTGAGATATGCAGATGATTTCAGAATCTTCTGTCGGAATAAAGAGGACGCCTTGAGAACAAAAGAAGCTGTAACAGCGTGGATAACTGAGAGGCTAAGGCTTGAAGTATCGCCGGAGAAAACAAGGATAGTCAATGTCAGAAAACGCTATTCAGAGTTTCTCGGATTCAAGATACGGGTCAGACCAAAAAGCGGTAGGTACGCTGTGCAATCTCATATCTGTGACAAAAAGTTGGAACTGGAAAAGCAAAAGCTGGTGGAACAAGCGAAGCGGATTGCCAGACCGTCCAAAGGAAAAAGACCTTTAGACGAGATAAGGCTGTTCAATTCAATGGTTCTGGGAATACAGAATTATTTTCAGCTTGCTACCTGTATCAGTATTGATTGCAGAAAAATCCACAGGCAGGTCATGACAGTTTTAACAAATCGGCTCAATACAGAAACCGGGTGCAAACTTGTTCGAGAAGGCGGTGCAATGACCGAGAGCGAAAAGGAGCGGTTCGGTAAGTCGGCAATGGTGCGGTATGTATCAGGAATCGACCAACCTATCTACCCTATCGCATATATCAAGAACAAGATACCGATGGCAAAGAAAACAGCGGTATGCAGTTACACGGCCGACGGACGGACATTGATACACACAAACCTAAGCCTGAACTCATTTGTTCTGGCGGGTTTGAGAAATCAACCGTCTATGGGTCGAAGCACAGAACTCACAGACAGCAGGATTTCATTATTCTCTGCTCAACGTGGAAAATGTGCGCTAAGTGGAGAACTCTTTGAAAATGCGGCTGACATCGTATGCTGGCTGAAAACTCCGGCAGAATTTGGCGGCAGGGAACGCTATCAAAACATGATTTTGTTCCACAGGAGATTCCTTCCGCTTCTGCAAAGACGCCCGATGAATGAGCTGAAAGCGATAGCTGATGCTCTCAAAACAACAAAGGAACTGATGTTAAAAGTGAACAGTCTGCGTGAGCGGGCTGGTTTGTCCGCAATAGAATAATAGTATTTCATTTGGAGATTGATTAAATGCTTGTGAAAACAATCGATGGAACGCCGGATGCGGTGAAAGTCGCACGTCCGGTGTGAAGTGGGGGAAAATCCGGCGATAACTTCAAAGGATTACCTATCACTATA
>NZ_JAQEXK010000045.1:0-2458 GCF_027693185.1 Butyricicoccus sp. OF27-2pH9A
CGCAGACTTTTTACCGCCTGCGAACGAGTCGCACTCACCCAAAAATCTTCCGCCGATTTTTCACCTTCGCCCTTGGTGTTGGCAATCAGGGTGTTCACCAGTTTCAGCACGTCCTTTTCCGAGTGGATGTAAACAAAGGGGTTGTACTTCATAGACTTGGAAAAGTTTATCGTGTTCAGGATTTTCACTCGGTAGCCTGCCCGCTGGAACATTTGGCCTGTTTCCAGAACCAGTGTGCCTTTTGGGTCAGTGACCACGAATGAGATAGGATAATCGGAAGTGGGAAAGCATTGCATGAGGTTGGGCTTCACATAGAAGCGGGTCTTGCCGCTGCCGGAGCCGCCGATCACCAGTACATTCTTGTTCCGGGCCGTCTTGGGGTCTTTGGGCCGCCCGGTCATGGTCAGGCGTTCAGTCTGGGTCAGCAGGATGTTGTTTTCAAACTTGGGGTCGATGTACGGGGCAATGTCCTTGGCGGTGCCCCATGAAGCGTTTTGTCAAGTGCTTTTTTGAGTTATTGACGCAAATTATCGTGAAAGTGCGAAAGTGCAAAGTGCAAAGGGTCTGCGTTTTGCACTTTCAGCTTGCGGTTTCGGGTGGCTGCTTCTTCTTGATGAAGTTGTACCATTGACCGCCGACACGCCTTGCGCCCAAAATGCCGCCCATGTTGCGCTTGGCGTTCTGTACCGTCCTCTCGGATATTCCGGCTTCGGCTGCGGCTTTTACAATGTCCTCGCTGGCAAGCTCCTTTCCGTCTGCCAGTAAATCAAGTATCAGCTTCTCGGCCTGTTCGGTTTTGGTGGCGGTGTTCCCGCCCGCGCCGGACAGCAGCTCGTCGGCGGTTATGTCATATTCGCCTATCCATGAAAAGCCTGTTTCCGGGTCAAGGCAAAAGGCAACAGGCTTCCCCTCCGGCGCAAGGGAAGATTTGTCATGGACGATAACGCGCACATTTGGCTCACGCTTCACGCGCCCGATTAAAAGCACGCTCCGCGCGGCGGCTCGGAAGTCGATAGAACCTAATCCCCGGTACGCGCTCTGTCCTCCGGCTGCTTTGTTCAAATGTCCGATAAGGATAACGGCGCACCCGGTACGCTCCGCGACTTCGGCAAGGCGGCGGAAGATAGGGCGCACTTCGTTAGCCTTGTTCATGTCGGCTTTTTCACCCATGTACGCCTGTATGGGGTCAAGGATAATCAGCCGCGCCCCGTTCTGTACGATTGCTTTCTCTATGCGCTCGTCGGACAGAGTAAGCTCCCGTTTTGCTTCATCAATCACAAGAACCCGGTCAAGGTCGGCTTCTGCTTCTATCAAGCGTGGCTTGACGGTATCTCCCAAACCGTCCTCGGCGGTCTGGTAAATCACTTGGAATGGCGGCAAGGGCTTCATTCCCGGCAGCGTTCCCCCGGTGGTACAGGCGGCGGCAAGGCGTAGGGCAAAGGTGGTCTTGCCCTCGCCGGGGTTGCCCTGTACTATGGTTACTTTCCCAAAGGGGATATACGGCTCCCATAGCCATTCAACGGTCTGTGTGTCAACCTCGCTCATGCGGATAATCTCAACGGTTTCTTCCTGGGTTGGCTCTTTCAAGCCGTAAATCGCTTCCCTGATATACTTCCCGTCTGTGATTTCTGCCCGGTGCTGCAATACCTCGTTCCAGTCCTTGAAAAGAGGGATAAGGCGGTTGACGGTCAAGCCCTCCGGCGCAAGCTCTGCAAGGCGGCTGCAAGCATCGTTTCCGGCGTTGTCGTTGTCAAGGCAGAGGTAAACGATCTTGATGTTCGGACGGTCAGAGAGAAAGCGGAGCAGAGCTTTTTCGCCCACGCCGCCCAATGACAGGTAGCTTTGCTTCTGCCAGCCCTTTTTGAACAGGCAGAGGAAAGATAAGAGGTCCATCGGGGCTTCAAAGACAAACAATCTTTCGCCCTCGCCCTGGTAACAGAAGTTAAAGGCTTTGTCGCTGCCTTTCACATCAAGCCGGAAGCTCCCGGCTGTGCCGCGCTGGTGGGCGTAGCGTGGTACTCCGTCCTCGTCCCGCCCTACGAATACGGCGTTGTGGTGGGCGGCTTCCTCGTAAATATCCCCGGTGGCAAAGAAAAAGCCCGTCACATCTTCATCAATGCGGCGGGCTGCTGTGAGGTAGTTCCTCGCTGTTCGGTTGTCGCTGTTTGGGGGCGGCAATCGGAAGTCGGATAGGGACGCGGAGCTTGGTCTGTCCGGCGGCGGTGCTTCGCCTTTTTCTCCTGTCAGCATTTCAACGGCTTCGGTGAAGCTCTTGCCGAAAAACTCCATGAGGAAGTCAACGGGGCCGCCGCCCTTACTCTGGCTGTGCCTGTACCATTTGTTTCCCCGGACGGTCAGGCTGTCGTGCCGCTTCCAGCGGTATTCATTTCCGGCGCGGGTAAGCTGCTCTCCCTGTGATTGCAGGAAAGAAACAAGGTCGGCTTGGTTGGCGCGGTCT
>NZ_JAQEXK010000046.1:0-2349 GCF_027693185.1 Butyricicoccus sp. OF27-2pH9A
CTCCGCCGCCTGCATGTTCGGCTGGTCGGGCAGGTCCGCTAAACGCTTCGTGAACGCGCCCTGTCGATACGATTCAAATCCCATAAATATACCTCCTGTTCGGCGTTTCGCCGTTTGTTTGAGGTATAGAATAGCCGATTTTTCCGAAATTGCAAGAAAAACTTTTGGATTTTTGCGAATTTTTTCGGGGAAAGGGAAAACCCCCGAGGAGATTTTCCTCGGGGGTTCCTTTACGTAAAATCGAATCGCGGGATTCAGAGATTACTTGGTGATGTTGCCGTCAACGTCAACGAAGATTGCAACAACATTCTTGGTGTCATTGTTATCCTCGAATACGATGTAAGCATTCTTGGTGCCCTTAACGCCATCATACTCGATTGCGCCGTTGTTATCAGCAGCCTTATCATCCTCAGCACTTACGTAGATGATCTTAACATCATCGTCAACCGCCTTGGTGATCAGCTTAGCCTTGTCGCCGATATCATTGGTCTTATCCCAGTAAGATACGATCTGACCCTTTTCATCGTACTCGTCGATAGCAGCCATGGTGCTCGGCTTGTGGTAGTCAGTATTCTCGTTCTTCAGGTAGATAGTGATATCAGATGCAGAGTATACCTTATCAGAAGCCTCATCGAAGCTTACCAGATAGCCTTCCTTCAGAGTGGTGTCGCTGTCACCCTCGATCAGAACGGTCTTCTGGGTGTTAGTATCAACATCAACAGTGTAGGAGGTGTAGGTGGTGTCGCCATCCTTAACAGTGCCGTTTTCCTTAGATACGATACCGTAAACAGTGTCTGCGGTAGAACCGGACGGCTTGGTGGTCAGCTCAACATAAGCTGCAACAACCTTGTTGTCGTCCAGAATGGAAGCAACAGCTGCACCAGACTTAGCCTTGATATCGTTCAGGTTGCGGATGGTGTATGCGTAGAAGTCACCCGGCTTACCATAAGTAGCGGTCTTATTTACGAATACAACAGCATCAGAAGTAGCAACCTTGTTGTTGAAGGACTTAGTGTCCTTAACATATACGGTGGTGTCCTTATTCAGAGCCGTAGAACCCTGAACCTCGGTGATCTTGATCTTGTTATCGGAAACATTCGAATACTTGATCAGAACGCCAGTCTTAACATCGGTAGTCTTCAGCTTGGTAGTACCCTGAGAAGTGGAGTCCTTATGAACAACAAACTTGCCTTCGGAACCGTCAGCCTTCAGGATCTTAACTTCCAGCGGATCGAAGCCAGAGTCAATAGTCTGAGAGTCATTGGTGTCCTCTACGATTGCATAGTTCTTGGTGCCCTCAGAGGTCTGCTTAGCAGCGTAAACAAGACCGCCAATCGTGTACAGGGTGTAGGTCTCGCCAATCTGATCCTTGAAAGAGGTCTCGAAATCAGAATCAACAGCGGTGGTAGCCAGAGAAGCGATATCATAGGAAGTGCCGTCAATGCTTACCTTGCTGGTGCCCTTGAAGCTGGTCAGCTTGCCTTCAACGGTAGCTGCCTTGGTAACAATGCTCTTAGCAGCAGAGTTGGTAGCCTTGGTGTTGTACAGAGTGGTAACAACAACGATATCGTCCTTCTTAACGCCGTCGTAAATGTCGTTATCCTCAAACTTGATGGTACCAACGCCATTGTTGATGGAAACCTTCTCGGTGTTTACAGCAGTAACGCGAGCCAGATTGGACTCAACAACGTAAGCCTTTACGATATCACCGTCATCGTTGCAGATGAACTTAACAGTGTCAGCAGAAGTAGCCTTCAGCTTGGAGATCATGTCATCAGCAACCTGATCAGCGGTCATAGCTGCAGCAGCAGTATCCTTCTTAGCGCCGTAGTTGTAGTTGATGTACTCGTCGTCCTTAGCAATCTTTGCTACATCGTAGTTCTTGTCGCCAAAACGAACAGTGCCGTCATCCTTCTGGGACTGCAGGTCATCCTTGGTGATGTTGTAAACCTTGGTAGTACCGGTTACATAAACGCCGTAGATGGTGTCCTTCTTGTCCGGCTTGTTAGCGGTGCCGCCAGTAGCATCCTTGTACAGTACGGAAACTTCCTCGCCGATGTAGGAGAGGTCCAGCTTGCTGAACTTGAAGTCAGCGTTAGCCTTTGCAACGTCCTTGCCGTCCGGAGTGCCGTATACACGGATCAGACCGGTGTCCAGACCGCAAACGTCCTCGTTGCCTTCGAAGGTACCAACCCACTTCTTCATGCTCATGTACTTCTCGCCAACGGTCTCCAGCTTGTCAGTGCCAAGCAGGTTCATGTTGGTGTACTCGCCGTCACGCAGGGTAACAGTGTGAGCAAAAATGGTGTTGTAAATCAGCTGTGCAGCGTACTGACGCGGGCAAGCGGA
>NZ_JAQEXK010000047.1:0-245 GCF_027693185.1 Butyricicoccus sp. OF27-2pH9A
TGACAGCCCGTTGCCCCCCTGTTGCTATCCCGTTGCCGAGCCGGTTGCCGGGGAAAATCCCGAAACTATCGGCTTTTCTCCCCTATGACAACCAAAACAACAGAAAAATAAAAGAAAAGTATAAATAGTAACCATCGCCAGATTGAGATTGTTTGCAAGGTCTTTTGAAGCCCGTTGCCGGACTTCGTTGCCGACACCCTCTGTCTGGCTATTTTCATGTATGGAGGATAACTGCCTATGGCGAA
>NZ_JAQEXK010000047.1:255-2296 GCF_027693185.1 Butyricicoccus sp. OF27-2pH9A
GAGGATAACTGCCTATGGCAAAAAACAAAACAGAGATTCATGTTACAACGGTATTTGACGGGGAACTGGACGCCACCGATGTGTTCGTCAGCCTGATTTCCCAGAAATACGGCAAAACAAATACAAAAGAATATCTTGCTAAAAAGAAAGATTTGAAGTATAATGAAGATGAGGTTCAACAGAGCCAGATACCGTCTGGATTGTGTGGGTAAATGGCTATGATGAACGAAATGGAATACAGAACAATCGGTTCAGCACTTGCCGGGGGCTATCGTGCGGCGGTCTATTGCAGGCTGTCAAAGGACGATGACCTGCAAGGCGAAAGTGCCAGTATCGCAAACCAGCGTGATATGCTGGAAAAATACTGCGAAAAGCAGGGATGGGAGGTTGTGGCAGTCTATCAGGACGATGGCTTCACAGGTCTTAATATGGAGCGTCCTGATTTACAGAGAATGTTGAGAGCCATTGAGCGCAGGCAAATCAACCTTGTCATTACGAAAGACCTCAGCCGACTGGGGCGTAACTATCTGCAAACCGGGCATTTGATTGAGGACTTTTTCCCAAGAAACGGTGTCCGCTATATTGCCATGAATGACGGTATCGACACCCTGCGGGATAACAACGACATCGCCCCGTTCAAGAATATCCTGAATGAGATGTACAGCAAGGATATTTCCAAGAAAGTCCATTCCTCTTATCTTCTGAAAGCGCAGAAAGGACAGTTTACCGGGTGTCTTGCCCCGTTTGGGTATCGGAAAGACCCGGAGGACAAAAACCATCTGCTCATTGACGAGGAAACCGCCCCGATTGTGCGGCTGATTTTCGGATATGCCCTGAACGGTCATGGTCCGAACTATATCCGCAGACGGCTGGAGGAAGAAAAAATCCCCTGCCCCACATGGTGGAACCGGGAACGGGGGCTTCGCAACACCCGAACCAAATGGGAAAAGAAAGACCCGGAAAACGGGCGGTATATGTGGGACTTCTCCGTTATCAAAGACCTTTTGATGAATCCCGTCTACACCGGTGCGATTGCTTCCCAGAAAAAAGACTACCGTTTCAAAATCGGCACAATTGGGGAAAAGAAGCCGGAGGACTGGATTGTGGTGGAGGGACAGCATGAACCGCTGATTGACCGCATGAGCTTTGACATTGTGCAGAACAAGCTGAAATCCCGCCAGCGTCCGGGGCAGACCGATGAAATCAGCCTGTTTGCCGGATTGTTAAAATGCGGCGAGTGTGGGAAGTCGCTGACGGTACGCTACACAAACGCAAAACATCCCCAGCGGATTTATTCCTGCAAGACCTACAACGCCTTTGGAAAGAACCACTGCACCCAGCACCGGATTGACTATGACACCCTTTACAGCCATGTGCTGCGGAAAATCCGGGAATGTGCCAGAGCTGCCCTGATGGACGGGGAAGCGGTTGCCGACCGCCTGACCAATACCTGTGAAGCAGAGCAGCGGGAACAGCGGGAAGCAATGGAACGCTCCCTTACAAGGGACGAGGAACGGATTGAGGTTCTGGACAAAATGGTCATGCGGCTTTATGAGGATATGATTGCAGGGCGTATCAGTGAGCAGAATTTCAACACCATGCTGGAAAAGACACAGACCGAGCAGACGGAGCTTAAAGCAAAAGTGTCCGAGGGCAGAAAGCGGCTGTCTGATGAAGTCCAGCTTGCCAATGACGCAAAACAATGGGTGGAAGCCATTCAGGAATATGCCAACATCACAGAGCTGGACGCAGCCACCCTTAACCGCTTAATCAAAGAAATCGTCGTGCATGAACGCATTGACGAAGATAAAACAAGACACATTTCTATCGAAATTCATTTTAATCTCAAACCCATCCCGGAGGTGGAACAGGTCACTGCCTGACCTGTCCCGCCGGGACGGTTCTCTTAAAAACACCATATAGATTTTTTGTACGCCGCCGCCCGCCATCGAGCAGAGTTTTACACCTAATTGGGGATAAAACAGCTCATGGCGGGCGGCGGTGTCGTTCTGATCGGCCTTCAGCTTATCCCTCTGCTGTC
>NZ_JAQEXK010000048.1:0-2137 GCF_027693185.1 Butyricicoccus sp. OF27-2pH9A
GCCACCATCCGGCGCTGGGCCGGTGAGGACGCGAAAAAGGCGGCCCCGCCCACCCGCAACCGTGATTACAGCGTAAAGGAGGATGAAACCGTATGATGGAGATTACCGCAGAAATCCGGGCGCTGATCGACAAGGCAGCCGTCGTCGGTATAGAACTGGCCGGGGACGAGTACATAGACCCGGCAGACGGGCTCATTCACTGTAAGAAATGCGGCGGCCAGAGGCAGACCGTTGTGCCATGCTTCGGGAAATCCGGCTACTTTATGCCGCGCTGCATCTGCCAGTGCCAGCGGGAGGCCGAGGAACAGCGCAAGGCCGCTGAGGAACGGCAGCGCCGCATGGAGCGTATCAAACGCCGAAAGGCACAGGGTTTGCAAGACCGTTATCTGTATGACTACACATTTTCCAATGACAACGGCCAAAATCCCCTGATGGACAAGGCCCGCGCCTATGTGGAGAACTGGAAGGAGGCATACAGGAACAACACCGGCCTGCTTCTGTTTGGGGATGTGGGAACTGGCAAGTCCTTTTTCGCCGGTTGTATCGCCAACGCCCTGCTTGACCGGGATGTGCCGGTGCTGATGACGAACTTTCCCACCATCCTGAACCGTCTGACGGGAATGTTTTCCGAGGACAGGGCCGACTTTATCGCCAGCTTTGACGAGTACGACCTGCTTATCATTGACGATTTGGGTGTGGAGCGCAGTACCGAGTATGCGATGGAGCAGATGTTTTTCGTCATTGACAGCCGCTACCGCAGCCGCAGGCCCATGATCATCACCACCAACCTGAAGCTGGCCGAACTCAAAAACCCGCCTGACCTGGCCCACGCTCGTATCTATGACCGTATCCTGGAACGGTGCGCCCCGATCCTCTTTGCCGGGAAAAACTTCCGGGAGGAAAACGCCGGGGCCACCAAGCAGGCGGCGAAAGACATTGTAAACCGTAAGCATGAGTAATTTTGTGCCGGACGGCACAGCCCCGCCCGGAGAAAGGAGCGCCATGAGCGAAGAAACCCGCACCATGCAGACCGCAGACACCACCACTACCAGAGCGCCGGAGGACGCCCCCGCGCTGGTAAAGAAAATCGGCAAGACCACCTACAAGGTGCGCGTCCATTTCAGCCAGACCAGCACTGAAACCATGAGCGACAAAATCAAGCGTATGCTCAAAAATGAAATTCAGCAGATATGACCGGCTGATAAAGCCAGCCGCCTTGTGTTAAACTGATGATGGTACACGCCAAAACTTTTAGCCAAGGAGGACATGAAAATGCTGTACGAAGAAACGGAAAAGAAAGAGATTGAGAGGGTTTACGCGGTGTTTGCCGACTACATCCGGGAAAGCCCCTATCTGGAATGGCTCTGGTCTGATAAGCTGGGCTATCTGCTGCTGAAAATCAGCACAAAAAAGCGGTATGTCGAGGAAGAAATACTCGTTGACACCGCCGACCAGCTTGCCGAAGTGCTGTTTTCCGAGGTGTCGATGGATGTGTTGCAGATGACCGGCAACGATCACACTGAACAGACCGCCGACCCTCTGGAACTGGCCGAGATAAAGCGGCGCTGGAACCCCTTCCTTGAACGGCTGCCGGAATACCAGACCGTTTGCGAAAAAATCCTTGCCGGGGAAAAGTAACCCCACCCGCCTGAGTGTCAGGAGCATGAAAGTGCTTCTGGCACTTTTTTGTGGCTTTTTTGTGAATTTGATTAAAAAGTCCTTGACAACTCGTTTCGGGAAAAACCGCCAAGAGCATATTGATTTCCTGCGGTGCAAGGCTGGCTCCCTTTGACATTCCACAGCTCCGGGAGATCATGTCCTATGACGAGCTGGAGCTTGATAAGCTGGGGGACGAAAAATCGGCGCTGTTCTTTCTTATCAGCGACACGGACACCACCTACAACTTTTTGGTTGCCCTCGCTTTTTCGCAGATGTTCAACCTTCTGTGTGAACGGGCTGACAACACCTATGGCGGACGTCTGCCCTACCATGTGCGGGTGCTGTGGGACGAGGCTGCCAACACCGGGCAGGTGCCGGGGCTGGAAAAGATCGTGGCAGTCATCCGCTCACGGGAAATCAGCCTAACGCTCTTTTATCAGGCTATGAGCCAGTGCAAGGCATTGTACAAAGACCATTC
>NZ_JAQEXK010000049.1:0-355 GCF_027693185.1 Butyricicoccus sp. OF27-2pH9A
AGAGTGTCAATGTTCGCCTTGATCGTGACGATCTCCTGCATATCCCGTCGTGCCTTCTGGTATTCTCCATAGAGCTGTTTTTTCTTTGCTGTGAGCTTGCGGCCTTCCTCCTTCAGCACATCCATTTTAGGGAGCTTCGCCCCGCCCAGCAGAGAGCGCATTTCCGCTTGTGCAGCCCGGTACAGTTCAAGGTCGGCCTCATGCTCCGCAAGGAATTTCCGGCTGTACTTCGTCGCCTTATACTGCTCAAAGACTGGGCGGGTTTTGGCATACTGAACCGTTGCGGCCTTTAGCCCGGCATTGGTTTTCATGGCCTGTTCTGTCTGCTTGATCTGCTCGGAAATGGCATGGAAAC
>NZ_JAQEXK010000049.1:397-1818 GCF_027693185.1 Butyricicoccus sp. OF27-2pH9A
GCCAACTGCTCATAATCGGTCAGGCCATTGTCCTGTATATAAGCAAGGGCAGCAGCCATCTGCTTAATGTTAAATACCTTCGCCCAGCGTTCATATCCCGGCCCCTTACCGGCAGCCAGCTTCGCTTGAATATCCACCGCCAGACTGATTTTCCGTTCCGAGTGCCCGGGGCGTTTTTCTTTGCCCTCAATGGCGGCCAGAACATCTTGCAAGTCGTAGCCGTCCCCCAGCGTGGAGGCACGCAGACGGGTGAAGCGTTCCTGCCCTTGCCCGGTCAGCCGGAAACTGATACCACCGCCCCGAACCTTCTTGACTTCATATCCGGCCCGTTTCATCAGAACAAGAAATTCATCCAGATCGGCGGGGCGTTCGGCCAGTGCGGTATCAATGGCAAGGCGCAGTCGGTCCTGATAGGAAAGCGGCCCTTTCCGGTCTTTCTGCCACTCTCCATAGTTCCGATACTTGCCCTTGCTCCGGGGCTTCGGGTTCTCCACGATGGATAGCCCGTTTTCAAGGCACAGCCTGTCAGAGAGCCGCCGAAGGGCGAAGCTGGAGCCCCAAAAGTTTCGGAATTTCCGGGTGCAGTCAAGGGTGGTGGAGTTATAATAAATGTGACAATGGATGTGCTGGCGGTCTGTGTGCGTGGTAACGATAAAAGCGTGCCGCCCCTTTGTCCAGCGCATAGCCAGATCATAGCCGATACGGTTCGCCTCCTTCGGTGTGATCTCGCCCGGATAGAAGGACTGTCGTATCTGATAGCACAGCACATCATTGGCCTTTTTCTGTTCCCGGCCTGTCATGGCGGCATAGTTGGCTTTCGCCAAAAGAAACTCGTCCGCCACGGTGGCGGGGTCGCACTCATAAGTGGAGATATACTTTCCGCTTTCTGTTTTCTCCGGGTCCTTGCCATAGTCCAGACAATCCCGGATAGCCTCGGCAATCGTTTCGCCTTCGCCTGCATGGCGCTGCAACAAAGTTGTGGTAGCCAGAAATCATCCCTCCCTTCTATGAAAAAAGGGCGGCCCGTCCAGACCGCCCCGACTTCGGGCCAGTATGGCCCGAGGCTGCTTAACTTGCCAGAAACCGGTACAGAGCGGATTTGCCTCCGTCCAGCGCCCAAAGAAGGGAGCCAGCCGCCGCTTGCATCCCATACGGCGAAAGGAGAAAGGCGAGGAATAGAAATACAATCCCGCCGATGGGGGTCGGCGTGAAAAAGAGGGCGATACCCAGCAATGCCAGGATCACGGAGGCAATCGTCAGCAGGAAGGCGCAAATATCAAACAGGAACACCAGCAGAGCCGTCAGAAGGGATAGCGCCAGGGCGAAAGGTGCAACCAATATTTTCAGCAGTATCTTCATCATCAAAACCTCCTTTATTCTTTCTATCTCTATTTTATCATGCTTGCCCGGGGACATAAATG
>NZ_JAQEXK010000005.1:0-139352 GCF_027693185.1 Butyricicoccus sp. OF27-2pH9A
TTGTTGGAGGTTTACACAAAGTTTGGGATGGAGTCGGAGAACTTGTGAAAAATCCAATGGCGCTTATACACACTCTGCCTTATCCAATCAGCTAAAGCGAGGCTTGTAACATAGAAACGCCATAGGTTTTTTGAGCCTACGGCGTTTCTTGCGATATTCACAATTCCAAACTTTCCAGCCACTCGTCAAAAGATTTCTTGGAAACGCGGATTGCATTTCCTATGCGGACGATCCTGAACTCCTCCTGCTTGACGAGCTGATATGCGGTTGTGCGGCCAATGTTGAGCATGGCTGCAATCTGTTCCACGGTGTATGTGCGCGGTTCCGGCAGTGACTTTTTCTCTTTCTTGTCCATAGTAACCTCCATGTATTTGCCTTGTCATTTTGACTAAGAGAGTGAAGAATGGCAGTAGCAATCGGCTTTGGCTGGGTATCCTCTTGCTAAGAATTTGCTAATAGAACCACCCAACGGACACATAAAACTGCGTCAGAATAGGTGTTTTGCACCATAAAGTTCGTTTACTACAAGTCATTCTGCGTAAGGGATGATATTGGAAGTTACATCCGAACCGTGTATCACATGGTAAGCCATACTCCTAAGCGTGGGGTCGGAGGTTCAAATCCTCTCTGGGACGCCAGCTAACAACGCCGAAATCCTTTGTTTTCAAGGGTTTTCGGCGTTTCTTATATAAAAAACTGTGAAAAAACTCTTTCACTGTATGAGATAAAATCTCTACTCTAAAATTTGATTTTTGACAACCCCTCCAGAATCGAACGGTTGTTATAAGACAAAATTGCCAGCTAATTATTAGCAGAAAACGGGCTGTTCTTGCTAATGAAAATGCCCTTCCTGCTAATCAGACCAAAAATCGTGCTAAAAAACCTGCTAATCAAAAAGGCGGATGTTTTGAGTACCATGCTGTTATAGCGGATAAAATTGAATTCCTTATGTACATAGAGCGTCTATTTGCCCCGCATCGGGGATAGATAGGCGCTCTTTTTTGTCCAAAACCATGGGCAAATACAAGAGATTGGAGGTGTTTTATTTGAGCAAGCCTGTTTATGCCGCAGACAAGCCGAGCGATTGCCATTACCGCTACTTCTGGACGAATGGCAGAAAGGGTTGCCGTCTGGGTAGAAATAATTGCTACTACTTAATCTCTTTGCCACCGAAGCCCAAGTCGGAATGTGATGGCTGTCCCTATGGGCGAGATCACCCGTGCATTGGTTGGTGTACGAAGAAGGTTATGCGTGAAGTGGGGCTTCGTTGATATGGATGCGTATGAACAGGAATACCGCTTCTGCCATTTTGCCCGATGTCCTTACGAAAAGACGGATACGACTTTCCGCAGCATTCCGCCGACAACAGAAAGTGTTCCGCAGAAAGAAGGTGGTGAAGTCGTGTGAGTTTTGATTATTTTTACGGTCAGCAAGGCGTGGAGCTTCTTCCCACCGTCCATGAAGGCGCAACCATCCGGGCAATGGAGAAGAAAGGTATCCGCACCGAGAAAGGCGAGTTCAACCGCTGGATCAAGGCAACCAATGCCGTGATCCGGGACCTCAAGAAGAAAATCGCTCTCCTGTTTGATTGGATTGCCGAAGCAAAAGCGGAGCTTGCCAAGCCGCAGGCACCCGACCTTGTTTCTCTGCTGAACGCCTATTACACCCAGCGCAAAGCCGGGGCGTATTCCCAGAAAGGCAAAATCAGCAACCTAAAGGAGATGAACGATACTTTCAATTATCTCCGGGCAAACGGCATTTACTCCCTTGAAGATTTGGAACACCGTGTCAGCGAACACAGTGCTGCCACAGAGAGCTTGAAGGTTGGACGCTGATGAATGGATTGATTTTCCTGGCGGTTTAGAGTACAATAAAATTGTCGAAATTACTCAAAACAGTTCAAGGAATAACACCTATTACGAATTACGCTATCGCACAGGAGACTTCTTTCATGCTTGAACAAGGCCTTTACGAGCAAGTAGTGAATACCGAAATCAAAGATGAGCTGCGTCAGCTTCCGGAAGGCAGCAAGCACGTCGAGAAAATCGATGCTGCCGAGTCCTCCGCGGTCTTAACGCAGTACCTGTCCGAAGTCGTTCACAAAGGTCTTGACCGCATTGCCGGTGACGATATTTCTGCGCAGTTAAATCTAGTCAACAAAATTGTTGATCTGATTTCGCAGGAGACAGCGCAGGACGACCTGCGCGATTTTACTGTGGACGATGAGGGCGAGCAGTTATTCGCATTGCTGTCCCGCGATGATTCTATGATGCGCATCGGCCAGAAAAAAGCAAAGGACCTCCCCCGCCCCGAAACATCGATTGCGCAAAGCAGCTTATTTACCGGAGCAGTTCATGAGCCGCAGATGTTTTCCGAGCTGAAGAAAGAAATCGCCTCCGCAGACCGCATTGATATGCTGGTTTCGTTTGTCAAATGGAGCGGTCTTCGTTTAATCATCGATGATCTTCAGCATTTTGCGGACCGTGGCGGCAGGCTCCGCGTTATTACGACAACATACATGGGCGCAACGGACGTGAAAGCGGTGGAAGCGCTTCGCAAGCTCCCCAACACAGAAATCCGTGTATCTTACGATACCGAGCGTACCAGACTTCATGCAAAGGCGTATATGTTCTATCGTGAAACCGGCTTTACCACGGCGTATGTCGGTTCTTCCAACCTCTCCAATCCGGCTATGTCCAGCGGACTGGAATGGAATGTTAAGCTGACAACCAAGGATATGCTGCCGACCATTCAGAAGATGGAAGCAACCTTCGATAGTTATTGGAACACCGCCAGCTTTGAAGTCTATAAGGACGGGTGCAGGGAAAGACTGGAGCGTGCACTGTCAACAAACGGCAAGGCCAATCCGACAAGCGAGATGCAGTTCGTTTTCGATATTCAACCCTACCCATACCAGCAGGAGATTTTGGATCGCCTGCAGGCAGAGCGCGAAGTTCGCGGCTATTACCGCAATCTTGTCGTTGCGGCAACCGGCACCGGCAAAACCTTAATCTCTGCCTTTGATTACCGACGGTTCTGCAAAGCCTTTTCCGGTTCGAAGCCCCGTCTGCTGTTTGTCGTTCATCGAGAGGAAATTCTGAAACAGAGCCGAAGTGCTTTCCGTGCTGTGTTGAAAGATCCCAATTTCGGAGAGCTTTTTGTGGGCAGCTTCAAGCCGAGCAGCCTGGAGCATCTATTTATTTCGGTGCAGACATTAGCCTCCCAGAAGCTGTATGATGTTCTCCCTGAGGACTATTACGATTTCATCATTGTGGACGAGTTCCATCACGCAGCAGCGCCCACCTATCAAGGACTGCTGAACCACTTCAAGCCGAAAATCTTATTGGGTCTGACCGCAACGCCGGAACGCATGGATGGAAAAAACGTTCTGGATTACTTCAATGGCCGCATTGCATCTGAAATCCGACTGCCGGAGGCGATCGAGCGCAAGCTGCTCTGCCCATTTCAATATTTCGGCGTTTCCGATGATGTTGACCTGTCCAATATTCGCTGGACGCGCGGCGGTTATGATAAAGCTGAGCTTAACAACGTATTTTCTCTGAACCGTGCTGTCGCCGAAAAGCGCGCCGGCCATATTGTCAATTCTCTCTATCGGTATGTAACCGACATCAATACGGTTCGCGGTCTTGGGTTTTGTGTCTCTGTCGAGCATGCTGAATTCATGGAGGAATATTTCTCATCGAAGGGTATCCCCTGCATGTCCCTTACCGGTACTTCCAGCGATAAGGAACGAACTGAAGCCAGACAGCGTCTGGTCTCCGGTGAAATCCGCTTTATCTTTGTTGTAGATTTGTATAACGAGGGCGTTGATATTCCCGAAATTGACACCATTCTCTTTCTGCGCCCTACCGAGTCGCTCACGATTTTCCTACAGCAGCTCGGCCGCGGTCTGCGTCTCTCGGAAGGAAAAGACTGCCTGACCGTTTTGGATTTCATCGGTCAGGCAAACAAGAAATACAATTTTGAAGAAAAGTTTGCTGCACTGCTCTCTCACAGCAATCACAGCATGCAGTACGAGGTGAAAAAGGGCTTTGTATCACTGCCGAAGGGCTGCTATATCCAGCTGGAAAAGAAGGCTTCCGAAGTCATTCTGGCGAATATTCGCCGCTCCTTCGGTGACCGTGCCGGTCTGATTGCGCGTATCGAAACCTTCACACAGGACAGCGGCCTTCCCCTTTCCTTGAAGAATTTCATCGGCTACTATCACCTCGACCCGCGGTCAATCTACGGTAAATTCTCCTTCTCCCGTCTCTGTGCAGATGCAGGCGTCCGCGATGATTTTATCGAACCTGCCGAAAGCATTCTGACAAAGGCATTCAGCAAGCTGGTTGCCGCGGATTCCCGGCGCTGGATTAAGTTCCTGACGGATATTCTTCCGCGCTTCTCCTGTGAACTTGCGGCTTCGCTTTCCGATTTTGAAAAGCGCATGCTGCAAATGTTCTACATCACCGTATTTCAGGAGGCGGCAGACTGGCGTTCCCATACTACGCAAGCCAACATGCAGCTGCTCGCGGACAGCCCGATTATGATGCACGAACTGTATGAGCTTCTGGCGCTCAATCTGGAACGTATTGACTTTATCGATCAGCCTGTCCCGCTTGGCTTTGATTGTCCGCTGGACCTGCATTGCACCTATACCAGAGATCAAATTCTGATTGCCATGGACTACAGGACGCCGAAAAATGTGCGGGAGGGTGTCAAGTGGCTGCCGGACAAGCAGGTCGATGTGTTCTTTATCACGCTCAACAAGGCGGACAAGGACTACTCACCGACTACCATGTACAACGACTATTCAATCAACGAAAGCCTGTTCCATTGGCAAAGTCAGAGCACCACCTCCGACACGGCAAGCACCGGTCAGCGTTATATTAACCACCGGCAGCGCGGCAGCAAGGTCGTTCTCTTCGTGCGGGAGTTCAAGCAGGACAGCATTGGCGCTGCACCGTATACCTGTCTTGGAACGGCAGCCTATGTGAAGCACACCGGCAGCAAGCCAATGAATATTACATGGCATCTGGACCAGCCGATTCCGGCGAAGTATCTTCGCAAGACGAACAAGCTGGTCGTCGGATAAGGAAGGTATTTTATGAAAACAATCCGAGTGGTCGCCGCAGTCATTCGTGATGGCGAAAAAATCTTTGCCACCATGCGCGGCTACGGTGACTTTAAGGGACTGTGGGAGTTTCCCGGCGGAAAAATCGAGTCTGGCGAAACGCCGCAGGAGGCCTTAAAAAGAGAAATCCGTGAAGAACTTGCCTCCGAGATTTCGGTTGGCGAGTTGATTGATACCGTTGAATTTGATTATCCGACCTTTCACCTTTCGATGGATTGCTTCTGGTGTCAGCTGATTCGCGGTAATCTTGAACTGTTAGAGGCCGCCGAAGCGCGATGGCTGACCAAGGACACACTGAAAAGCGTGGATTGGCTGCCGGCTGATTCAGGGCTGATTGAAAAGATTGAGAAAGCGCTCGCTTTACTGCCATCATGAACTGTAATGCAAGGCGGTGTACCATCCTCTACAAAGCCTTTCAGGTATTCAAAAACGAGGGAATCCATCACGGCAGTCTTGGCATTGCTCTGCTGGTCGGACTGGATGACGAAAAGGCGGACGCGATACAAAGTAACGCCGAAACTTGTTGACAGCAAAACCGGTTGGATGTATATTGGTTTACACAGAAACCAGACGCAAACCGGTATTATAAATACCGAACTGATGCATTTATTCGTTAATCAGACAGCGAATTACATGAATGTTACAAGAGGAGCATTACTTTGACCCATCTTTTTGCCCTGTCCGCAGCGGCCACTGATATTATGAGCATTTCGCTTCGTTCCCGCCTGTCCGCCGCGCGGCTGACGTATATCGACAGCCTGCACGGCACCTCCCGTCAGCAGAGCTTCACCGCTTCCCTGCTGCTGGATGAGGCAATCCGCCTTTGCTGTCCGTCCGTGCCGCGCCCGCTCGACATTGCCGCGAACGAGAACGGCAAGCCGTATCTGACCGCCGCGCCGGATGTTCATTTCAGCCTGTCGCATTCCGCCGCATGGGCAGTCTGTGCGGTGAGCGACCACCCGGTCGGCGTAGACATTCAGCAGTGCCGCTCCTTCAAACCCAATATTGCCGACCGCTTCTTCCACCCCGATGAGGTGCAGTACCTGTCCTCGCTCTCGCCTGCCGAGCGCGAAAACGCGTTCTACACGCTGTGGGCGCTCAAGGAAAGCTACGTCAAGGCCGACGGTCGCGGTCTGCGGCTGCTGCGGCAGTTCTGCGTAGATATCGCCTGTCAGCCGCCGACAATCACTGTCGGCGCACCCTGCTCCCTCTTTGTGCCGGATTTTCCCGATCCCGCCTACAGGCTCGGCGTATGCGTGCGCGAAACCGGCGCAGAAGCGCCCAAACTGACCGTTCCGCGGAATATTTTCGCCGAGTAAAGCGTAAAAAAGAACCGATATCGCAGGATATCGGTTCTTTTTATGTTATTCCGCGTCTTTCGCCTTGCGAACCGCTGTCGCCAGCTGATCCGAGCAGCTTGTGCCGCGTCCGTTGCATGAAATACCCTTGAAGTAGCCTTCAATCTGCTCCACGGTCATGCCCTCGACCACGCGGCTGATTGCCTGCAGATTGCCGTTGCAGCCGCCCTTGAAGGATACGTTGTGCACGGTATCGCCGTCCAGATCGAACGAAATATTCATCGGACATACGCCGTGCGGCTTGTAATCAAAATGCTGCATGTCTTTCCTTGTCCTCCCTAACTTATCAGAGCAGGGTGCGGATATGCGCCGCTGCCTGCTCGAATGTGCGTACCTCGGTATAGGACAGCTCACCGACCGGTTTCGGCTTGTCCGTCCAGTTGAGCCACACGCCGTCAATGCCGACGTCGAGCGCGCCCTGAATATCGTGTGTGAAGTTGTCACCAACCATGACGGTCTCCTCCGGCAGACAGCGGCATTTGTGCATCGCCAGCCAGAAGATCGCCGAACCCGGCTTATCCACACCGGCTTCCTCACTCGTAACAAGGCAGTCCACCTTGTCGGCAATGCCGAGGTACTCCAGCTTTTCCATCTGGATATCCGCCAGCATGTTGGTGCAGATGGCCACCTTAACGCCCGCCGCACGCAGCTCGTCCAAAAACTCAGCCACGCCCGGGCGCAAGGTCATCTTAGCGAACACCGCATTCCAGTACACGCGGAATGCCTCGCGCGAATAGCGAACGGCGTTCAGGCCCATGCGCTCGAGCGCACCCTGTGCAAACAGCACACGGTCATGCGTAGGCGGCATGGCAGGCTGCTGCCGTGCCAGACGCTTGCGGTTGACGCGGAATGCGTCCGCGAACCCCTTGCCTTTGTCTCCAAACGTGCTGATGGCCCACTCCTCCAGCTTTTCGTAGGCGTAGGCGTCCCCGGCCTGAAAGCTGGTGTATAACGTGTCATCCAGATCGAAAAAAACTGCTTTTAATCCCATAAAATCCTCACAAAAGTTTTTCGTTATAGACTGCGCGGCTGCCGCCTACAAACTTCGGACGGCGGCGTGCGCACAGCAGAACGGCTTCGCCGATCTTCTTGGTTTCAATGCGCAGCGGTACGACCACCGGCTTGATGTGCATTCCGATCAGCGTTCCGCCGATGTCCATGCCCGCAGAGGCGCTCTGCTTGAGCGACTCAACCGCCACCGGATCATCAAAGCGCTTGTACGCGGTCGTGCCGAACGAACCGCCTGCCTTGGGCTGCGGAACGACGTTGACCTCCTCCAGACCGAACTGCTCTGCCACAGCACGCTCCACGATCAGCGCACGGTTGAGGTGCTCGCAGCACTGTGCCGCCAGTTCCACGCCGTGCTCATGCAGTACGCTGTGAATGCCCTCGAATACCGCTTCGGCTACCTCTACACTGGAATGCGTGCCGATCTTCTCGCCCAGAATCTCACTTGACGAGCAGCCGACCACAAACAGGTCACCGATCTTCAGCTTGGCTGCCTCGCAAACCTGCTCTGCCGCCTTTGCACTTTGTTCTCTGATTTCAGAAAGCTCCATTTTTCATGCCTCCCCTTATAAGAGTACTATTAGTATAACATAAATGTCGGAACTTGTTAAGACCCAACGGCGTATGTTGAGAGTGAGGAGTTAGGAGGTATCGTGATGATATTGCAGGGCGGGGTGAATCATTATCCACTCCTAACTCCTACCTTATACGAAGGGAGCATAACCATGCAGAATCATTTACAGACCAAGGAGAGTATCCCTGCCGGTCTGCTTTCGCTTGCGATGGCCTTTGTGCCGACGCAGGAATTTGATACGCCGTATGATCCGGTGCTGGCCTTCTCGCGCGGCACGATCTTTCCGGCACTCGACAAGCCGTTTCTCGGAGAGGAGGCAGTGCCGCAATGACCGACAAGGAGAAGCTGCTCGGGCGCGTGCGCATGTACGATTTCGCGCTCGTTGAGGTGATCGAGTACCTCGACGGCCATCCGGACAACGCTGCCGCGCTCAAATACTACAACGAAATGCGCACGGCGTTTGACAAGGCCGCCGCTGAGTACGAGGACGCATTCGGTCCGCTGACCGCCCGCGAGGTGAATACCCGCAGCGGACACTGGACGTGGATCGACGATCCGTGGCCGTGGGAAGGAGCTGAGGACTGATGTGGTCATACGATAAACGATTGCAGTTTCCGGTGAAGATCAAGAATCCGAATCCGCAGACCGCCAAAATTGTTATCTCTCAGCTTGGCGGCCCGGACGGCGAGCTGGGTGCGTCCATGCGCTATCTCAACCAGCGGTACGCCATGCCGTATAAGGAATGCAAGGGCATTTTGACGGACATCGGCACGGAAGAACTTGCGCACATGGAGATGATCTCCGCCATCGTGTACCAGCTGACGCGCAATCTCACGCCCGAGCAGATCAAGGAGGGCGGCTTTGACGCCTACTTTGTCGATCACACGACCGGCATTTACCCGCAGTCGGCCTCCGGTGTGCCGTGGAGCGCCGCAACGTTCCAGTCCAAAGGCGACCCGATCACTGATCTGTTTGAGGATATGGCAGCAGAAGCTACACCTTTACAAGAACAATCCTTTAGGCTTTTCGCACCATTTTAGTGTATATATCGCCACATTTCTGTATATTATCATACGCGGTATACTCATTGAACGATAATTGATCAAAAATTCCAATGAATCTCTATGGGAACCGTTTTCGTGCCCTTTGCGCGCCGACCGACAGTCACATAGTCAATCAGCGTATCGACCATCTCACGATTCAGGTGCTCAATGTTCATGTACTTCTCGACCAGCGCACGGCGGTTATCTCCGATAGCGATTCGCTCCTCAAGTTCTCGCATCTGCTTTTCGCCATCCTCGATCACATGCTCCAACCGATCACGCTCTCCGGCAAAATCTTTCGACATAGCAAGATAGTCCTGCTCTGTCAGCAGTCCCTTTACCTTGTCGAGGTACAGATTGCGAATGCCTGTTGTATATTCCTCCTGCTTCTGACGATAGGTGTTGATCTCCTTTTGCAGGCATTTCTTCTGTTTCTGCAAATCCTTGCAGAACGCTACGCTCTCGGCCGCTTCATCCTTATCGAGAAATTCCTGCGCCATCCGGTTCAGCTCTTCCAGTACAGCTTCCTCCAAATGGCTGACCGCAATAAACGCACCGGGACAGGCTTCCACAGAGATATGCCGATTCGGACATTGCAGATAGTGCCGGTCCTGCGTCTTGGAGGACCGAAGCGTATAGCCGCAATATGCGCACCGTGCTTTGCGTGCGAAAATACCAATTTTTCCATCACTGAACGGTCTGCTGCGCTCTGCTCGCCGCCGACATACCTTGTCCCACAATTCCTGGTCAATAATCGGCTCGTGCGTACCACGCACAACATACCACTGATCTTTCGGACGCGGCTTACACTGCTTGGTTTTATACGACACACTGCCATACTTGCCCTGCACCATATTGCCGATGTAAATTTCATTTTCCAGCATATCCGCAATCGCAAAGTATTTCCACAAGGTGCTGTTTTTGCTCACCGCCTGCTTGTAGCGTAAGCCATGCTGTCGTTTGTACTCGGTGGGATTGGGAATCCCGCGTGTGTTCAAAATACGGGCGATCGAAGTTTTCCCATATCCCTGTGCAAATAGATTGAACACCTCACGGACTACTGCTGCCGCTTCTTCGTCTATCAGCAAATGCCCTTTGCGGTCAGGGTCTTTGCGGTAGCCGTACAGTGCAAACGCACCGATATGCAAACCGTTGACACGGCGGTTGGTCAGTACGCTGCGAATGTTATCCGACATATCTTCCAGATACCATTCGTTTACAAGACCGTTGATCTGACGTGATTTCTTGTTGCCCTTATTGTCCGTATCCGCATTATCTACAATGCTGACAAAACGGATACCCCAGATGGGAAACAGACCGTGGATATACTTTTCCACCAGTTCCAATTCACGGGTAAAACGTGACTGTGTTTTGCAGAGGATAATATCGAACTTGTGCTGTTCTGCGTCTTTCAGCAGCCGCTTAAACTGCGGCCGCCGCCTGTCTGCACCAGTATAATCATCATCACTGTAAATCTGATAAACTTCCCACCCCTGTTCTTCTGCATACTGCACCAGCATTGCTTTCTGATTCTGAATGCTGCCCGAATCATCGGTCGCACATAGCTTGTTTTTATCTTCCTCGGATAAACGGCAATAAATTGCTGCTTTTTTCATGTTCTATCCCTCATTCAGATAAGAACAAGCTGTTTCCTACTTTTATTGTAACGCATAACTGCACTTTTGTCATTGCCTTTTCTCCGTAATTTTCGTTTCTGTCCGTTCGATACGATTGATCATCTCTACCCATTTCTCTGTAAATCGTTTCCGGTCGCAGGTTTCCCCTCCATTCTGAAAAACATGTGTGCAAACCGCTTTGATCTGCTGTTTTGCCATACGGCTTCACCCTTCCTTTCAGAATAGCCTATGTTGCTCTCTGCTAATGTAAAACCCGCCTGCTGCAAAACAGGCGGGTTTTCTCATTCTACTCTCAAATCCAGTATTCGTTGCGGTCGCTGTCCATGATGAAATCATGTTCGTGCGAAACCTCGGTCACAACAGACGAGGGCGCGTCCGCCCATGTGCGGAGATTGCCGCTGTAACCGGAAACATCCGGCGAGGTATCACGTCCGGTAATCTGGCAGATTGCCTTTGCGAACGTCAGACGGGATACATCACCGCTGAGACCGATATTCGTTCGCGCCGCGTAGGCCACCAGCGAGTTCAGTTGACCAGACCCAGCCCAGATACGCAGGTAGCCGTTCTTCGAGATTGTGTAGTTGATCTCGTAATCGTCACCCTCGTCCATGCGAGTGGTATCAAACGCGGATGCAGGCAGAACGCCGATGGAAACGAAATACTTTGCTTCTTCCGGAATATCGTACTGGTATTTCGGAACGGTAGTCGTGCCGCGCGGCAGCCATGTGTTGCCGCCGTTAGCAATCAGACGATATACAACCGTGCAGGCTTCCTGCAGGGATACGCGATCATTCGGCCGCCACAGACCGTCCGCGTAACCACCGAACAGCTGATAGTGAATATCCGTCAGCACCGGCGTACCGGACGAACCAGACGAAACGACTTCAATCTCCGGCGAACGGCCCGAAGCCGAACCGTTGTCACCCGCAGCCGCGGCAAGATTGGTGTACGTCTTGCCGCCCGCATCGGTCTTAAACTCAACCGTGATTTTCACCACGCGCTTTTCATTCGAACCAATGTCACCGAGCTCCAGAGTAAACACTTTGCTCCGAAAACTCCACTTGCTGTTCAGAACGCCATCCACATAGACGTTGTTCTTCAAAACCGGCGTTACCAGCGTAGTGTCCAGCGTATCTTTGAGGATAACCCGTTTCCATGTCTGGTTAGAATCGTTGCCAACCGTGATGGTAAAAGTGGCACGTTTGCGGTCTGCCGAAACGCCAGAACCCACATTCACCACAGTTTTATCAACCTCTTTGGTTACATAAAAATTTGTGTTAACGTCCGGCTGTTCTGCCGTGTCTGGAATCGTTACGCCCTTATCCGTTGCAGTGCCGTGACCGTTATCGCCATCAAGCGAAGCAGTGTTGGTAATCGTTGTACCAGCCGCACTTTCAAGCACCTGCACATCAAAAGTGATTTCAACCGATTCACCCGGTTCAAGATTGCCTACAAGTACAGACAGCGCATTGCCGCTGAGATTGTAAAGCGCAAACTCATTGTTGAGATACACGCCGCCCACCAGCTTCACGCCGGTCGGGAGCGTATCGGTCATTACGACATTCTTCCATGCGGCAGTTGCCTTGTTGCCGTTCTTTGCAGTGATCGTGTAGGTGAAGGTATCGCCTACATTGGCAGTGGTGACGCTTGCAGACTTCTTTACGATGGGAGCAGCGTTGCCCTCGTCAATCTGTACACCGCCGTCCGGCATGGGCGTTTCCTTGCCGTTATCATCGAGGATAGCGGTATTGACAATGAACTTGCCCTGCGAACCATCATCTACGGTTACATCGAAGCTAAGAACGGTCTGTGCGCCTGCTGCGATAGCATCCGGCGTGAACGTAATTGTTTTCATCGTAGCATTGTACGAATAATTGACCGTTGCCGAACCATTCTCCTGCACGTTTCCTGCAAAACTTACGCCGTCAGGCAGAACGTCAATCACTTTCATGTTTTCCCAATCAGCGGTAGCTGCTGCACCATTGGAAAGGCGAATGGAGTAGGTGATCGTATCGCCAACTGCTGCGGTGGTCTTGTTTGCGGTCTTATTGCCCGCATGACCGTCTGCCATACCATCCTCAATATCCACACCGTTATCCGTACCTCTCTTGTCCGGCGTATTGCTGCCGCTGACGAGGGCGGTATTTTCAATGTGCATACCGTAAGCATCGCTGTTCACAGTTACATCAAAGCGGATAGCCTTGGTCTGATTCGGCGCGATCTCACCGAGCGATACGATCAGGGTCTTGCCGGTATTGTCGTACTGATATTCTGCGGAGTAGCCGTCTACGGTTACATTGCCGCGGAAAGTCAGTCCGTTCGGAATGGTATCGGTCATAACTGCGTCACGAATGTTCACATCCGCACCGGTCGCATTCGCTGCGTTTACGGTGTAGGTGATCGTATCGCCAACCTTGGCGGTGGTTTTGTCTGCGGACTTGGAAACGGTCAGCAGAGCGTCACCGTCCGCGATTACTACGCCATCGTCCTTGTCCTGCACCGGGTCTGCATTGTCAGAGGTCAGCGTTGCAAGGTTCTGAATGGTGGTGTTGTACGCGGATTCGTTCACCGTTGTGGTAAAGCCGATGATCTGCTTTGCATCCGGCTCAATCGTACCGACATTAACGGTCAGCAGGCGGGTGTTTTCATCGTAGGTGTAATCGTTGGTGTTCTTGCCGTTCAGCGTGACAGAACCATATTCAAAAGTCAGTCCAGCCGGAAGAACATCGGTGATAACGCCGTTCTCAACCGGAACAGTTGCGGTATCGTCGTTCTTTACGGTCAGCGTGTACGCGATCTTATCGCCTACGCGGGCAGAGGACTTGTTCGCAGACTTGTCGATCTGCGGCTTTGCCTTGCCGTCACCAACGGTTACGCCGTTGTCCTTGCCGCTGGTGTCCGGCGTGTTGTCGGACTTCATAACAGCGGTGTTGTAAATGGTCTTGCCATAAGCGGCGGTGTTGACTACTGCGACGAAAGTTACCGTTGCACTTTCTTCCACGCCGAGATCACCAACCTTGACGGTCAGCACGCGGGACGCTTCGTCATAGCTGTAATCGTTGGTCAGCTTGCCGTTCAGCGTAACCGAGCCGTACTGCATATCCAATCCGTTGGGAATGGTATCGGTCAGCACAGCATCCTTGATCGCTACGCTTGCGAACTCGCCATTTTCCAGCTTGATTGTGTAAGTTACCTTATCGCCAACATTGGCAGTGGACTTGTCCGCAGTCTTGGTAACTTCCGGCTTGGTCTTGCCGTCACCAATCTCAACACCCTTGTCCTTGCCCTCGGTGTCCTTGATGTTATCGCCGGAGAGGACAGCGGTGTTGTGTACGGTCTTGCCGTAAGCCGACTTATTGACGGTCACAGCGAAAGTTACGGTGCGGGCAGCGTTCGGCTTCAGATTGCCGATAAACACAGACAGCTTGCGGCTTGCGTTGTCGTAGCTGTACGGATAGGACTTGCCATCCACCTGCACGCTGCCGTCTACGAAGTCAAATTCAGTCGGAATGGTATCTGCCATTTCGGCGTTTTCGATCTCGTAAACAGCGCCTACACTGTTGCCGACCTTGACAGTGTAGGTGATCTTGTCACCGACATTTGCGTTATCCTTATCCGCAGTCTTGGTTACATACGGCGCGGTATCGCCTTTCTTGACATACACGCCATCGTCCTTGTCCTCGTAAATGTTGGTTTTCTTGCCGTCCGCAGCGGTTACATAACCGTTCGTACCCTTGGCAACAGCGGTGTTGTAGATCGTCTGATTGTACATATCGCCGTTGATCTTTGCCTTGAAAGTGACGGTTACGGTCTTGCCAGCAGCAATATCACCGAGGTTTACGGTCAGCGTACCGTTCTTTACGGTGTGGGTAGCAGCTACATTGTTCACATAAACGCTGCCCTCAATAAAGGTCATGCCAGACGGGATTTTATCGGTCAGCACGACGCTTTTCCATGCGGAACTTGCTTTCTTATCGTTCGCCAGCTTGATCGTGCAGGTGATCTCGTCACCTACCTTAGCGTCCTTGACGCTTGCCGTCTTTTCGATGGACGGGAGCGCATCACCAGTGCTGTACTTATAAGTGATCGTGCGAATATAGCCGCGATACTCATACGCCGGAATGGACTTGGGCGCGGATTCTGCCTTGCCCGCCGTAGTGACAGACTTTGCGATCTCCTTGTCGCTCGTGTCTACGAATTTCTCAACAATAATGTTGTACTTGCCGTCATTATACTTCGCGTCATGCCATTCCTCGGCGGTATGGGATACCGTAGCTTCCATGAGGTCTGTATAGCCCCAGAACGATTCTGCAAGATCGTTGTACGGATTTCGCACATTCAGTGCCTTTAGCTTTTCGCGGGTAACCGTGCGGTTGATCATGCTGTTTACCAGTGTTACGGTTTCGGTTCGGGTAATCTCCTTGTCGGGACGGAAAGTGCCGTCCGGGTAGCCCTGAATCCAGCCTGCTTCGCTGGCAGCATTGATATAGCTGTACGCCCAGTGACCTTTCTCCACATCCGAGAAAACCTTGCCGCTGGTGTATTTGAGGTTCTGGAAACGCGCCGCCAGTACAGCAAACTCCGCACGACTAATGGGCGCGTTCGGCGCAAAGCTGTCCTTGGACTTGCCTTCCAGCAGTCCAATATTGTACAGCGTTTCAACCGGCTCATAGAACCAGTTCTTTACGCCTACATCTTTGAAAGTGCCGTTTGACATCCGGCGCGTGAAGCTGGGATAATCACCGTCGTACAGGCGGTAGAAGATCATTGCGGCTTCGGCGCGGGTCAGATCGCCGTTCGGGTGAACGCCCTTATCCGGATAGCCGATGATATAGGTGAGGTCTTTGTGAGAGTAAACATACTCCACGCTTTCGGTATAGTCCGTGTAGGTGTAGTTTGTGATCGTCTGCGGGGACTTTTCCTCGTGCGTGACGCTGTATGTCTGCTGTTTGGCAATCTCCTTGCCGTTTTCTGCGTCAAGATATTTTGCCGTCACCGAGGATAGCGTGCTTGCAGACTGCGTACTGACAGCAAACGAATTAGGGATAATCGTTGCCGCCATCGTCAGCGACAGTCCTGCTGAGGTGATTCGCTTTATAATTGACATTGTTTCACTCCGTTTCTGTTAAGTAATCTGAAATGCTCAACTGCCCCGGCAGCACGCCGTCCTGCAGCCACCAGTGCAGCACTTCTTCCCCGCTCTGCCAGACGGCAGGCAGGTTCCTGCTACGGCGTTCCTCAAGCATCCGTTCAAATGCGTGCAGGTACGCCCGCTCATAGGTTGGATACCGACCAAACTCAAACTGCCGTCCGGCACGGCCCGCCAACGGACAACCGATACAGCCGACACGATGAAAGCCGCGCTCGTACAGCGGATTGACCGGGATATGCTCGGAACGAATGTAGTCCCACACTTCTCTGTCCGTCCAGTCCACGATTGGATTGCAAATGCGCTTTGCCTGCAAGCGGCAGTTCTCGAACAGCCGCCGTGTATCGTCGTTATCGTTGCTGATCGTGATTCTGCGGCTTATGTCTGCGGATTGCTTCTCATATATACCGCGGTTCTTGCGGCGCTTGGCGCTTTCTGCCCAGCGAACGCCTGTTGTTATCATGCGTCCCTTGCCGCCCTGCTCTTTCAGCACGGAACAGCAGTATCGCACAACGCGCGTTGGCGGCATGAGTTTTTGCGGTATCAGGCTCCACATTGTCACGCGAGCACCCTTGAACATTGGCAGGTTGACGGTACACTTGATACTCTTGTTTTCCAGCCGATGGAAAGTTTCGCGCACATGGTAGACGGTTTCCGGCGCGTCAACCGAGGTATGGTTATGCTGGACTTCGTACCGGATACCGGCCGCCCGCGCCAGCGCAAGACACACATCGCTGTCCTTGCCGCCCGAGGTGGTTATAACGAGCGGTGCATGGTAGTAGGTTTCGCTCATTTCAGCGGCCAGCCGCAGACGAGCGATTGCCTGCTGTTCTTTATTCATTGCGTCCCATCAGCTTAAAATAGGCTTTCGGGCGTTTCGGCAGTTCCGTCCAGAAAATACAGCGTCCGTACAGATCGTGAACGAAACTCTCACGGCCTAAGTAAAGCTGTACGTCCATTTTGCCGTTCGGATACAGGCACAGAACCCGATGACCGCGTTCCGGCAGTATCTTATTTGCGTTTTTCCATTCCATAGATAAACCTCTCTGTAAAAGCAAAACCGGAGGAATCCATGCGGTTCTTCCGGTTTGTGATTATTCTGTTGTCTGGATTTTTACACTATCATATATATCATCACCTCGCATTTCTCTGTCAGCCTATTCGTCCTCACCCCCGGCTGCCGGGAAACATCAGGCGGTCAGCAGCGTACCGACCTCACAGGCATTGCACCTATCTCGTTGTCCGATCTCATAGCCTGCGACGCTTTCAACGCTCGGACGGTGACTGATCGGGAGTATCATTATCATCTATGCGGGTCATCGCCTTGTCGGGAGCCGCCCGACAGTTCGCGGCTTTGCGCCGCAGCTCTCCGCACAGAATTTGTACCTGATGTTTGATGTTCAGTTGCCAAGGAGCAGTGAGAGAATATTTATCCCCTCACTGTACCCCCAAGAAAAACGCCTACTGAACACCCTGAAAATCAGAATTTTTCAAAATATTTTTTCAGATACTTCAAAATACGATTTCGGCGCTTAAGCATTGCAGCCTGCGTAATACCCAATTTTTGTGCATATTCTCGGGTCGAATAGCCGTCATAGTACAGCGCTTTAATCAGCTTTTTGTCACTTTCCGGCAGTGATTCAATAACTTTAGGCAACTCATCCAGCATTTTTGCTTCATGTTCTGCTTCTTCCTCAAGCAAGCAATATTCCTCCGCACTCAGTTCTGCGTTTTCCAACGTTTTGATATGTATACCATCCTCAATCGTGCGTTCCAGCGATATTTCGCTCTCTGCGGGAATATCCTCTCCGATATATCTTGCACGCCGGTCCATCTGCGAGTATGTATCAAATATCTCGTCCGAAACCTCTACATCCTGTCCGAACACAGTGATGATGTTTGCAACCACGTTGCCGTCCTTATCTTTAATCCGCTTGTAGTTGCGGTTTTTCTGCCACTTTTTCATTTTCAAGCTCCAATCTCAAAGTTTTTGTTTGAGATTGGAGATTATGGATAGCGGGCAATACAGGCTTGCCAGGAATCTATAAAAGAGCGAAATACCCTGCACTTTTTGATTTTAGGGCAAAAAAATAAAGCCTTTCGCACAGCTATTAAGCTATACAAATGGCTTTGCTTCATAAAACATTTTACAAATCAAAACGCTACTGACAACACCCTTGATTAGGATTGCAGTAGCGTTCTGATCAAATTTTACAGATTTGAATTTTTTACTTCAATATTTGTACATCCGCCCACATATTATCGCTCACGAAGGCATTCTGGAACTTCCGGCTGATACGATTCAAACAGACAAGTAGTGCCCACAGAAGCGGTTGCTGCAACAATTGCCAGTGCAGTAATAATCTGACCACCATGCACAATACACCAGTTGATAAATTTTTTCATAAAGATGCACCCTCCTTTTTACGACTTGCAAAATGTAATTTTATTTTTCCAGCAATCATCGTAGATGATGCTAAAAATCCACTGATAAGATAGTATTCTATATAACTGTTATTGGGCTGAACCCAAAGAAATACTATACATACAACCACATTCGCCAGCAATATCCATATACTTCTATTTCTGCTAATTCTACGACGTTTGTATGTAATCTGTTTATTAGCTGATTCGACCGGAGATAACAGCAAAATCAATATTATTTCAATCACAATGAAGCAAAGAACTAAAGGAGGCTCAGCAATACATCTCAGAAAAACTGATACCAAGTAAATTCCTGCAAATATTATACAGCAATTCAAATGATTATCCGCATGGTATCCCCCTGCAAACAAGCGCAACGGAATAAATCCCAAAAAGTAAAATAAAATATACCTTTCTTCATGTAGTATAAATGAACACATTACCAAAATTACAATATTTAGAACTGCAGAAACAATCAATTCCAAGCCATACGCACAGATTTCCCATTGCTCATTTGATACAATAATCCGCTTCTTTTGGAGATAGTTACAATAAGAATCGACAAATTTCTTCATAAAATACTCTATTCTCTCTTATTTACTTTACTATACCTGATACCCACTATTATATCGACCTCTTGAAGTATTTCAATGTCCTTGCAGAGTTTAGTCATGTTTTTGCAGTAATTAGTTGAAAAGATAGTATAACTATTATAAAATAATAGTATTAGTCGCTTCTAATTGGTATCCATACTACTTAGAATAATAGTATCGCTATACCTGAGGTGATTATAAATGACAGGTCTTGGAGAAATTATTCAAGCCAAACGAAAAGAGTTAGGGTTGACGCAAGAGCGTCTTGCTGAGAAAATCGGAAAAACCGCCGGATATATCGGCCAAATTGAACGCGGACTCAGTTATCCATCTTATCCGGTTTTATTACAGTTGATTGAGACATTAGAACTTGATGTACAATCTTTATTCTGCACATCAACACTCGAAGAAAGCGCAAAACTGAAGCAAGAATACGCACAACTCTATTCCAAACTCTCAAAGAAACAGCAACAATTAGCCCTTGGAATGTTAAAACTTATTTCGAGATGTGATTTTTAACAGGAGTATTTATGCGAATTGCAATTTGTGATGATGAAGATCAGGAACGGCTCAATATCGAAGCATTAGTCAAGCGATATGCCCCCGAATTATCTATTGTCCTTTTTTCCTCAGCAGACGAACTGCTGGCAGCAGCGAAGACGACATTTTTCCCATTGATTTTTCTGGATATTGAAATGGATGATACAAATGGCTTTGATGCTGCAGAAGAACTTATGTCAGGAAGCGCAAAACCGCTTATTGTTTTTGTAACCAAGAGCACCGAATATACGATTCGTGGTTATGATGTGGCTTTTCATTATCTTGTAAAACCTCTTAATGAGGCAAAGTTCCACGAAGTTCTAAAGCGCGCTTTGCGTCTGATTATTCCGCAGTATTTTACATTCTCCTCGAACGGCGAATTGTATCGTATCCCTGTACAAGAAATTCTGTATTTCGAGTCTCGTAATTATATGCTTTTCGTTCATACACAGCAGCAGATTTACAAAGCTCGCTTGAGCCTGAAAGAGGTCGAACCCCAATTATCATCAGCCAATTTTCTTCGTATTCATGCCAGTTTCTTAATCAATCTGCATCATGTAATTCACATAACAAAAGACGATATAGAAATGCAGGACCATCAACTCATCAAAATCAGTAGAAACCGAAAGAAAGATGTCATTGCAGCTTTTACAAAGTTTGCGAGGGAAAACATATGACTTTGCTAATTGAAGCCCTCAGTGGTGTATTAGACACTTTTCTACTCTATCTTTTTGCATCCGGATTTTACTCAAAATATCGCAGCACTAAGTACAAAGGACATTTATACTTACTTGTGGGTATTTTTATTATCGTGATGAGCTGTATCCATATGCCGGGCATACTTCGTATCGTGCTGAGCTGGAGCATTATCAGTGTATCAACATATGCGATTTTTGAATCCACTGTTCGCAAGGCACTTTTAACTTCAACAGCATTTATAACCCTCAGTGTGTTGGTTGACGTAATATGTGAATATCCTTTTTATCTCTCCGGCATTTCACGAACGGTTATCCTCGGACAGGGGTTAGCACGCTGCATATTTATCATCTTTGCAAAGCTGATAAACTTGCTGCTCATTCTTTTTATTGTCACACTGTTCGGCAAAAAAGGTTTACTTGATATTCCATTCAAAGAATTGCTCCCACTCACGACCTGCCAGCTCGTCAGTGTATTTATCTGCATTGTATCATTGGAATTGGTCGGAACCGTATCGCACTTTCTTTTAATATTATTAACACTTTCTATTGCCGGAATTTTGTACATCAACATTGTATTCTTCGTATATATGCGATCTATTCGTACAAATTACGAAAACGAGCAGCAGCGGCGTTTGGCTGAACAGCAACTCGAAACTCAGCTGTCTTATTACGAACAGATGAAATCCGCTAACGAGCAAACGCGAAGCCTGTGGCATGATATAAAAAAGCAATTAACTGCTGTTACTGCATTAGTCAAGGACAGTGATGTATCACAAGCAGAGTTATATCTCGAAACCATTACCAAATCATTTAATTCGCTTAGCAAAATCGTTGATGTAGACCATCCGGTTATTAACGCAATTTTGAATGATGCACTGGGAAAATCCTCGCTTGCTGGTATTACTTTAAAAATCGACGTTTTTGTTTCCCCTCAGCTTGCCCTGTCCCCGCTGGTTTTAAGTGTTATTCTCGGAAATACATTGGATAACGCAATTCGCGCGTGCAGCGGTGTATCTGCCGATACGCCTAAAATCGTAAGTTTAACTTTAAGACAAAAGGACAGTATTCTGTATTACCGCATTTCCAATCCCTATAACCCAGAATTTTCTTCTAAGAAACGCGAGGGTATTCATGGTTATGGGCTGAAAAACGTCAGTTCCACAGTAGAACAAATTGGCGGCACGATGCAAATCAACCAAGAGAATAATCTATATACCGTAGAGATTATTTTGAATTTGTAAAATAAAGGGCGATAGCTTCAAAGCTACCGCTCTTTATTTGTACATTTTACTGCATCAGGCCTGCCAAACTCTGCAATCTCATTGTGTATTTTACTGTATGTTGTATAATACAAATACACCAAATGAAGGGAATGACTCCAATGCAGTAAGTTCAGTTAATGAGTTTTCATCCAAGCCGAACTGCTAACATGGAGGTGAACAGCAGTATGACTATCAAAAAGTTTCTTGCAGGCAGTCTTTCTTCCGTAATGGTTCTCTCGTGTCTCAACGTAGGTGTCGCTGCACTGGAACCCAACGCACTCGATGATGCCACGATCAATCAGTTGAAGGCAACCGCACAAAACGAGATTGAGCATTTTTTCCGTGAGAGCGATGAAGACCTCTATTCGCTTGTTGGCTTCCGCTTCGATGACAGTGAAGTAACCCAGTCCGACGGCTTGGTTCAGTACGAAACCACAGTAACTGTCAGCGAACGCCTTAAAGCACAGAGCGTTGAAGAAATGCCGTACATCGCTGGCTATCTGGATGAACTCGGCGCTTCTTCGTATGCCACAATGGCCGCATCCGATAAGGCGGAGTTGGCAAAATCCACTTTCGGCTTAGATCAGGATGTTACTCTGACAGCGGCCCAGCAGAATGTTGTTGACACATTCGTTCAGTCGATGGATGCAACTGTTGAGATGTTCGACGAATACATTGGTGAAACCAGCGATTTTACCTATCACATCAAGATTTCTGCACCCGTTGCCGAGCCGGACAACATTACACTAACCGGCCTTGACGAGTTCGACAATGATGTCAATATCAACGAGTACGAGCTGCGGTCGTATGATGATATTTACCGCAATGGTGCAGAAGATGCGCAGGCTGCTGTTCAGAGCATGATGGTTTCCCCCACTTGGGTTGCAACCAAGATCAATAACTACAACAGCTATAACCGCATTGCCGCCCGCGACTACGCATACAAGTATTGGTCATCTTACAATCCGGCATATACCAGCTATAAGGGCAACGGCGGTGACTGCGCTAATTTCGTTTCTCAGTGTATCCATGCTGGTGGTATTCCCACCGATGCAACTTGGAAAGCCGATTCTGTTTCGTGGATTCGTGCATCCGCAGTACCCTCGTATATGGTAAACAAGGGTTATGCAACAAAAACCAGCTACACCAATGCTACGGCTGGCAGCTTTGCCTATACTTCGAGCGGTGCGGGTCATATTGTGTTAGTAAGCATCAATGATGGTGCTAAAATCGCGTACACAGCACACACCACCGATCGAAAAGACGCTGCGTTCTCCTCGGCAGATTTGAACGGCAATTACAGCTTCTATGTAATCAAAAACTACTAACGCATACCTGCTGTAACAACGATAATCATTCAGGGAGGTATTGCACATGAAGAAAAAGCGTTTTCGCATCCCAATTATCGGCTTGATTTGCTGTATGCTGCTGGGTACGATTGCTTTCGCAGTCAATGGCCGCAAAATCACTGCAACCTACGGCGGCATCACCATTTACCTGAACGGCCAGAAACAGGTTGCTACCGATGTAAACGGCAAGGTAGTAGAACCGTTGATCTATCAGGGTACGACTTATGTGCCGATACGCGCTGTCAGCGAATGGCTGGGTAAAACGGTTACATGGCAAGGCAGCACCAGTTCTGTTCTTATCAACGATTCTGTCTTTTCTGACAGCGACGTTTCATCTGCTAAAAATGTAATCAGTGAGTTCTTTACGCTGTTCGGCAATCAGCAGTATCAGAAGATGAATACGCTGTGCACCGGCGATGCCGCAGGATTTGACTACAGCATTGGCGTATTCGGTATGAAAGAAGCAAAACTAAAGTCCTGCACTTATAACGGTGATTATTCCGCAAGAGCCAAAGAACTCGTTTTTGAATGTTCTTTTGCAATGAAACCCGCCGCAAACTCGGTGTATGACCCCAATCAAACCAGTACTACCTGCTTGATTTATGTAAAAAAGGCCGGCAGTCAGTTCTTGATTGATGAATTTGCAAGCGGTTTCTAAATTCTCAACGCATACTCTGAAACTTACAATATCACTCATAAGCAGACACCAATGCCAATCGCATTGGTGTCTGCTTATATTTGCGTTCACATATGTTTTTAGCTATTGATTATTAAGTATGTATTATTTATTCGCCATATCCTTAGCTGATTATCAGATACATCCACCAAATCCTGCTTTAATTACTAACCTTTGCATCTTTCTGCACCAGACATACCAAACTCTGCAAATCTATTGAAAATTTTACTTCAAATGTTATAATGCAAACATCAAAAACAATTCTTTAATACACATTTTATCATATGGAAGTGGTTCCCATGGTTTAACAAAAATCTGCATAGATTGCTACACCGAGCAACAATCAAAAGTAAATTGCAATCATGCAGATCAACACCGCATTGTTAATGTACCAAATACTATTCTACAATAAAAGCATGAATGATTGTCGCACCCATACGATGGCAATCATCGAGAGTACACCAGAATATGGAGGGATTATTAACACTATGAGCAAATTTAAGAAGATGATGAGCACAACGCTCGCAGGCTGTATGGCCGCATCCGCTCTTATGATGAGCGCAGGCGCAGTAAATTCGCAGGATGTTCCGTCCTCAGCACTCGCAAATTCTCAGTCGATTTCGGCATTTGCCGGTGATAATGTTACTGTCAATGTCGTTCATGTCAAGGCTGATGGCAGCACTACGCAGACTCCCGTAGAAGTAGCAATTCCCGAAGATACGACCAACGATGAGCAGGGTTCTATCATTGTAAATGCAGCTGTACAGGCGTCTGATTCTACTGGTATTATGCTTCAGGCTGCGCGCTCTGCACCGAATGGCCGTCGTCTTGGCGATTCGCGTACCGCAACAGTATATACAAACGTTGATGGCAACCAGGGAGTCACATTAGCCGATGGCTTGGCCGGAAATGTTGACTACAGTGGTTTGGCAGTATATATGCATAATATTGATCGTTCTATCACTAAGATGAACGTCAGCGTTTGGACTTCTGCAATGGGTCAGAGCAACTGCTATCAGCTGAGACGCGTTGTTAATACGAAAAGTGAATGCACTGTACTCTTTTATGATGATATTCAGTATGGTGCAGATAATTTTATCATTAGCCCCGGCGATAACATCACAGCTTTTGGCAGCGCGGTGTCGGGTTCTGGTGAGGTAACTACCGAACTGTACGGCATCTACTAAGCGCCCTATCAACGAAGTACAATGAAAGTAACCGTTGTGCTTCGTTGTAATATTATACGCAATATTATAGTAACCAGAGAAAGGGTGTATCGTATGAAGCTGAAACGCATATTAGGAAGTATTGTTTGTGTTTTCTCTCTAATGGCTGCAAGTATTGGCGCGCAAGCCGCAAATATTCCGGCACACACTACAGCTCAAATTGCTGAACAGGCAGCTACACAGACTACAACACAGCCCCGCACCGCCGTAAAAATCAATCCGCAGAGCGCGGACATTTATGCAGAGGGCATTCCGGCCACCTTCCCGAGCGAGGACGGCAAGACGGTTTACACGGCGCTGAGCTACAACGGCTCGACCTACATGCCGCTGCGCACGGTTGGCCGCTGGATGGGCAAAAATATCTCGTGGGACGGTGCATCGCGCACGGTGTTCCTGTCGGGTACTACGGAAAAGTCGTATCCGTGTGCGGATGACGATGCGTACCACAAGGAAGGCGTGAAATATGTCGGTGCGACCGGTCATGCTACGCTCGATAAGGGCGTAAAGGTCCTCGTGGACGGCAAACAGCAGACCTTCAAAAACCAGAAGGGCGTGACCATTTATCCGCTGTTTTACCAGAATTCCATCTATCTGCCGCTGCGCAACATCGGTGAGCTGACCGGCATGGACGTAACGTGGTACAGTGCCAAGGCGGAGAATGACGTGAACGCCATCTTCCTGCGCATGCCGCTGAGTGACAGCAAGCGTGCCGAAATGGAAACCTACGCGACAAATCTCATGAAGCAGCTGCTTGATATGCGGACGGATACGCAGAAGATCAAGAATTGTGCGTCTGCGGTGAAAAACGGCGGCTATACCGACTATGTAGTTACCGATAAGGCAACCGCCATGGCGGCGCTGGACTCCATCAAGCGCAAAGCGCAGACCATCCGCAGCGGCATGACCGAGCAGGAGAATCCGATCCGCTACTACAACAGCAGCCTGATGAACGAACTGGATTTCCTCATCGATAACGCGGACGCCGTGATGGACCGCGTGAAGAACGGGCGGGTCGTGCTCGGCAGCAGCAATCCGGATACGAGCGTGGTCGATCAGACCGCTGTCATGTTCGGCGCTGATAATACTATGCTGGACTGCGAACGCATGGTTCGTATGCTGCGGCAGAACATGGATAGACTTTTTTAATGCAAACCAAGACCATAAAAAGCTGAGGATTACCTCAGCTTTTTATCTATCCGACAATTTTCCAATTCCCATCTACCAGTTTCAGCGCAAGTTCAAACTGCGAAATTTGCGTCATTTTCATAACATTATCCAGTATTCTACTGTCACAGTTACCATTACAGTATCGCTATGCCTGTTCAACACTATGCTTTTAAGCTGGCTGACTATATATGTAAGCATGGAATCATTGCTAACATAGTAAGATAGTCCTTTAGGTTGCCGTCGGCTATAATATGAAAAAGATAATCAAGAAATCCATAACACGCAACGAATAATAATCAATATACCGTAGCGATTATTTTAAAAATGTAAAACAACAGACAACAGCTTTCCAAAACGCCATTCGTCATCTGTGCATTTTACTGCAAAAATCATACTGAACTCTGCATTTTCAGTACAAATTCCACTTTTAATGGTATAATGCAAATATGAAATAAACAATTTACATACTCGATTATCTTTCACAATAACTGTAAAGCATTTTATAGTCTTACCCGCTATATTTGTGATAAATTATAATGGCTATTACAGGAGAAAAGTAATGAAAAAGAACCTTGCCATTTCATGTATTCTATTAGCTGTAGTAACTATATTCAGTCTGTATTTTTATCAAGAGCGCGAAACCAAAAGTTTACCTGCTTCCATTGAACCATACACCGAAACCGCAGTAATCTTATCAGATTATATTGATTTTGAAAAAAGCATTTATATCGGTCACAAATCCGACCATGAGATATTATATAAAAATTACGCTGATAACTATATCAGGTCGGTTGACTTAAATACCCAAGAGCAACAGGAACTTATTAAATTGGACACGCAAACAAACGGCACCATGACAACCTTTGATTATAAGGATAATTGGTTTGTCTGGTCCGAAAGCCAGGATGCCGAGCTGCGTGTAGGAAGTTCTATTGGTGAAAATTGGGCTGTATACGCGGCTGACCTGCGTACAGGAGAAATCATATTCGTAGACGGCGAAAACGATTTCTTCCCTAAAACACGGAATTTTGACCCGCACCCGTGGTCGCTTTCGGTAAATGGCAGCTTTGTTGTTTACGCCAGCTATACAGCTAATGAAGATGGTATTTACCCTGCAATAAAAATTTATGATTTGAACAATCATAAATTGGAAATTGCAGATACAGCAGATTCCATGCAAACCACTTTTGGTTCACCATCTGTGAATGACAAAAATGTTGTTTATCTAAAATATGATTCTAATGGCAGTTCCCTTTGGACATATGACATAGAAAAACATAAACGTATGTGTATCGAGCCGCCCGAACCGTTGCAGGAAATATGCATCACAAACTCTTTTATCGTAGGCGTTTCGGAGTGGCAGCCGCAAAAATCAGAATCGATATACTGTTATGACTTCGCTCATAAGAAATGGTCAAAACAGATAGACGCCACCACGAAATTATATCCAAACAATATTGACAGCACCTTAGAATTTGCTGAACTGCAATCTTCAAACGATTTTATAACATGGCGTCCGATTACTGGAAATGCACTTTATGTGTGGGATATAACAACCAATAAAGTATTGGATTTGTCCGAAAATGTTTCTGGGTTAATTGATTATGTATTATATCCTTTTGATGAAGATTATCTGGTTTGGTGTGAAACAAATACACAAACGCAAGAAACTAAGTATCCATGTATAAAAATATCAAGTGAATCATAAAATTTCTGCGCTCGCCACCGCGAGAATAGAAGGCTCGTCTCAGAATCGAAACATTCTGCGACGAGCCTTTTTCCTCTTCGGTATTCGATTTTCACACTTCGTTACTTGCTATTTTTCCCCGTACAAACGCATACATCACCCGACGATTTTCCAATTCCCATCCACCAGTTTCAGCACAAGCTCAAACTGCGAAATCTGTGTCATTTTCGTAACGCTGTCCAGATATTCCACCGCCACAGTTGCCGTTACGGTATCGCCGTCCTTGTTCAGCACCGTGCTTTTAAGCTGGCTGAACGTATAGTCCACGCACTTTACCGACGGCATAGAACCACCACTGACATAGTAAGACAGCTCTTTTTCCGTAGCCGTCGGATACAGCGTGAAAAAGGTGGTCAGAAAATCCGTAATATCCTCGCTCTCGGCCGCAGAAACCGTTCCGTCGGGTTCTGCGGCTTTTGGCGTATATGCAGATTTTGCAGGCTTTCCGGTGATCGTCGGTGCTTGCGTGATAACCATATCGCCGTTATCGTCCTTGTGAACCGCCGTTTTGTACACGCTGGATACAGTGTCTTTTTTCTTGCCGTCCGAGATTGTCTGCGTTACCGTGAACACGACCGCAAAATCGTTTTCGACGTTCTGCTCTACAGACCAAATCTGTACGTCCTGCACAGAAGAAGAAACTGTAACGTCACTTCTCACAGTATCGGCAGTCAAACGCTGCAGGTCCTCGGTCAGATAACCAGTCAACGCATCGGTACGCTGTGTAACGGAATCCTTGTTACCACTCCACGAATAGTACGTTTTTGCAAAGTTCCGCACAAACGCTTCTACGCCGCTGGTATCCTCCACACGGCGCTCAACAATTTCCTTTTCGTGAACGGTATGTGTGTCGATTGCGGTAAAATTCTTATATACCGCAAACGCAAATCCGCAGACGAACAGCAGCCACAGTGCAATCACCGCCGGCTTGCGGCTGTTTGCCGTGTAGATACGCAACTTCCTTGGTTTCTGCTGTTTTTCTGTCTTTTTCTGAAACATAATTTGTTCTCCTTTGTCTTATTTCTGTGCAACCACAGCACCGCCCCAGCCCCAGCCGCCGAAACCATAGTACGCCGTCCAACCCTCTACGGTGTCGATAGTAGTGCCGCCGATGTTGGAAATAATCTGACCGTTGCCAATGTAAATGCCGACGTGACCCGCATTTCGTCCGCAAGTGTCGTTCGTTCGGGACTGGTATACCGCCGGGTCATTGTAAACCATCGCACCGAGCGGAATATTCTTGCTGGACTTTCCGACCGTATACAGCGCACGATTTTTGCCCGCACAACAATGCCGGTCGATGGATACACCCGCTTTGCGGTAAACTTCTTCCACCCATGTTTCACAATATCCGCCAGCAGCAGAAATACCATACTTTGCTGAATTTCGCGCTACCTCTACAATGCGATTCTGTGCGTCCGTTCCGAGCGCATCACCGCCTGTAAGTGTCAGATATTGCTTTACCAGCTTGACATAGAACATATTGCCGTAGTTATACCGCCAGCCGCCGTTGATTGGCGTGGAAATCTCGTTTTTATAGGTAACTTTTACGCCGCCGGAGTGCTGACGAGAAAACTCCTGTGCCAGTTCAAAGGTGTACCGCTTGCCGTTTTTCGCAACGAAGTCCAGAAAGCCACTGCCGTAATTGTACGCTTGAATTACAGCGTCCATATCACAGCCGAGTTTGTCCGCCTTTGTCACCAATTCGGCGAAATACTTGCAGCCCTGTTTGATACTGTCCTCTGTGCCGAGCGTATTCACCGGCAATCCGGCAGATTCCGAGGACTGCATAACGTCCTCCAGCTTGCCTTCGCTTTCCACCTGAATAATGGCAAGGAGAACATAGACATAATCGCTGATACCGTTTTGCCGCGCATATTTCTCTACCATAGATTGGTGCGCGAGCACTTCCGCTGAGAGATTCACGCCGATGTACAAACCCAAGCCACTTCCGCCGCTATCCTCATCCGAAGCGATAATCAGGAACATCGACAGAAGTAAAGCAATCAGCAGTCCGAAGCCCATAGCACCTGCCATTGCCGCCTTTTTCATCACTTGCGCTCACCTCGGCTCTCCGAACGCCGCTGTTTGCGCGTGATTTTTCTGGTTTTCCGTTGCTTGAACTCCGCACCAAAGGTTTCTTCGTCCAGTCCTTTCGGCATTGTATATCGTGTTTTCGGCTTGTCCGGCACCATCGGACGTTCTGCCGGACGGTCCGGCTTGTCCTTGACTGTCTGACGATTTTCCCGCGGTTTTGGTGTCGGTTCAATCCGTTCCGGCCGTGGCCGATTCTGCGGTGCAGATGGCTTTTCTGGTTCGTGTTGTTCGGGTCTGGCCGGTTTCGTCGTTGTTGGACGTTCCGGCCGTTCTGTTTTCGGTGCAACAGGTGTGCTTATCTGCTTTTCCGGTTCAGCTTTCTGCTGTTTGAGGACAGTCGTACGCTCCTTTGGTGCAACACGAGTGCTTTCTGTTCTTGGCTTCTCCGCATTTCCCTCACTGCGTTCTCTTCTGCGCTGAGATAACTGTTCCCGGCGGCTTGCCGTGGTAGTTCTACGAGATTCCATCTGTGCAGCACGCGCTTCTCGACGTTTCTGCATAGTTTTCCGCACACTTTCCCGTGCAAATTCCACATTGCTGCGGACAGCATATTCCGCATTAGTCGGTGCGTCCTTGACCTTTTGCACGGTTTCTACCGCCTTATCCCGCACACGAGATGGCGTATCTGCAATCTTGCCTGCCGTTTCGCCTACTCTCTGACCGAGATTCTTCTTTTCCGGCTGAACGGTTTCACGGCTTGCACTTTCATGGTTTGCAGAGGGCGAAACCGTCCTCTGGGTACTCTGTACGGCATGGCGCTGTGCAGAGCGCTTTCCTACTCCAACACCCGCCGCAAATGGCAGTGCCTTTCTCACAGCACGAGAGATCGTCCGACGCGGCCGGTTTGTCATGGCTCGACCGACACGACCCGTGCCCTCATCACGCAGACCGATCATGCCGAGCAGCTTGTCGCGCTCCATGTACACACCCGCGAACACAATTACCTGCAGCAACACGACCACCACGAACGGCTTGCCGTTTGCAATCGTGTATGCCAGCGAGGACAGCACCAGCACAAACGTGGTCAGCAGCGTTGTACCGACGCGAAGCATAATTGTATTGAACAGCGAAATCACCGCTCTCTTGCTCGTACCGGAAAACGCCGGAATCATGCTAATTAGCAGGCTCACCGGCAGGAACATCGCGCTGATGATGAACAAAATCTGTGACAACAGCATACTGCCTGTGAGCATAATCGCAAACGCCGACACAATCAGATTGAAAATCAGGAAGAACACGGATAGGCCGAACCGGCTTGTCACCTCGGTTACGGTCAGATTGCCGTTATCGTAGTCCTCTAACTCCGTTTTTACAGCTTCTTCTCGGTCTTTGCCGCGGTTTTCGTCCGGAGAAGTGCCGAGCAGGCTGTTCACCCTTTCTTCTCCGATATTCTCCACATCTGAATCGCCAAACTGCATGATAAGCCACGGCTGTTGAACTTGGATACCGAACAGGCAATCCCGAATCGCAGAAACACCGGTGTTCTCGCCTGCCGTGTCCGGCGCAAGGATTTTCGCGCTCACATCGACAATGCCGTTGCTGATGTCGCTCGAAAACTCGTTGACGCCGGTAATCGCGGACGGCGCGTAGGCAATCAGCCCGACCGACACCACAAACACGACCACAAAGTTCAACGCCGCATGAAACGCTTTCGTCGTTTCTCGTTTGACCAGTCCAACATAGGTGCAGTACACGCCGACCAGTAGCGTGACAATCGCCACCATGCCGGGAAACAGACCCGTGCTGTCCAATCCGCTGGCCGACACGCCCGCAATCAACTGAATGTTTTTACCGATTTCGCTTGCGGCGCTGCTGATGAAGTCGAGGTCATATGCCTGCTGAATCAGGTATCCTACGGCATTTGAAATGTACAAATTCAGCGTCCACAAGAAGTTTGTAAACAGGTAAATTGCGTACTGCGCCGTTTTCCCGATGCCGTCTAACCAGTTCCACGGCAGCCAATCCCACGAGGAATCAACATAAAAGTCAAGCTGGTAGTTATCAATCGGATACCTGCTGAACTCGTGCGCCGTATCGATGGTTTCGTCCAACAGTCCGGCGGCGTGCGCCTGCACGGTGAACAGATTGAGAAATAGAAAAGCCATCACAACCGTAATAAAGGCTGTAATGGCTAATTTCTGAACTTTTAAGGCATTTGTCACACATTACACCTCGTTCCCTGTAACCGGCGGGCGCGTATCGAACGCATGGAACAGGTAATCGAACATGACATGGAACTTGACCACGCCGACACGACCGTACAGGTCTTGGAAAAGACACTGACCGTTTTCCAGATTGCGAAGCCGCTTCTGATTGTTTTCGTCCTCGGAATCTAGACCAAAAAATTCAAGCGTTTTCTTGATCTCGTTAATATCCGTAGAGCGGAACGCAAACTTCATGCCGATGTTGTTCTTGATATTCTCGTCTGCCACATCACCAGCGTTCTGGGTGACAAAGTAAACGGCAGCATTCATCGAACGACCGGCGCGAACCAGCTTGTTTGCCAACGTTTTGCCCTGTGCCACATTGAGGAACGCCCATGCTTCATCAAGTCCAACCATCTTGAAGATACTGCGGTCTGAATGGATGAAGTCCAGCGCAAAGGTGGAAATGACGATCAGCATGGAGATAGACAGCATTTCAATGGTGGTGTAGTCCGCAGGCGCGGTATCCTTATCCGGCAGAACCAGATCGGCAACTTGAATGATATTCAGCTGCTTTTCAAGGCTGATCGTCTGCTGCACCTTGCCATTTGAGAACAGCAGGTGCGCAAAGTCATAGTCCGTGAACGATTCAATGTGATCGGCAATCGCAAGCGCGGTTTCCGAGCCATCGTCCCGCAGCGCATCAATGACGCGGAGCAGACCGCGTGTTTCGCTGTTTGTGACAGCACGCACCGCCCGGCGCAGGACAGGAAACAGTTTGCCATCACGCGAGGAAATGCCCGTAAGGAAAGTGAGTACATCCAGCGCAAGACTTTCTGCGTCCTTGGTTTTCCGCATGATGATATACGGGTCAAGCATACCCTTGTTTTCCTCGTCCGAGGTCAGATTGACAATATTGATCTCGTCCGCAATCTCCGGCAACTTCTCTTTCCAAAGCCCGCGTTCAGATTTCGGGTCAAGGATAAGAGCCTGCGCGCCATTCAGAACAGCGTAGTAAGTAAGCAGGTTGAACGACAGCGATTTACCGCCGCCCAGAGAGCCGAGGAACGCACCGGACAGCGCATTGGTCACAGAACCCTTAACGCCTTGTGCCGCTTTGGCAGGCTGAACATAGACATTCTGGTCGGTATCGACATTGTAGCCGAGATAGATACCATCGCGCTCACCGAGCATTTGCGTTGCACCGAAACCCAGACCGGCAAGGAAATCACTGGTGACATACTGCACATAATCGTTCATATACCGCTTACTGGACGGGATAAACTCGTTATGCAGTCCCATCATATCACCGATGGGACGAACCAGCTTGATACTTGCGTCATCGTAGAAGTCGCGTACCTGATTGCAGCGGCGTTTGAGTTCTTCCACGTCCGGCGCGGTAACGCGCACAACATAGGACAGCTTGTACATGGATTCTTTACTCTGGTCAAGAACACTTTCGAGTTCGTCTACGCTGTCCAGCGCTTCTGCCACCTGATTGGTGGTTTCCGAGTTGTTTTCCCACGCATGGTTATCGAGGTCTTTCAGCTCCTTTTTCTTGTTGCGAACCGTATGCAAAGCAGCTTTGTTTGTGATAATCTCAACATTCATGCTGGTATCAATGGCAAAATCAAACTGCTGTTCCTGATAGTAGAAAATCTCACTGGATGGAAAATCCAGTTCACCGACCACATCCGAAATCGTAAAGTACGCAACGTAGCTTTCCGAATCCTCGGACTTCATGTGTAAATACCGCTGTTTTTCCTCAATCAGACAACGGGCAGGCTTGATAAGATCGTACTTTTTAACCAGTGTATCACGCTTGCGTTTTTTAAGTGGCAGCGTAAACGCAAAATCTTCATAGGCCGTGCCGGTCCTGCCGTAGATATGCTCCAGCAGATAGCCGAAGTCATTTTTATTTAGCCGACGCACCTTAAAACGACGCGACAGCTTATTTTCCATCAACTTTTCCATGCGGATATACCGACGAATTTCATCGTTCGGCATGGAAACAAAATCACCCATGAACGAATGACCAATAGCATTTGCCGCGTCATGCAGCAGGTTCTTTGCGGTCTTTCCCATTTCCTTGACAGAGAGTTCTTTATCCGTCACGACCAGCTTAAAGCCGAGAAAGAAGCGGTAATCGACCTGTGTATCACCGAGAGAAGCAACGAGATTTTCCGTCTGCTCGTCAATCTCGGCGCAGGCGATCTCTTTCAGCCGCCCGGTCACACTTTTCTTGGAACGCTCCTGCGCGGCGCGGATACTGCTTTCTGTGCTAATCTGCAAAGCGTGAATCTTGCCATCACGGTTCTGCGCGATCAACTGCCGGAAAGCGTCATGCACCGCGTCTTTCTGTTCCAGCGAGAGGAACGAGTAGTTGAACGGAATCAGTTCGTAATAGGCAAAACACTCGCCCTCAATGTTCCAAACGAGGTTATTTTCGATATATTTAATGGGGTACGGCACGGATAATCTCACTCCTCACTACGGTAATATCCGCGTTCTCGCGGTGCTTTTTCAGCCGGACAGACTTTCCAGTAAAGGTGACTTTCGAGCGCAGCGCATAGGCGATCACCGAGCACACGAAACTATACGGTTTCTTGCCGTCAAAAGTCTTTTTACTCATAAACCACGTCACGCCGAACGGAATACCGCACAAAATCAGCGGGTTATGAATAAGCACCAGCGGCGGCACTTTACGGAACACGAATACCAGCGCGCCGCTTGCCACCAGCCAAAGTAGCTGGGTCACGGTGACAGGTGTCGGCAGTTTTGCGTCACCGAACGAGTATATCACCTGTTCGACTTTCCATACACTGCTGTAACTTCTTAGCTTTTTCAAATTGCAGCTCCTTTTCACTTTTCTACATGATATAGAGAGTCAGAGGGAAAGGAACGAGTTCCAGCCGCAGGCGTCTTTCCTCTCCCCCTGCACGGTTGATGTATAACTCCCTGTCGGCAGTTACACACAGCCGTGCTTCACCCCCCTCACCATTCTCGCAGCGTCCCTCCTTTTATCGAATCAGTTCAAATACGCCGTCTTTGGTTTCCACAAAATCGCCCTCCATCGAGAGATCGCGCCCGTACTGTGCACTGTCAAAATACCGTCTCAGCGTTTCATCTGAAATCAGACCATCATCTAACATCTGTTCCGCTACATCGGCTGTTGTGTCACAGCCGCTCCACAGGATAATATCGTCCGCGTGCTCGCAGAAATCCTCCACACCGCTGTAATAACTGAGCAGCGAACCCATGTTATCCCGAATGTAGTCCGGCAGGTCCTCCACCATTTCACACAAGCGGTTGATCTCCTCGATGGGTGTATACTCGCCGATCTCGAACGGCAGTTCAAAATCGTGGATGGCGTACTCCTCATACTGGTCGTTCAGCCCGATACGCTCTCTCACTTCGTCCATGTCGATAGGAGGTTCAAACCACGCGCCAACGAGTTCGCCCTCGTTATATTTTCCGAGATTGGCAATATAAACACTCATTTCTTCCATATTTCCACCTCATTCCACAAGAAAAGGCTGACTTTTCAGCCAGCCTTACGCACCGAGAATCTGATTGAACAGATTCAGCAGAACATCCTTAACACCTGCCGCATTGAACACCAGACCAACCGACAGCATGGCCACCACGAGAAAGCCGATCAGTTTGGTAAACTCGCGCTTGAAGCCGAGATACAGGCCAATCACCACGATAGCAACCAGCACCAGCGGCTGGGCGTTCGACAGCAGCCAGTTATACAGATTTACGCCAAAATTCATTCGTTTTCCTCCATTTGAATCATTTCATTAACCGTTCTCATCTTCTGCTGAATGATTTTTCGGTGCTTGTCCCGCAGTTCCGTGTTGTCCAGAATATCCCTTACATGGGTCGTCCCGCACTTCTGGTCGATCAACAGGAGCATTTTCGCCGTCGGTGCCACCTGATGCGAAAACCAGTTCAGCGTCCGTTCCAGCGTGTACGGCTCGGGTGCAGTTGTCAGTTTGAGCGTATTGCGGTGCTTGCCGATAAAGGTTTCCCACTTGGGGTTCAGCGGCCATTCCTCACGCGGTTTGCTGCTTTCCTTATCCACAAAACGCACATAGCGGTTGATAATGCCAAACGCTGTCTGTTCCGGGTTCTCGTTCGACACGAGATCATACACGGCGTTGTCCGCCCGCTCATTTTTCAGCCGGATTTCAAAGCGGTTCTGAATGTCCGCCTGTTCGAGCGGCGTACCGTTTTTCACAAGCTGCTCATAGGCTTTCTCATACAGGCAAAAATACAAGTCCGACTGCATCGAACCGATGTACAGCGTTGCGCCCATGTGGGCGCTGTCCTGCTCCTGCCGACTTACCAGCCCGCCCGAGCGAAACGCCCGAAAACTGCGGAACACCGAAACGCACTCCTCCTTGCGGCATTTGCTGATAAGCAGCGGAATATCCAGCATACCCACCAAGTCATTCACCGCGAGGTCTACCCGTTTGAACACCGCCTTTTCTTTCATGCACTTGCGGAAAAATTCGTACCAAGTCTGCTTTTGTCCGTCCAGATACGCTTCAAACTGCCGACAGCCTTTGCCGCGAAGTTCGAGCAGCACGCCCATTTCTTCCAGCGGTGAGGTCAGCACCATCACGTCACCAATCCGGTAAGTGCTCGTGTAGCCGTACATTCCACGCGGCTCCTGCACCAGATATTTCATTTTCAGCCGAAGTACATCTTCAATGATGTGCTTCACATCCATTGTTGGAAAGCGGATACGCACATAGTCGAACAGCAGTGTCAGCGGCTCAGGGTGCAGCCGAATGAGCGCGTCTTTCAGCCGCCTGCGTACCTTTTGCGGCACGGACAGATTCTCCTGCTCCAACCGTCGGTAATACTTTGTTGTCAATCCGGCTTCCAGCGCCATATCCTGTTCGGATATGCCGATTTGCATCCGTTTTGCTCGAAAGTCCGTTATCCAAGTTCTGTTTTGCAATTTTACCTCCGTTTCCTGTTGATTTTGTTCAAAATTTTGCGCAGTTCGCCTATCTTGTCCGATTTGTACCCCCCTGTTAGAGAAAGGGGGTTCCGACGTTCGGGCGCGGCTGACGCCGCGCCCAACGCACCGTTCCGTGCCGTCGGCTTTCGCGCTGCACGCCGCCGCACGGACGGCGCAAGGGCATAGAAAAACGCGCAGAGTTCTTTCCTCTGCGCGTTTTGCGTGTACATATTTAATTTCAAAAAAGCAGCGCCATATAATCCTGACGCCCATCAAGTACACGGGTAACTTCTACATATTCGTTGCCCACAACACGATAGAACACAATCTGCTTTGCTACTACTAAAAACCGAATGTCCGTATCTACCGCATAGCGACTGCACAATTCTGTGCCCATAAACGGATTATCCTCTAACAGCATAATCGCGTCATACACCCGACGAGTTAATTTTGCTGCTGCTGACGGATTGTTAAGCTGCTCCCTAATATATCGTTTCGTTGCCCGCATATCTTCAACAGCAGTTTTCTTAAATTTAATTCTCATTCAGCAATACCCAACATAGCCCGGGCCTGCTCGGCAGAATAGCTTTCGGTGCAATCATCGCCCTTTTTCAGTTCTTTCACCAACCGTGCCAGAGCCTTTGCCTTAACAATTTCCGCATTATCTCCTGTCACTGCAAAGGGGAAACCGCCTGCATTTAATGACTGCTGAAAAAACACATTGATTGCGTCCGTGAGTGTCAACCCCGTTTTTGCATAAATCTGCTCCAATTCTTCACGAATTTCAGGATTCATGCGAATACGGAACATATCTGTTTTTGCAGAAGAAATAACATTATCCATCTTGCAGACCTCCTTTTCAAATTTAGTATAACACATCGTATTCTATGCGTCAATTATGTAGCTACATTGTTGCTACATAATTATTTTGCACACCTCCCAATCTCCTGCAAAAAGTCGTACCCTTTCGGCACGATCGGAGTATAAAACTCCGTAATCACCCCCTTTCCGGTATCGGCATAACCTCTGCCCTTGATATTCTTGAAAAAGAACTCCTTTTTCGTTTCGCCAAACATCATACTGTATCCAAGTTCGGACATTCTGCCGAGCGCAACTCGGAAATTAAACTGGTCGCGGATACCGTCACCGAGGTATTTAGCATCCGGGCGCTGACAAGCGAGAATCAAGAAGAATCCCGCCTGCCGTCCCAGCATAACGATCTGCCGCAGCTTGTTGAGCACATCTTCGCGCTCCCTGCTTATCAGCATTTCCATGAACGCAACGTACTCGTCAAACACGAGAAAATGCGGTGAAAGTCCGAGATATGCATAGTTTTCGCCGGTTTTGTAATTTTCCATGCGCTTCATATCCGCACTGCGTTCGTGCATAGCCGTGCAGAAATCGGTAATACTCTGCACGATTTTCTCTTTGCTGCTGTATACATTCGGCAGGACACTGGATAAGTCCGCTAAATCTGCGTTTTTCGGGTCAAGAATGTACAAAACCGCATTAGTTTCTAACAATGCCCGAATCAACGTCAGGATAAAGTACGTTTTGCCGCCGCCTGTACCGCCCGCGATCAGCATATGCGGCAGACTGTCAAACTCCCAATAAGTGTTCTGCATAAGCCGCATTTTGCCATTCTCCACGCGAACCTCAGAGATTGGAATACGGTTTGCGATCATATCATACAGCAGCGTGTACTTCACAAATCCGTCCAGCAGTTCCCTGCTGATAAGTTCACAATACAGGCCGCTTTCCAGCTTATTTTCCAAATGCAGCAGCGGTTCTTGAAACTTTCCGAGCGTAATTTCCGCCGTGATATGCAAAAGCCCGTTTTCCATGCGGTAATACATTCGCGGAAAACGGGCAATCTTCGGTTTTGAACTTGCAGGCAGGTCCTTAAAAAATCCCTCGGACTGTTTGGTGTCGCTCTGCTCATACCACTGGTTTTCCAGTACCATGCGCGCCAGCTTTTGCCGATGGCGCATTTCATTCAGCTTGTCCGGAAACCGGCGGTACAGCAGCCACGCCGTCACGGTACACACTTTTACACCCATGGCCGCGCTGAACAGCAGGTAAGCCACGGACGGACTGCGCCAGTCTGTGCGGATATTCAGCAGTACAAATGTCACGGCAAACACCGCGAACAGCAGGAAAAACACCGTTCGGAACACCAAATCTTTATCGCTCGGGCGAATCCGCCTGCCGCGATTTCTACACAGCCTGTGCATTACGATTTCTTATCCGCTGGAATATCCTTGTGCGGCTGGCTGTTCTGTGCGGGCGTTTTGAGCACCAGATCGTCCGCCTTGATGTACCAGTCCACCTCGGCGCTGTTGCCGAACGTCACATGAGCGATGGCGCCGAACATCGGGTTGACCAGCTTCACTTCCGCGTTGTACGCAAAATCGCGCACCGGAACGCTCGCCGGAACACTGACCTGAATCATACGGCCCTGCTTGTCGCTTTTCAGATCGTAGGTGCGCTCCTTGACCACCTCGGACGGCGTGCCGTCTGCGTTCTCCTCGAACACCTCGCGGCGCATTGCCGAAAAACGCAGCGTGCCGAGCGTTGCTTCATTTTCACCAAAAAAACCATTGCTGAATCTCATAAATCGTACCGTCCTTTCTCGTTTACGCCTTTTCCATATCTTCCGCGTGCAGAATGTAGTCCACGAACGCGCGGCCGTTGATAACGTAGCCCTCAGCCGTCACAGACGGATTCTTGAGCTTTACCGGCTCCATGTACGAAAACTGCTTCTGACCAGCCGCGCCGTCGATCACGACCTCAATATCATCCGCACGCTGCACATCGCTGAACAGCTTGTAGCGGCGGTACAGCACCTTGGTCTGGGTGCCGTTGCGGCGGGTGTCGCCGCGCTTCACCTCGGCCGGACCGCCAAATTCCAGATTGCCGAGCGACTTCGCCATATTCGGGATAACAAATTTCAGTTCCATAAAAAGACCTCCGAATTCTAATTCATTACTTCCGCAATACCCGCCATCACATATTCTGCACACGGCAGAGCAATCGAGTTGCCAAGTGCGCGATAACGGGCATGATCGCTGATTTCTTCATTCTTGCAGCCGTACTTTGTCCAGTTTTCAGGCAGACCCATCAACCGCTCACATTCCAGCGGTGTCAGAACGCGCAGGAATCCGTCCCGTTCCTCACCCTCGTACCAAAACGAAAACGGTGCTGTTACACTGGCAAGCAGAGTTGGGAACGGTTCTCCTCCTCGTCCGAAGCTGGCGCAGAATCCTTTCTGATCTCCGACCTGTGCCATAGTTCGCATCCGCCGAAGGGAAAACGGTCTAACGATGGGTACCTGCCGCCCTGTTTGAGCAACAGGCACTCCACCTCTTTGGGTGGCGGACAACCCGCCCGGACCGCTAATCGTAGAAAACGGGAGCACAGTCCGGGGCTTAAATAATACTTCTCCGGCACGCTGGCCTGCAAAATCTGCCACGACGAACACGCGCTTGCGCCGCTGTACGAGGGCGGGTTCTCCCCAATACTGGGCGTCCAGCAGTCGCCAAGCGGTATCAGCGCATCCCCCTCGCACCATTCCGGCGTGTGCCCATCCACGAGGAGGCACTGAAACCTCGGCACCTGTGAACGCACTGAGCATGGCTGCAAAATCCAGCCTGTCATTTGAAGAAAACGCTCCTGCAACGTTTTCCCAAATACAGAAAGCTGGATACCGACCATTGGTTGCATATCTCATCTCCTCGATAATTCGCATTGCCTGATAAAACAGGCTGGATTTCTTGCCCGCAAAACCGTTTCTCGTGCCAATCTGCGACAAGTCCTGACAGGGCGAGCCGAACGTAATCACATCGACCGGCGGTATCTCTGCGCCGCTGATTTTTGTAATGTCACCCAGGTGCAGCATATCCGGGAAATGCCGTTTGGTGATGGAGATCGGGCGTGCTTCGATCTCGCTCGCCCACACAGGTTCCATGCCGCAGTGTACCGCCGCCAGCGGAAACACGCCGATTCCATCGAACAGACTGCCGAGTTTAAGTACGGTCACGCGCATACCTCGTGCGGCCCATCGTGCCATGGATACGACAGTTGCCGGTGCGGATTTTCTTACCGCGCACACGGGCAAGGCAGTCACAATGCTCGTCCGGGTCCAAGTGTGCCCCGCAGTGCGGACAGGTGTTGTAGTACATGAGTATCCCTCCTGCTATTACATGAATTGTCATACTATCTGTACGCTGAACGGCGGCGGTCTGGCAAACAAACAATAGATTTTATATTGAGTAAGCATGATCTTCTCCTTTTTCGGGTAATGAAAAAGCCGTCCTTCTTTGAGAACGGCTTTCGCTTTACCAGTTTTTGACGTAATATGGTTTGTATTTTAGGAAACAGCTTGTCCTGCTTTATTTTTGTCATTTTACGGTAATTTTGTTGTTCTTGTCACACCGCAGCATGAAAAGGCTTGTACAAATTCCCCTCAAAAGTTGTTCTTATCCCATCGTACCAGAGCAAAAAGCCAGAACAACTTACGACAACCTTCTCCGCCTGATCGACGACCCGGATGTTCGTGAGCCGCTCAAATTCCTGCGGGAACGGGAGGTCGTGCATTTCCAGCGGTTCGGTGACGCACTGCGCGTTGTGCAGGATAATCTGGATGCCAAGAATTACTACGCCTACAACCCGTCCATCGACATCCGGCCCAAAGAGAAATAACGCATTTGCAAGGAGATGGTCCCTGACCGTCTCCTTTTTTGTGCAAATACTGTATCAATCTGGGGTATTGTGCAAAACAAATTTGAACACTTTACTGTGTAAAGTGACTTTTCTTTTCCGTGCATTTCTGCTATAATGCTATTAAGTAGCGCATATTATATATTTGCCTGATCACTATCGGACAGGCCTTCGCATAAATTTCAGTAAGTAGGGGAACAAGCATGAAAGAACAGAAATTGGTCATCACCGGTATGGGCGCTGTTACGCCGATCGGTATTGGTGTGGACGCATACTGGTCCGCACTGGTGGAGGGACAATGCGGTGTAGGAAAAATTACCCGCTTTGATGCATCCGAGCTGCCCGTGCAGATCGCGGCAGAGCTGAAGGACTTCGATCCCGCTGCCTACATGCCGAAAACGCTGGCCCGCACGATGGACCCGTTCATGCAGTTTGCCTTTGTTGCGGCCGAGGAGGCTCTCAAGGACAGTGAGCTGTCCATCGAGAGCGAAAGCGACCGTATCGGCATCGTCATGGGCACTGCAATGGACGGCGTTACCACCGTTGCACAGACGCAAGCTGCGTTCGACGCAGGCAAGCGCGTCGGCCCTCGCTTTGTGCCGATGACCATCGGCAACATCGCTGCTGCCCAGATCTCGATTGCACACGGCATTCACGGCCCGAGCCTGACGCTCAACACGGCATGCTCGGCAGGCGGCGACGCCATCATGACCGCAGCGATGCTGCTCCGCTCCGGCGAGGCAGACGCGGTTCTGGCAGTCGGCGGCGAAAGCATTCTGTGCCCGATCGTCGTTTCCGGTCTGTCGCAGGCCAAGGCGCTTTCCCGCCGAAACGACGACCCCGAGCAGGCGTGCCGCCCGTTCGACATTGACCGCGACGGCTTCGTTATCGGTGAGGGCGGCGGCGCTCTCCTGATCGAGACCGAGGAGCATGCACTCGCCCGCGGCGCAAAAATCCACGCCGTACTCGCCGGTTACGCGAACACCTCGGATGCACACCACGTTACCGCGCCCTGCCCGGACGGCGAAGGCGCTTCCCGCTGCATGAAGCTGGCGCTCAAGAGGGCCGGCATGCAGCCGTCCGACATTGGCTATATCAACGCGCACGGCACGTCCACGCCGCTCGGCGACAAGGCCGAAACGCTGGCGGTCAAGACCGTGTTCGGCGGCCGCGAAAGCGCACCGCCGATGAGCTCCACCAAGTCCGCGACCGGCCACCTCATGGGCGCCGGCGGCCTGACCGAAGCCATCGCCTGCATCAAGGCCATCGAGGAAGGCGTTCTTCCGCCCACCCTGCACCTGGCAAAGCCCGATCCGGAATGCGATCTGGATTATGTGCCGAATACCGCGCGCAAGGCGGAAATCAACGCCGCAATGAGCAATTCGCTCGGCTTCGGCGGACAGAATTCCAGCCTGATTGTTGCTCGATACGAGAAACAGTGAGGCGGTAGAAGTGAGAAGCTTGTGCAGCAATTCTCCTCCTGTCAAACAAATAAACAAACAGGGACATCGGCATGCAGCCTGTGTCCCTGTAAGATTTTTCTTCTTGCAATTCCATGATTGTGTGGTATTATAATATTCGTTAAGTAGTTTTTAACTCTACATACAACCCATTTCCTGAGGTAATTACGAATTGCTAATTCCCCATACAAATTATTACGAGGTGATCCCTTGAGTCACGAATACACCTATGATATTTCCATGTTCCGCGACACATTTGAAACCCGTTTCACCTATCTGAACGGTTTTCTTCGCAATGTTTCGCGTTTCGGCAGCCGACCGGCACTCTTTGACCCGCGTTCCGGCCGCCGCTGGACCTACCGCGAACTAAACGCCGAAGCCAACCGTCTGGCGCATGCGCTGCGCGCGGATGGCGTCGGTAAGAACGACGTTGTCATGTTCACCCTGCTCAACTCGCCGGAGTTTGTTTTCTGTTATCTGGCGGCGCACAAGATTGGTGCGATCGCGTGTCCGGTCAACTACCGGCAGGGCGCAGGCGAGATTGCACTCGTCATTGACGACAGCACGCCCAAGGCTTTCATCTACGACGCCGAGTTCGGCGAGCTGTCCGGCGGTGCGCTCGACCTGTGCGAGAGCAAGCCTGCCATCAAGATCGTTGTCGGCGCGGACGATGCCGTACCTGCCGGTCAGGTGCGCTATGCGGATTACGTTGCCGATCAGCCGGAGAACGACCCGCCGATTGACTTCGACCCGCACATCTACGACGAGACCACCCGTCTGTACACTTCCGGCACAACCAACCGTCCGAAGGGCGTGCCGATCAACAATATCAACGAGGTGCTTTCCGCGCATGACGTTATGATGCACTTCCCTCTTGGTCCGACCGACCGCACGATGAACATGACCCCGTGGTTCCACCGCGGCGGCATCCACTCCGGCGGCCCGTGCCCGACCCTCTATGCGGGCGGCGAAGTTGTCATTCTGCGCGATTTTGCACCGAAGCGCTGCCTGGAATATGCCGCGAAGTACAACATCTCGTTCCTGATCGGTGTACCGACCATCATTGCCATGCTCGCACGCACGCAGGAGCGCACCCCGCACGACCTGTCCGCGCTGCGCGGCATTGTCACCATGGGCGCGCCGTTTGAAAAGAGCGCATGCGAGAAGTACATGAAGCTGCTCACGCCGAACATTTTCAACGGCTACGGCACGACGGAATCCTTCTGGAACACATTTCTGCGCCCGTTCGACCTGCCGGATAACGCAGGCTCGGCCGGCCGCTCGTGTACGGACGACGAGGTCCGCATCGTAAAGCTGCGCGAGGACGGCTCCCATTCCGAGCCGGACGACCTGGTCCCGCACGACAACGTGGCCGAGGGCGAGATCATCATCTCCTCTCCGGCAAAGAGCGCATTCTGCTACTACAACAACCCGGAAATGACCGAGCAGAAGTTCTACAAGGGATTTCTGTATACCGGCGACGTCGGCACATGGGACGAGAACGAGTTCGTCACCGTGCGCGGCCGCAAGGACGATATGATCGTTTCCGCAGGCGAGAACATCTATCCGCCGCAGATTGAGGCCGTGCTGAACGACCATCCCAAGGTCGCAGAGAGCGCCGTTATCGGTGCGCCGGACAAGCTGCGCGGCGAAGTTGTTGCGGCATATGTTGTGCCGAGCGATCCCTCCCTCACCGTTGAGGAGCTGAAGGAGTACTGCACGAACAGTCCCATGCTGTCCTCGTACAAGTGGCCGCGCATCTACAACATCGTTGATTCCCTGCCGCACACTGCGACCGGCAAAATCATGCACCGCGCCCTGCGCAAGCAAAAATAACCCAGACAGCACAAAAGGAGAATGGATTCGTTCCATTCTCCTTTTTACATCTACAACACGTTTACAGTAATCCTTGCAGCGACAGCGCAGCCGCCAGCGCCAGCAGAATGGCGATCAGCGTTTTCAGCACGCGCAGGAATCGTTCTCTTGTGACAAACCGCCGCCAGCCGGTCGGCTTCGGGTCGGGCGGCAGCATTTCGTCCGATGTCGGCTTATGGTCGAGCAGCCCCACGCCGCAATCCTTGCATTTACGAACATTCTCGACGTATTCCGCGCCGCATTTCGGGCACCAAGGCATAATTCGTTACTCCTTCCAGATGAAAATCGGCAGCGGCGGATCATTTTTGCGGTTCATCCACTCACAGCCGAGCACGGTATAGGTTCGGTCGTCGAGTTCCCGCAAGTGAGCCAGAATCGCGTCGCGCTCCTCATAGCCGTTTTCCTTGCCGTAATAGAGCGCAAGCGCCATCAATCCGCCTTTTTTGAGCAGCTTCAGTCCCGCATCAACAGCAGGCAGTGAAGTCTCTGCGGTGGTGAATTTTGTCGGGTCTCCGCCGGGCAGACGGCCGAAATTGAACACGATGCAGTCCACGGTCTCCGGTTCGGCGTAGTGCGCCATGTTAGCGTGGCTGTCGAGGTAAACCTCGGCGCTGAGATGCTCCTTCGCCAGCAGCTCGCAGGTCTGCCGAACGGCATCCTCCTGCACATCAAAGGCCAGCACACGGCCGTTTTCGCCTGTCAGACGGCACAGCAGCGCTGTGTCTCTGCCCTTGCCCGCGGTCGCATCAATACAAAAATCGCCTTCCCGAACCTGCCGCCGGAGCACATCATGCACAACCGAAAGTGTGTTCATGCTCTGCCCTCCTCAAAAGCGGCTGCCGCCAAGCGCGCGCGCGATTTCGTCCCGCGCAGCCATGAGCGGCGCACGCAGCTCTGCCACGCGCTGGTCGGTCATGCGGCTGACCGGCGCGGACAGCGAAATCGCATAGGACGCGCGTCCGCGGTAGTCCGGAATGGCGGCCGCAATGCAGCGCACGCCAAGCTCGTTCTCCTCATTGTCGAGCGCGTAACCAAGCTGACGCACCTTGTCGATCTCACGGAAAAACGCGTCCTCATCGACGATGGTGTGCTCGGTCCACGCATGCACATCGCTGTGCTGCCACACGTCGCGCACCTCTGCGGTGTCCCATGTGGCAAGAATTGCCTTTCCAACGCCCGTACAGTACAGCGGCAGGCGCATGCCGATGCGCGAGAACATACGAATGGCAGACGAGCCGTTATCCACTTTATGGATGTACACAATGTCCTTGTCGTCGCGCATGACAAGGTGAACGGTCTCATCCGTGCACTGCTCGAGCCGTTCAAGCGACGCGCGTGCTCTCTCAACAATATCCAGATTATCCACAATATAGCTGCTCATCTCGCACAGGCGCATACCGGCGCGGTAGACGCTGGTTTCCGCGTCGCGCTGCACATAGCCGCGCGCGCACATGCTGGCCAGCAGACGGTGAACCGTGCTTTTGTGCAGGCCGGTTTCCGCAGACAGACCGCCAATGCTCATGCCGTTGCGGCTGCGGCACAGAGTTTCCAGCAAATCGAATGCGCGGTCGAGCGATTGAACGGTCGATTGCTCCGCCATGAAAACGCTTCCCTTCGTTCCGTATTATAAAACACATCTCCATTATACAGCAAAGCTGCACAAAAAACAAGGGATTATTTTGGTGTGGTCGCCAAATTTGGATTGGTCACTTGCGAAGCGGACGGAATTTGCGCTGACACCGCGCGGGCGCAACACAAGGCGAATTGCCCGTCGGGCAAGAGAGCGTCCCCTGTGGGATAACAGTGCCGCGCAGCTTTTTAACACGTTATACCGCCTGTCACCTGCGAATAAATCTGCTGATAAACACCATCTTGCAGGAATCGAAATTTCTCCTTTTACAAAGCAAAACCACAGTCAAAACGACTGTGGTCTGCGTAAAATGTTTGAATCAGACGTTGAAGCGGAACAGAACAACATCGCCGTCCTGCATCACATACTCCTTGCCCTCGGAGCGAACCAGACCCTTTTCGCGGGCAGCAGCCAGCGAGCCAAGCTCGATGAGGTCCTTATAGTTGATAACCTCAGCGCGAATGAAGCCGCGCTCGAAGTCGGTGTGAATCTTGCCGGCAGCCTGCGGCGCCTTTGTGCCCTTCTCGATGGTCCACGCGCGAACCTCCTGCTCGCCGGCGGTGAGGTAGCTCATCAGGCCGAGCAGGTCGTAGCAGACCTTGATCAGACGATCCAGACCGGACTCGTGCAGACCGAGCTCGGACAGGAACATCTCCTTCTCCTCTGCGTCCATGCCGGCGATATCCTCCTCCAGCTTTGCGCAGATCGGCAGAACCATCGCGCCTTCTGCGTCTGCGATGGCCTGTACCGCCTTGAGGCGCTCGTTCTCGGTATCGTTGCCGGTAAAGCCTTCCTCGTCCATGTTTGCTGCGTAGATGACCTTCTTCGCGGACAGCAGGTCGCTCTCGCCGATCACGCGGTCAATGTCCTCGTCCTCGCCAAAGCCCTCGAAGGTGCGGGCGGTCTTGCCCTCCTCCAGATGCGCCTTCAGGTTCTCGAGGATCTCCACGTCACGGAGCAGCTTCTTGTCTGCCTTCGCAGCCTTGCGGGTACGCTCGAGACGGCGCTCGAGGTGCTCGATGTCCGCAAGGATCAGCTCGAGGTTGATGGTCTCGATGTCACGGGCCGGATCGACCGAGCCTTCAACGTGCACGATGTTCTCGTTGTCGAAGCAGCGGACAACGTGAACGATGGCGTCAACCTCGCGGATGTGGGACAGGAACTTGTTGCCAAGGCCCTCACCCTTGCTTGCGCCGCGCACCAGACCGGCAATGTCAACGAACTCGACCACAGCAGGCGTGGTCTTCTTTGCGTGATAGAGATCGGTCAGCGGCTGCAGACGCTCATCCGGTACAGCAACCATGCCGACGTTCGGGTCGATGGTGCAGAACGGATAGTTTGCGCTTTCCGCGCCTGCCTGCGTAATTGCGTTGAACAAGGTAGACTTGCCGACGTTTGGCAGTCCGACGATGCCGAGTTTCATAATGTAATTCCTCCAACTTTATAAGGGGATTTTCTGCTCCCCGTTTTCTGCATAAAAATAGTATACCGCTTTCGCTGGAATTTTGCAATGTTTTGCGCTATACTAAAGATACCAATTTGTCTGCAAGAGGTGAAAAGCCATGCCTTCTTATGTCACTTACCATATTTTTGCGGCTACCGTACAGCGCGTAACCAGTGATTCGGTCGCCCATATCGCGTCCTCCTATCCGGCGGCCTACCGATGGGGCTCGCAGGGAGCGGACCCGCTGGCGCTCTATCACGCGCCGTTCCCGTCCGCCCTGCGCAGACTGGCGAACCGCGTCTGCACCGAGCCGCCCGCGCCGCTGTTCGAGTCACTGTGCAAAGCCGCCGTCGCGTCGCACAACACGGCTGCGCTCGCATATGTATTCGGATTCTGCACGCACTATGCACTCAGCCGTGTAACCTATTCGTTTGTTTCCGCACAGGCGGACAGGCTGTCGCAGTTCATGCCGGGCTACTCTGCCGAGGCACGCCGCCATTTAGTCGAGAGCGACATCGACGGTGTGATGATCGCGGATTTTGTCTCGGACACGCCCGCCGAGTACGAAGCGTACCGTCAGCTGGAGCCGGATGCGCCCGAGTCCCCTCTCGCGGCGAAAATTCTGGCGCAGGCCCTGCGGGAGACGTATGGCGTGCACATCACGCCTGCCGCCGTCTACCACTCGATGAACGATATGCGCCGCATGCACCATCTCGCGCATCAGGGTGCCTCTGCGCTCAGCCGTCTGCAGCGGTTCGAGCACCTGATCGGCAAATCCGGTTTTGCGTCCTCGCTCATCCGTCCGACAGAGCCGCTCTCGGCGGACTGCACCAATCAGGAGCACCGTCCGTGGACATCCCGCACCGGCGAGCGAACGGATTCGTTCTACGATCTGTTTGATGCCGCCGTGCCGCTGGCGGTCTCGCTGCAGCGTGCCGCTCTCGACCGCTATTATCAGCAGAAGCCGCTCGATCCGCGCTTTTTCCCCACGGATTTTACGGGCACACCCATCAAAAAATAAAAATTTGATAACTTAGCGACAGGTTTCGTATGACTTCGCTCCCTGAAATGGGTATTCTTGGTGCTGTTACCAAACTGTAACCATTGAAAGGAGTGAATATGGCGCACATCATTCCGCCATACTACCATCATGCGAAACCTGTTATCTTTTGTTTTGGGCGTGATTTCACGCCTGCTCTACCTGCTTCTGCGGCTCATCCTGCTGCTCGACCGCACGATCTGCCGCATATACGACCTGCCGGTCTGGAGCCGGTTCGCCGGTGTTCTGCGGCAGGCAGGCCGTCGCCGTTCGGTCTGTGCGCTGAGCGTATTCGGACTGCTGTTCCTGCTGCCCGCTCTGCTGCTGACCAGGCCGGGCACGCTGCTGCTTGCGGACGGTCAGCCGCTCGGTGTTATCGAGGACAGCGCAACGCTGCTGAACGCGGTAAACGCGGTTGAATCCAGCGCGTCTGCCGTTTCCGGCACGGACTATTACCTGCCGCTGCGCCTGCAGGCCAAACCGGTGCGGACAGCTGCTCCGCTGCTGACGCAGGAGGAACTCGAACGCAATCTCATTACTGCCAGCGGCGAGCTGGACACGCTTGCCATTATTTCGGTGGACGGCAGACAGACCGCCATTGCCGCCGATACGGACGGCGCGCAGGCCGCGCTCGACCAGATCAAGGCCGCGTACACGACAGCGGCAGACGAAAACGTACACTTCCTGCAGACCGTCCGCGTGGACAAGGCCGTTGCGCCAGCCGCGCTTGCAGAGACCGATTCCGCGCTGTATGATACCCTGTCGCAATGCCTTGACGTGACTGCGACCCGCGCCGTCACCTACACCGAGCAGATTCCGTTCGATACCGTGACGCAGGAGAACAAAAATCAGGACCAGACCTACCGCGAGACCGTTCGGCAGGGCTGTGCAGGCACAGCGCAGGTCACCGCCGAGATTGAAACCGTGGACGGTGAGGAGCGCACGCGCACCATCCTCGCGCGCACCGTGCTCCGGCAGGCCACCGACGAAATTGTCGAGGTCGGCACGCGCAATGTCGGCATCGGCACCGGAGAATTTGCCGTGCCGCTGAACAGCTACACGTTCACCTCGGCGTTCAAGTACCGCTGGGGCCGCCTGCACGGCGGCGTAGACCTCGCCGTGGACGAAGGCACGCCGGTCTATGCCGCGGATAACGGCAAGGTCATCGTTGCAGAGGACTCCGGCAACGGCTACGGCAGCTATATCATCCTCGACCACCGGAACGGCTTCAAGACGCTGTACGGGCATAATTCACAGCTGCTCGTGTCGGTCGGCGATGTGGTCAGCAAGGGCGATAAAATCGCGCTTTCCGGCAATACCGGCAACTCCACCGGCCCGCATCTGCATTTTGAGGTGCATGTCAATGATGAAAAAGTAGATCCGACGCAATACGTTAATCTGTCATAATTTTGCAATCATCTCAAATTGGTAACCATGTAAACCGTAGGGCGGGCTGATATCAGCCCGCCATTTTTCACGAACTGCTCTGTCTTACAACGGCGGGATGAGGTCATACCCCAGAGCACCTTCTCTTGCCCTTTGGGCAATTCACCTTGTCCCGCCCTGCAATAAAGCCTCATCCTATGCAGCAATCATTACTAATTTCTAATTACTAATTAAAAAAGAGAGATTGGTTTTCCAATCTCTCTTAGCTTGTCGAAAAAGCAATATTCGATTTTTATGCTTCGTGCGGCAGCACGCATTCAATCGAATTTGCTTTGCAAATTCATAAATTCCGGGGGCGTGTACCTCGGAATTTATACAAGGGAAGAAAAAATGTGTCCGCAGGACGCGGTTTTTCTTCGAGATTCGCTCGAAAGCGTGGTTTCGAGCGAGAGGCTGTTCGGAAAACAAAGTTTTTCGACAGCCTCAGAGAGATTGGTTTCCCAATCTCTCTTTTTTATTACTCCATCGCCTCGACTTCATCAATCTTGGTGAGGTACTTATTCTGATAGAATTTGAGCTTCTCCGCGAACTGCGGGGTCTCCTTATATGCCTGCTTGACGTAGGCGTGCGTATCAAACTCGGCTGCGCCCTCGGCCAGCTGGATGGTATAAATGGCGATATTCGAGCAGTGGTCGCTGATCTTCTCAAGGTCATGCACAATATCCAGGAAGTGGATACCGGTCTGCATGGTGCACTCGTTCCGACCCAGACGCTCGATGTGGCGGCTCTTGAGACGCTCCTTCATCGTATCCACGACTTCTTCCAGCGGCTCGACCATACGGGCGGTCGAAACAGCCTGATTGTCATAGCCGTCAACGGTCATGTCGAGCACCTCGGCAACCGCTTCGCACATGGTGTGCAGCTCCTGCATCGCACTCGGCGAGAAGGACAGACCGGCCTCACGGAACTCGTCGGCACGCTCGAAGATGTTCTGCGCATAGTCGCCGATCTTCTCAAAATCAGACAGCGAGTGCATCATCTCGGCCATCTGGCGGCGCTGATCGACCGAACGGATGTTGTGGATGGTGGTCAGGTAACGGCCAATCTCAACCTCTGCACGGTCGAGGAAGGCCTCGTGCTCGTGGAAGATCTCCTCGTTTGCAGCCGCGCCGCCGAACAGCGGGTCGGTTGCCAGATGGAAATTCTGCTTGGCAGTGTCGCCCATGTCAGCAATGCAGCGCTGTGCCTGATCGAGTGCCAGGGACGGCGTGGTCAGGAAGCGAGGCTCCAGCTTTGCCAGCGGGTCCTCCTGCGTCTCCTCTGCGGGCACGCTCGCCGTTGCCAGCTTGACCAGCAGACCGGTGAACGGCAGGAACAGCACCGTACAGGTGAGATTGAACAGCGTATGGAAGTTTGCGATGCCGCCCTTGTCGATTGCGTTATCCCAGAAAGAGAAACCAACCGTGTACTGAATCGCATAAATGCCGATCAGGAACAGGATGGAGCCGATCAGGTTGAAGTAGAAGTGTACCATCGCGGTACGGCGGGCATTCTTGGAGCCGCCCACCGAGGACAGGAATGCGGTGATACAGGTACCGATGTTCTGACCGAGGATGATCGGGATAGCAGCCGAATAGGTGATCGCACCCGTGGTGGACAGCGCCTGCAGAATACCAACCGATGCGGAGGACGACTGGATGATCGCGGTAACGCCCGCGCCGACCAGCACGCCGAGCACCGGATTGGAGATAGCAGCGAACAGATCCGCGAACTGCGGCAGATCAGCCAGCGGTGCAACCGCGCCCTCCATGACCGACATGCCGATGAACAGAATACCAAAGCCGGTGAAGATATCCGCGATATCGCGGGTACGGCGCTTTTTTGCAATCATCATAATGATTACGCCGACAAGTACGATGATATATGCCAGATTCTTCGGCTTGAGCAGATCCATGAACAGGCTGCCGCTGCCCTCGCCGCCGGACAGACGCAGGATCTGCGCGGTAATCGTGGTACCGATGTTGGCACCGAGGATAACGCCGACCGACTGCTTGAGCGTCATGATACCGGCGTTTACAAAGCCGACAACCATAACGGTCGTTGCGGACGAAGATTGAATGACCATGGTAACGACCATGCCCATCAGCAGAGCAGTAACGACATTGCCCGTCATTTTTTCAAGCGTTTTCTCCAGTTTAGAGCCTGCTGCGCGCTCCAAACCTTTTCCCATTGTCGTCATACCGTAGATGAACAGCGCAAGACCGCCGATCATCTGCACGATTGACAGCACATCAAAATCCATATGCTTCCTCCCGTTTTGTTACATAATCATTTTCATTATTTCTTCACAATTCGCATACATTTTAATTATATTGTTTTTACATGGTACTGTCAATAAAAATTGCGTTAATACGCAGGCTTTACACACATTTAACATTGGTTTGCCTACCCGGCAGGGGCACAAGAGGGTAGACACCTGCGGTTTCCACCCTCTGATTTTCACCCCTTTCCCTTTGGGATAGCACGGCGAAATTTGCAGAACTGAGACTATAAAGGAACGGCAGAGGATTTTTTCTTCCGTAGAGGCGGACCAATGTGTCCGCCCATTCTCCTGCCTCTATGCAATGCCAGATACATTACTGCTACACATATGGTTTACTCTACGCAGGCGCGACACAAGGTGAATTGCCCGAAGGGCAAGAGAAGGTCCTCTGGAGGATACCCGTGTCGCGCAACTCGTTGGCTCGTTATTACGGACGGCACCTACGAATATAATCCATTAATATCATTTAACAACTATCCGTAGGGCGGGGTGACCTCACCCCGCCGTTCCCCAATAACCCCCTTATGTTAAACCCAACCGGAGACATTGTTTCATCTGTACGTTCATTTTCCATTCTCCATTTTCAATCCTCAATTACTCCACAGAACGCAAAAAGGACCCCAAAGGGGTCCTTTTCTGTGTGCATAAGACTCTTACTTAATATTATCAAACAGTCCGGTAAAATCAAACGTTGCAAAGTAGTCCTTCGGGGTCTCTGCGCGGCGGATCATTTCTACCGAGCCGTCCTCGCAAAGCAGCAGCTCTGCGGAACGCAGCTTTGCGTTATAGTTATAACCCATCGAGAAGCCGTGCGCGCCGGTATCGTGGATATAAACGTAATCGCCGATGTCAATCTGCGGCAGATTGCGGTCAACGGCAAACTTGTCGTTATTTTCGCACAGACCGCCGGTCACATCGTAGGTATGATCGCACAGCGCGTTTTCCTTGCCGAGCACGGTGATATGGTGGTATGCGCCATACATCGCCGGACGCATGAGGTTCGCAGCGCAGGCGTCCAGACCGGCATACTCCTTATAGGTATGCTTCTGGTGGATGCACTGGGCAACCAGAGCGCCGTAAGGGCCAAGGATAAAGCGGCCCATCTCGGTGTAGATGGCAACATCGTCCATGCCAGCCGGAACAAGAACCTCGTCGTAAGCCTGATGTACGCCTTCACCGATGGCCATGATGTCGTTCGGCTCCTGCGACGGACGGTACGGAATGCCTACGCCGCCGGACAGGTTGATGAATGCGATATGCACGCCGGTCTCCTTCTGCACGTCAACCGCCAGCTGGAACAGGATGCGTGCCAGCGCCGGATAGTACTCATTGGCAACCGTGTTGGAGGCGAGGAATGCGTGAATGCCGAAATGCTTAACACCCTTTTGCTTCATGTACTTGAACGCTTCGACCAGCTGCTCGCGGGTCATGCCGTACTTGGCCTCCTGCGGGGTATCCATGATGGAGTTGTTCAGCACGAAGTCACCGCCCGGATTGAAGCGGCAGGACATGGTCTCCTTCCAGTCGCCTACTACCTTGTCATAGAAATCGAGGTGGGTAATATCATCGAAGTTGATGATGGTGTTCAGGTCGGATGCGAGCTTGTAGTCCTCTGCCGGCGTGACGTTGGATGAGAACATGATGTCATGCTCCTTTACGCCGCACACATCGCTGAGCTGCAGCTCAGGCAGGCTGGAGCAGTCACAGCCAAAGCCTTCCTCATGCAGAATCTGGATGAGACGCGGGGTCGGCGTCGCCTTGACAGCGAAGTATTCCTTGTAGCCCGGGTTCCACGCAAATGCTTCCTTTACCTTGCGGGCGTTCTCACGGATCGCCTTCTCATCGTAAATGTGAAACGGAGTCGGATAGGTTTTGGTGATCTCCTGCACTTGCTGGAGCGTCAAAAAGGGTTTCTTTTCCATTGGTATTTGCCTTTCCTTTACTGGGGTATTCAATCAGTATTCTTACCGAGAATTCGTTCAAATCGACGGCGCATATCGTTTTCCATGCGCTGGGTCTCGATCTCGTCGATATCAACGATACGGTCGTCCTTGATGATGACCACCATGCCCTCGCACAGCATTGCCGGTGCATCGGCACGGTCGAAATTCACCATTTTGCCGTTTACTTCAACGACTACGGAATCGCCTTCAAAACGGTCTACAATTCCGGTCTGCTTTGTCATAGCAGTCTCCTCCTCGCCTCATTGATTCCGGGCGGTACCACATCGGGTATTCCCTTTACTTACATTACTTACTCTTAAGGCAATATCGCATAATTAAACAAGAGCGATTTGCGAATAAATTTTGCGGTGCTGCCTTAACTTCTGCTTTTGCAGATTACTCTACGCAGTGATGGTAGGAATCGAACTCATCGGTCACTGCCTTGGTCGGTGCCGGCGTCAGCAGGCTGACAACAACGATAGCAAGCAGACCGAACACAAAGCCCGGCACGATCTCATACAGATCGAAGATGCCGCCGGACAGCTGCGCCCATACCAGATCGACCACGCCGCCGACGATAATGCCGGCATACGCACCCTGCTTGTTCGTGCGTCTCCAGAACAGCGAACACAGAACCAGCGGACCGAAGGCAGAGCCGAAGCCGCCCCATGCGTAGGATACCAGACCAAGGATGGTGCTGTTCTGGTTGGTTGCGATCAGAACAGCGATAATTGCTACCGCCATAACGCAGCCGCGGGAGACCCACATCAGCTCCTTCTCGCTTGCGTTTTTGTGAACCTTGTTGTGGTAGAAGTCCTCGGTCAGCGCAGATGCGGTAACCAGCAGCTGACTGTCCGCAGTGGACATGATGGCTGCCAGAATAGCCGACAGGAAGATACCGGCGATGAATACCGGGAAGATCTTCGCTACCATGCTGATATAGATGGTCTCCTGGTTGCCGTCGGTCAGGACAATGCTGTCACCAAGGAACATGCGGCCGGAAATGCCGATCATGATTGCAGCCGTCAGGGAAATCAGCACCCAGATGGTTGCAATGCGGCGCGATTTCTTAATCGCCTGCGGGGACGAAATACCCATGAAACGGACAAGGATATGCGGCTGACCGAAGTAGCCGAGACCCCATGCAAGCAGAGAGATGATGCCCATTGCAGTATACGGCACGCCGGTCGCACCGTCAACGAACATATTCAGGAAGTTCGGATTGAACGCTTCCACCTGCGAGAAGAACTCGGTCGGGCCGCCCATCGAGAAGATAGCGATGGTCGGAACCGCGAGCACGCAGAAAAACATCAGAATGCCCTGGAAGAAGTCGGTCCAGCAAACGGCGAAAAAGCCGCCCGCAAACGTATACGAGATAACGACCACCGCACCGATCACCAGCGAAACCAGATACGGGATGCCGAATACGGACGAGAACAGCTTCGCGCAGGATACAAAGCCGGACGCGGTGTAGAACAGGAAGAACACCAGAATGAACACCGCTGCAATAACCGAAATCCAGCCGCTTTCATCGTGAAAACGGTTTTTGAAGAACTGCGGCAGCGTAATCGCGTCGTCTGCGGTCTTGGTGTACTGGCGCAGACGCTTGGCAACAAACAGCCAGTTAAGGTAAGTGCCGATTGCCAGACCAATGGCGATCCAGCCTGCGGAAATACCGGACAGGTACGCCGCACCCGGCAGGCCCATCAGCAGCCATCCGGACATGTCGGACGCCTGTGCGCTCAGGCCGGTTACCCACGAGCCAAGCTGTCGGCCGCCCAGAAAATACTCATTTGTCGTGCGGTTTTTGCCGACAAAATACATACCTATGCAGAGCATAAAGATCAGGTAACAGCAGAATGCCGCTATTGTGATTATGCTGTCGAAAGTCATATGTTTTACCCTCCTAAAATTTCACTTTAATTATACACGGAAACGTGCAATTTTGCAAGATTTCACGAAGGAAATTGCATCTTTAGCGAAAAATATACACTTTGCACAATTTTCTGCCAAGAAAAATGACAGCAGTTATCACAAACGCACCCAACATATCCTCATTCTGCAATATCAGACGGGCTCTCCTGCACGAGAAGGCGTCCGGCGGTACGGTCGATGCCAATGGCGCCGAGCGGCGCGGTAATCAGGATGGCGAGCACCGCCACCGAAAGCACCAGCTGTCCGCACGGCAGACCCATCGACAGCGGCACCGAGCCGATGGCCGCCTGCACGGTTGCCTTCGGCAGATAGGCAATCACACAGAACAGGCGCTCCTTTCGGTTCAGTCCGGTACCGAGCATACAGATGCTCACGCCGACCGCGCGGAACACGAGCGCAAGTGCGATCATGAGCACAGCGGCGGCACCGGCCTGTACTGCGCAGCGGATATCCACAGCCGCGCCGACCAGCACGAAAAGAATCGCTTCGGCAGCGATCCACAGCTTGCCGAACTTGGCGGACAGACGTTTGGTGACTTTCTCCGGACTTTTGATCTTGAGCACGCACGCCATGCTCATAACGGCCAGCAGTCCGGACACGGACACGATGCCTTTGAGCCATGTCTCCACCGCCATCAGCAGGAACGACAGGCCGAGAATCAGAATAACCTTCGTGCTGTTGCGGACATAGCAGCCGTGCCGATAAGCGGTCTCAAGGAACAGGTGCAGCAGCAGACCGACAGCCGCACCGAGCGCCACGCCGAGCACAATGGAAACCGGGATGTTCACGAAATCCATCATGTTGGCACTGCCGCCCTGTGCCATGCCGACAAAGGTCGAGAACAGCACGATCACATAAATATCGTCACAGGACGCGCCCGCCAGTATCATCTGCGGAATGCCCTGCCCTGTTCCCCGCTTTTCTTCCATCAGCTGTACCATTCTCGGCACAACCACCGCCGGAGATACCGCACCGAGCACAGCACCCATGACGGCCGCTTCTATCCGGTTGATGCCCAGAATGTGCGGCGCGAGCAGAAAAAACGCCAGAATCTCACAGCTTGCAGGCACGCACGCCATCATGACAGCCGGTCGGCCGACTTTTTTCAGGTCAGACAGGTTAAGCGACAGACCGGCCTTGATCAAGATGATGATAAGTGCCATCTGCCGCAGCTCGGACGAGATGGACAAAATGGAATCGTCCAGCCAGTTCATCACATACGGCCCTATCAGAATGCCCGTGAGCAGCATACCGATGATGCGCGGCAGACCGATCCGGCTGCATAGTGCCGCCGCAGCCAGACCGAGCAGAAATACGAGCGCGAGTGAAGTTAACATTGTTTTTCCTCCCAGAAACGCAGAAAAGCCGATGGCATCTGCGTAAATTTAACGCAGAAGTCATCAGCTTTGAATAATCGAAGCGGTTTAGGACGTTTGTCCAAGGGAGAACCTCATTCCCCTATTGCAGTTCCCATTATACTGTATAGGAACCGGTTTGTAAAGCGAAAATTACAGCGCCATCGCTCTCGCCAGCTTGCTGGTCGGCTCAACCACGAGGTCAAGCTGCTGTGCCAGCTCTGCGGCAAGCGCGTGGAAGGTATCCTCACTGCCTGCGACATACTCAAGTTCGATCTCGCACAGCGGCGCCGATTTACCGTTATGACGCAATTCGCCTTCGTCAAGCGCCATTTCGCACACGGTATCGCCCTCCTGCAGCAGAACCGCACACCGGCGGAACGAAACCGTGCAGATTTCCTGCAGGTCGGCTGCCAGCGCCCGCTCGCACAGGTCGTTCGGTGCTCCAAGTTCGGGCAGTCGGCGCAGACCGTCAAGCAGAGAGACCGCCTCGCACTGGTACTCCTCGTGGGCACGCATGCCGTCCGGCGTATCCGTGTTGCGCAGCTTCATGCAGCACACGCTGCGGTCGTTCTCGCGGCGCAGACGCAGTGCCGCCTGATGTTCCTTCAGCAGTCCGTCCGCCGTGTCATAGTAGCTGGATTCCATGTTGATGGTTCGGCTCTGGCTGCCAATCCGCGAGGAAGCCCATAGCAGCGCCTGACCGAGCAGCTTTTCGTCGGCACGCCACTTGTATTCCTTCTCCATCGTTTTATCCATTATCGCACCTGTCCGTTTCCGTAAATGATATACTTGGTGGTGGTGAGCGCGGTCAGACCCATCGGGCCGCGTGCGTGCAGCTTCTGGGTAGAAATGCCGATTTCAGCGCCGAAGCCGAACTCAAAGCCGTCGGTAAAGCGCGTAGACGCATTGACATAGACAGCCGCCGCGTCCACTTCCTCAAGGAATCGCTGCGACGCATCATAATCGCGGGTGACGATACACTCCGAGTGACCGGTGTTAAAGCGGTTGATGTGCTCGATGGCCTCGTCGAGCGAATCGACCACCTTGCACGAAATCTCGTAGCCGAGGTATTCTCTGCCGTAATCCTCATCGGTCGCGGGCGCAATACTGTCACCGAGGATGTCCATCGTGCGCGGGCAGCCGTGAATTGCCACATGATCGGGTGCAAGGCCCTCTGCTGCCATCGGCAGAAATTTCTCCGCAACGTCCTTGTGGACGAGCAGGCTTTCCGCCGCATTGCATACGCTCGGGCGCTGGCACTTGGCGTTGACGAGAATATTCTTCGCCATCTCAAGGTCGGCAGCCGCATCAACGTAAACGTGGCAGTTGCCCGTGCCGGTCTCGATGACGGGCACGGTCGCGTTCATGACAACCGAGCGGATCAGTCCCGCGCCGCCGCGCGGAATCAGCACATCGAGATAGCCGTTGAGCTTCATCATCTGGGTTGCGGTATCGCGGCTGGTGTCCTCCACCAGATTGATAGCGTTCTCCGGCAGACCCTCGGCCGCCAGTGCCTCGCGCATCAGCCTGGTCAGGCACATGGAGGACCGGAACGCCTCCTTGCCGCCGCGCAGAATGCACGCCGAACCGGCCTTGAAGCACAGCACAGCCGCATCCACGGTAACGTTCGGACGAGCCTCGTAGATAATGCCGATCACACCCATCGGCACGCGCTTCTGACCGATGTTCAGGCCGTTCGGACGCTTGTGCATCCAAAGCACCTCACCGACCGGGTCGGGCAGCGCCGCCACCTGACGGCAGCCCTCAGCAATGCCCGCAATGCGCTTTTCGTCCAGCATCAGACGGTCGATCAGGCCGTCGTTCAGGCCTGCCGCTCTGCCGTTTTCAATATCAATCCTGTTTGCCGCGATGATCTCGTCCGCATGTGCCATCAGCGTATCCGCAATGGCGAGAATGCCGCGGTTTTTGTCGTTCGTGCCGAGCTTCGCCACCGCGTACTTGGAGCGGCGAGCGTCCTCGGCAATCTGCATAAGCGTTCTCATTATATATTCACCTCATAATCTGCACAATTTATCTCGTAGGGCGTGACGACCTCGGCACGCCGCTGTAAACCATCTGCAATTCGTTAGAAACGGCGCGCCGAGTCGTCGCGCCCTACGGTATACGTTAGCGTTCGCGTTGAAACAAAGTTCCGACTTCCTTACCGTCCACAATATCATACAAAAGTCCCTGCTTATCGCCGTTGGCGACCATCATTGGAATGCCTGCGTCCATGCAAAGCTCTGCGGCGGTGATTTTGGTCGCCATGCCGCCCGTGCCGTGCGCGGAACCGGCGCCGCCCGCCATACGGCGGATTTTTGCGTCGATCTTGCCGACGTGGTTAATCAGCTTGGCCTGCGGGTTGGTGCGCGGGTTGGAGTCGTACAGACCGTCGATATCCGAGAAGATAACCAGCAGATCGGCATCGCACATGCGTGCCACAACCGCGGACAGCGTATCGTTATCGCCGAAGTTCTCGATATGCTTCAGCTCGGCGGTTGCAACCGTGTCGTTCTCGTTGATGATGGGCACAACGCCGATCTTGGTCAGCGCGGTAAACGTGTTATGGATGTTGGTGCGCTGGTCGTCATCGACGATATTCTCGCGCGTCAGCAGGATCTGCGCCACGTTAATGCCATATTCCAGAAACATCTTGTCGTAAATGTGCATCAACTCGCACTGCCCGACAGCCGCTGCCGCCTGCTTGACCGACAGCTCCTTCGGTCTCTCCGCCAGACCGAGCTTTGCCGTGCCGACCGCCACCGCACCCGAGGATACGAGCACCATCTCGAAGCCGCGGTTCTGCAGGTCGCTGATCGTGCGTACCAGACGCTCGATACGGCGGATATTCGGCTTGCCGTTGTCATAAGTCAGCGTCGAGGAGCCGACCTTGACGACAATGCGCCGGACCTCGTTCATGTTCAGCATAAAAATGACCTCCAAAAGATAACGTGGAAGCCTTTTCCCGGACTTCCGCCAATATACACATTTTATCACACTAAAACGCGAGAGACAAGCCGAACGCAAATCTTTTACACTTTATACACATTGTGAAAATTTTATACGGAGATTTTTATCGTTTGCACAGAATTTTTATTTCAAAACCCGTCATATTGTGCTATACTATATCTTATCTTCTTATGCCCAAATTCGACAGTACCGCTTTTCAGCGGCGCTGTCCGCATATATATTATAATGAAAGGAAGGGACCCGTTATGGCAAACCGCATGGTTCTTCATATTGCCGGTCAAAAATACAATCTGGTCTCCGACGAGAGCGCGGACTATATGAATGAGGTAGCCGAGCTGGCACGCCAGACCGTGGCGCACTGCGGCGGCTCGCCGTCGTTCGCATCCACACGCGCGCTGGCACTGGCAACGATCACGCTGGCGGATGATTACATCAAGGCCAAGTCTGCCGCCGAAGCCGCTGAGGCAAAATGCCGTGCCCTCGAAGCCGAGCTTGCCGCACTGCGCGACCGGCAGGCGCAGAATAACGGCAAGCACCCGAATCACAACCGCAAATGAGGAATAAAGTAGAACTTCTTGCTCCCGCCGGTTCACCGGAGGGCATTCGCGCCGCTGTGCAGTCCGGTGCTGGCGCAGTCTATATGGGCTTCGGCATGTTCAACGCACGCCGCAACGCACAGGGCTTTTCGCATGACGAGATGGCGGACGCCATCGCCTACTGCCGCGCACGTGACGTAAAAACCAATATCACGCTCAACATTCTTGCCGGCGACCGCGAGCTTGAGGACGCACTCGAGGACGCAAAATTCCTGTACGAAGCAGGCGCGGACGCGCTCATCATTCAGGATCTGGGGCTGGCGCGGCTCATCCACGCACATGCGCCGGATTTCGCGCTGCACGCCTCCACGCAGATGACCATTCACACGCTCGACGCAGCAAAGCAGGCGCGCGACATCGGCTTTTCGCGCGTGGTGCTCAGCCGGGAATGCTCCCGTGAGGAGATCAAACTCATCACCGAGCAGGCCGGTGTCGAGACCGAGGTGTTCGTGCACGGTGCGCTGTGCATGTGCTACTCGGGGCAGTGCTACCTGTCCGCCGTGATCGGTCAGCGCTCGGGCAACCGCGGTCTGTGTGCACAGCCGTGCCGCCTGCCGTACAGCGGCGGCTATCCGCTGTCGCTCAAGGATCTCATGCTCGCCGGACATGTTGCCGAGCTGTCCGACTGGGGTGTGTCCTCGCTCAAGATCGAGGGCCGCATGAAGCGTCCGGAGTACGCCGCTATTGTAACCAAGGTCTACTCTGACCTGCTCCGCGAGCACCGCAGACCGACCGCCGAGGAGCGCGACATCCTGCGCCGCGTATTCTCGCGCGACGGCTTCACCGACGGCTACTACACCGGCAAGCTGGGCGACAGCATGTTCGGCACCAAGACCGATGTGCCGATGAACGAGGTAAAGAAACTCTATGACGAGGCCGCGCACCGCTTTGCCGAAGGCAAGGAGGCGCCGCTCGTGCCGGTTTCGCTCTGCTTTACCGCCCGCAAGGACACCGGCGCGGTGCTCAGTGCGGACGGAGTTTCGGTCGTCATGCCGGTGGAGCAGGCGCAGAACCGCCCGACCACACCGGAGATGATCGAAAAATCGCTCAGAAAGACCGGCGGCACGCCGTTTTATATTGAGAATATGCGTATCGAGGTGCAGGACGGTCTGATGATACCGGCGTCCGTGATGAACGGCATGCGCCGCGACGCACTCGACCTTCTGCTGGCAAAACGCGGCGTTGCGCCCTCCCGCGACTGGCTGCACGGCAGCGTGCTGCCGCGCGACGACGAGGCCGCTGCCCGCGAGGGCTTCCGCGGCTACACCGCAGCCGTGCGCACCAAGGCGCAGGCGGATGCGCTGCGCGAGCTTGGTCTGGAGACCGTTTACGTCCCGCTTGAAGTTGCAGCGCAGACCGGACTGCCCGCCATCCTGCCGCGCGTGTTCTCGGACAATGAGCAGCCGCAAATCGAGATGCTGCTCGGTGAAGCCATGAGCCGCGGAACCGACACAGTTCTCGCCGGAAACATCGGTCACATCCCGCTTGCCAAGCGGCTTGGCTTTACTGTGCACGGCGATTTCGGTCTGAACGCCTACAACAGCAAAACGCTGAGTGCGCTGGCTGAAATGGGCGTTTCCCGCCAGACGCTTTCGTTCGAGGCTCGTCTGGCGCAGATTCGAGATATGCGCGGTCCGCTCGAGACCGACCTGATCGTCTACGGCCGTCTGCCGCTGATGATCTTTGAAAACTGCGCGATCCGCCGTCAGCACGGCGGCAAGTGCTCGTGCCAGAACGGCGTGACGTACCTCACCGACCGGCGCCGGGAACGTTTCCCGCTGCTGAACGAATTCGGCTGCCGCAACACGCTGCTGAACAGCCGTCCGCTGTGTCTGCGTGAGGATTTTGCCCGCCTGGGTGTACAGATCGCGCGTCTGCAGTTCACCATCGAATCGCCCGAGGAATGTGTGCGGATTGCCCGCGCGTTCCTGTCCGGCGCACCGCTGGACGGCGAATTTACCAACGGATTATATAAAAGAGGAGTCGAATAATGGAGATCGTTTTAGCGTCCGCTTCGCCGCGGCGCAAAGAGCTTCTGTCGCTTATCACCGAACACTTTACGGTCTGCCCTGCCGATGCGGACGAAACCCTGCGTGATGCACCGCTCGGTGAGGAAGTCACCCGTCTTTCCCGCCTGAAGGCCGAGGCTGTGCAGGCGCAGCACCCGAACGCCGTGTGCATCGGCTCGGATACCATGGTCACGATCGACGGACTGCGCCTCGGCAAGCCGAAGGACGCGGACGAGGCCGCTTCCATGCTCCGCCGTCTGCGCGGACGCACCCACGAGGTGCTGACCGGACTTGCCGTGCTCACGCCGGACGGCGGGGCGCACACGCTGCACACCTGCACGCGCGTCACCTTCCGCGATTTTGCAGAGGACGAGCTTGCCGCCTACCTCGCCACCGGAGAGCCGCTCGACAAGGCCGGCGCCTACGGCATTCAGGGCCACGGCGCACTGCTCATCAAGGGTATCGAGGGCGACTATTACAGCGTCATGGGTCTGCCTGTGGCTCCGCTTTATACCATTCTGCGCGATATTCATGCGGTATAAGCCGCATTTACCTGCTGAAATTCCACATTTCAGTGCAACATTATGAAAGGAAGATTCGTTTTGCGACGACGTCATAAAGTCGGCTCTCCGCTCCTGATCGGTGCGGCAGTCGTCATTCTGCTGTGCATTCTCTCCGCAGTGTACAGCGGCATCAGCGGCAATTCCTCGCCCATCACGAGAGCCGCCGGTGCGGTTGTCCGGCCGTTTCAGCGGTTCGGCACCGGTGTCGGACACTTTTTCAGCAAGGGACTGGATTATTTCACCGAGTTTGATGCACTCAAGGCCGAGAATGAGCAGCTCAAGCAGCAGATCAGCGACAATGCACAGCTTGTGCGTGACGCACAGATCGCGCTCGAGGAAAACAACCTGCTCCGCTCTCAGCTTGGGCAGCCGGAAAGCACCCGCAGCACCACGACGGTCAGCGCTGAGGTCATCGCCCGCAGTCCGGGCGACTGGGCGGATACGCTGACGCTGGACAAGGGCAGCTCGAGCGGCGTCAACAAGGACGATCTCGTAACGACCGTGGACGGCATGCTCGGCTTTGTCAGCGAGGTGACCGACAACACCTGCGAGGTCACTTCCATCACCGACCCGAAAATGCAGTGCGGCGCGCTTGTCACCCGCACGCGCGAGACCGCCATCGCGGAGGGCGACTATAACCTGATGACACGCGGTGCGCTTCGCCTGTCCTATCTGCGCGAGGACTCCAAGGTGGTTGTCGGCGATACGGTCGAGACCTCGGGACGCGGCGGTGTATTCCCCAAGGGCATCCTCATCGGCACGGTGGAAAGCGTACAGCCGGAGGAAAGCGGCCTGTCGTACTACGCGGTCATCAAGCCGTTTGTCAGCGTGGACAGCGTTTCCTCGGTTTCCATCATCACCGAATACACGGACACAGCGGAGTAAGCCATGCAGAGAGAACATATTTCCATCCCGAAGCTGATCGTGTATGTGCTGTTTTCGGTGATTATCTTCGCGCTGCAGACCGGCACGTTCGACGGCATGCGCATTTTCGGCTCTGCGGTCGATCTGCTGCCCGCACTCGTCACGGCAGCCGCGCTGCTCGGCGGTCCGGCGGAGGCGGCTGTTACCGGCGTGACAGTCGGCATCTGCTATGACCTCAGCTTCACCGGCGTGGACGGTCTCTATCCCCTGTTTTTCCTGCTGTTCGGCTATGCCGCCGGAAAGCTCTGCCAGAGACTGCTCACCCGCAATTATATTTCCATGCTCATCCTCACGGCGTTTGAGTGTGTGCTGCTCGGTCTGCTGCGGTATCTCTTCTCGCTGATGCATGCAGGCGCGTCCTTCCTGATCGTCCTGCGGCAGCTTGCCGTCGGTACGGTGCTGACCTGCCTGTTCTGCTTTGTCGTTTACCTGCCGCTGCGCAGGCTCAGCGGAAAATCCCGTAAGCGCAGCCGCTGACCCTTTGCGGAAAGGAGCACTTCCCCATGTTAAATAAACCTCAACTGCTTCGCCGTCTGCTCGCGCTGTGCGGACTGCTGCTGCTGTGCAGCGGTGTGGCGCTCTCGCAGTTATTCCAACTGCAGATTTTGAGCGGCGAAAAGTATGTCCGCCGCTCGGCGGAGTTTCTCACCACCACATCTACGGTTTCCGCTGCCCGCGGTGAGATTCTCGACCGCTACGGCAGGCCGCTCGTCACCAACAACACCGGCTTTTCGCTCGTGCTCATCTACTCGTCCTTCTGGGACGGCAACGACAAGCGGTTTGATACCCTGCTCGATCTGACGCACCGTATCCAAACCGCAGCCGTGGACGCGACCGCCAAGCAGAATGCCGCAAAGGCGGCTGCTGCCACCGATACCTCGAGTGACACCTCTGCGGATGCCGCAGACAGCACGGATACGTCCTCAGACACCCCGACCGACACCGCGCAGGCGGTTTCTGCGGACACGGCGGCGATTCCGTCCATCAACGACCGACTGCCGATCACGCAGTCCGCGCCGTTTACCTACAACAGCTCATCGCTGACCGAATTGTCGGGTTATATGAAGGACAGCGCCAAGTCGCTCGGTCTGGATGCGGTTACGGCGGCCGTAGACGCTGCCAAGCAGGCGAGCGAGACCGACCCCAAGACCGACGAAAACGGCAGCATCATTGATCAGGCAGCGCAGGTGGATGCGACCAAGCTGGTCTCCCCGACCGAGTTTATCAATGCCATGCGCGCCTATATGGAGAAAAACCTCGGCATGCCGACCGATCTCTCGCTTGCGGACGCCCGCACGATGGTCGGCATCTATTACAGCATGCGCACGGTCGGCTTCAGCAATCAGGCGACCTACACGCTCGCGGACAATGTGCCGATGGACCTGATCGCCTATATTAAGGAGCACAGCGCGGATTTTCAGGGCATTGAAATCCAGAGCGAAGCCGTCCGCCAGTACGACACCGCCACCGCCGCGCACCTGCTCGGCACGATCGGCTCCCTGACCTCCGACGAGTGGAGTTCCGACAAAAACGGCGGCCCTTACAAGGACAAGACAGGCTACCAGATGAGCGATCTCATCGGCAAGTCCGGTCTGGAGAGCGCGCTCGAGTCCTACCTGCACGGCACGGCAGGCTCCCGCACGGTGGAGACCGACCTTGGCGGTTCGGCAATTGCAGAGCAGACCACCGCTACGGCTCCCAAACCGGGCGACAATGTTATCACCACGATTGACCTTGACCTGCAGGAAGTCGCCGAGAAATCGCTGGAAAGCAATCTGTCCGCCTACGGCAAGGGCGGCGCGGCTGTTGCGCTCGACCCGAACACGGGCGAGGTGCTCGCGATGGCGTCCTACCCGACCTACGATCTGGCAAACTACAACAAAAACTACGCCTCCATCCAGGCGGACAGCCGCCATCCGGAGGTAAACCGTGCAACCTCGGGTGTGTACCCGCCGGGTTCCACCTTTAAGATGGTGACCGCCATCGCGGGTTTGGAGGAAGGCATCATCTCCGGCGACACCTACGTTACCTGTACCGGCACCTACGAGTACGGCGGACAGACCTTCCGCTGCAACAACCACGACACGCCCATGACGCTCAACGTCACGGATGCGCTCAAATACTCGTGCAATACGTTCTTCTACACGGTCGGTCAGAAGCTGACCGGTGAGCACCTCGAGCAGTGGACTAAGAAGTTCGGTCTCGGCACGGCGACCGGCATCGAGGTCGGCGAAGCCACCGGTCAGGCAGCAGGCCCGACCTATCGTGAGCAGCAGCGCAAGGCCGACCCGGCGATCCGCGAGTGGCAGGGCGGCGATGATCTGAACGCAGCGATCGGTCAGTCGGATAACGGCTTTACGCCGCTGCAGCTGGCAAACTATGTTTCCGCTATCGTAAACGGCGGCACGCTGTACAAGCCGACGCTCGTCAAAAGCATCAAAAGCTACGATTACAGCAGCTTCATGAAAACCGATGAATCCGAGGTGCGCGGCAAGATCGACATTTCGGATGCCACGCGTGAGCTTGTCATGCAGGGCATGAGCGAGGTTACCGACGAGGGCGGTACCGCAGGCAGCGTTTTCGCAGACTACCCCATCAAGGTCGGCGGCAAGACCGGTACGGCCGAGATGTTCGAGAACGGCGAGTCATTCGACAACGGTCTGTTCATCGCGTTTGCACCCTTTGACAACCCGCAGATCGTTATCTGCGTGGTCGGTGAAGGCGCAGGCCACGGCGCTTACGTTGCGCCGATCGTGCGTGATATGCTCGATGAGTATTTCTCTGTCGGCAAGTCGGACCGCGCAGCCTCCCGTCAGGCGGAGAACACCCTGATTCGATAAAACAATTGTAAGCGAAACTGCAGTTTCGCGGCAGCTTAAGCCCGGCAAATGTGATTTTGCCGGGTTTTTTCTTTCCAAACCCGGTGCCATTTGAAGTTTTCGTCAAAAAATTCGCGATGAACGCTTGTAAACCGCCCGCTGTTAGTTTATAATACACTTGTAGGCGAATCTGCAGATTTATGCAGTATTGCCTTAAATAAGGTTTTCTTTCGGAGGCGGTATGTTGAAGGTGATTCTTGTTGCGTCCGGTAAGGGCGGCACAGGAAAAACTTCCCTTACAGCGGGCGTAGGCGCGGCTCTCGCGCAGCTTGGCAGCAAAGTGCTGCTGATTGACGGCGACTGCGGTCTGCGCAATCTGGATATCGTGCTCGGCATGTCCGACCGGGTGGTCTACTCGTTTGCCGATGTGGCAGGCGGCGCGGTTCCCCTCACGGATGCCATGGCGTGTCATCCGGATATGAAAACGCTGTACTTACTCACTGCACCGGTGGCGCTTCCCGCTCTCAGCGAGCGCGGCATGGAGCAGCTGGCTGTGCAGGCCGAGGAGGCCGGGTTCGACTACCTGCTGATCGACGGTCCCGCCGGACTGCCGGCTGAGCTTTCCTTTCTGGCGCATATTGCCACGCAGGCGATCATCGTCACCTCGACCGACCGCGTGTGTGTCCGCGGCGCAGAACGCTGCGCCCGCAAGCTGGAGGAGGAATACTGTATACAGCGCATCCGCATGGTGCTCAACCGCGTGCGTCCGCAGCTCATCAGCCACGGCAAATCCGGCAACATCGACGACGCGATGGACGAAGCAGGACTTCCCCTGCTCGGTCTCGTGCCCGAGGATGTGGACCTCATTTCGTGCAGCAACAGCGGCAGGAGCATTCATGCCGTCAAGCACACGGGCGCGGCTCGCGCCTTTATGAATATCGCCCGGCGGCTCAACGGCGAGCGTATTCCACTTAAATTGTAAGTAATCTCAAAATGAATATACAGGAAAGGGGTTATTCCTGATGAATATAGCACTGATCGCACATGACCGCAAAAAAGAACTGATGGTACAGTTTTGCATGGCATACTGCGGTATTCTTGCAAAGCATAATATCTGTGCCACCGGCACCACCGGCAAGTTTGTTGAAGAAGCTACCGGTCTGAAAATCGACAAGTGCCTTGCGGGTATGCAGGGCGGCGAGGAGCAGATCTCCGCGCGCGTAGCCTACAACGAGATCGACCTCGTGCTGTTTTTCCGTGATCCGATGTCCAACGCACAGTACGAACCGGACGTTCATGCGATTTCCCGCCTGTGTGACATGCACAATATCCCGATTGCAACCAACTCGGCAACCGCCGAGATGCTCATCCTCGGTCTGGATCGCGGTGATCTGGATTGGCGTAATATTGTCAACCCGAAGAACAAAAAATAAACATAGCATTCGTTGCACCGGATCGGGTACGCCAATTCGGTGCATACGTCTGTCTTGAGGAGAATCAAAATAGTTATGGAAAAAGTAAAACCCAGAACCTTATCCGGCTTTATGGAGCTGCTTCCGGCACCGCAGGTGCAGATGGAGCGCATCATGCAGGTACTGCGCGAAACCTATGCGCTGTACGGCTTCTATCCGCTGGATACCCCGCTGATCGAGTCCTCCGAGGTGCTGCTTGCCAAGGGCGGCGGCGAGACCGAAAAGCAGATCTACCGCTTCACCAAGGGCGACAGCGATCTGTCCCTGCGATTCGATCTGACCGTACCGCTGGCAAAGTATGTTGCCCAGCACTACGGCGAGCTGACCTTCCCGTTCCGCCGTTTCCAGATCGGCAAGGTTTACCGCGGTGAGCGCGCACAGCGCGGCCGTTTCCGCGAGTTCTATCAGGCGGACATCGACGTCATCGGTGACGGCAAGCTGGACATCATCAACGAGGCCGAGGTGCCGAGCATCATCTACAAGACGTTCACTTCGCTGGGCCTCGAGCGCTTCAAGATCCGCATCAACAACCGCAAGGTGCTCAACGGCTTCTTTGCCATCCTCGGCCTGACCGAAAAGGCCGGGGATGTGATGCGTACCATCGACAAGCTGGAGAAGATCGGCGCGGAGAAGGTAAAGACCATTCTGGTCGAAGATTTCGGCGTGGAAGCTGCTACGGCTGACGAACTGCTGAAGTTCATCGAGACGCCGGGCGGCACCGAGGGTATCCTCGCGGCGCTGGAGGGCTACAAGGGCAAGAACGAGGTATTCGACCTCGGCGCAGAGGAGCTGAAAACGGTTGCAACCTATATGCAGGCGTTCGGCGTTCCGGCTGACCACTTCGAGATCGACCTGACCATTGCCCGCGGTCTGGACTACTACACCGGCACCGTTTACGAGACCGCTATGCTCGACCATCCGGAAATCGGTTCCATCTGCTCGGGCGGCCGCTACGACAACCTTGCCGAGTATTACACCGACAAGCAGTTGCCGGGCGTTGGCATTTCCATCGGTCTGACCCGTCTGTTCTACGTTCTCGGTGAGCAGGGTTATCTGAACGACCAGATGAACAAGGCACCGGCGGACGTACTCATCCTGCCGATGACTGACGACATGGGCGCCGCTATCAAGACCGCTACCGCTCTGCGCGAGTCGGGCATCCGCACCCAGCTGTACAGCGAGCAGAAGAAGTTCAAGCACAAGATCGGCTACGCCGACAAGCTGGGCATTCCGTTCGTTATCTTCCTCGGCGAGGATGAAATTAACGCGGGCATGGTCGCTGTCAAGGATATGGAGAGCGGCGAGCAGGTCAAGGTTTCGCTTGACGAGGCAGCAAAGCTCATCCATGACGGTCTGGCGAAGAAAAACGCTGGCAAGGTCATTTGCGACAAATAATTCATTCTAATTAGTAATTAGGAATTAGTAGTTAGTAATTATTGATTGCTGACTGTTAATAGAAGGATAGGATTTTTCAACTAAATATGGAGGGATTGTTTATGAAACAGCTTGTTTACGGCGGTATTCTCATGATAACCGGTATGCTCGGTGTCATTGCGGCTATTCTGGCGCTTTCCGCGTCGATTGCCGACGGCGCTTCCATTATGTTTCTTATCGCCTTCGCTGGCATTATTTTATTTGCGATTATGGTCTTTCTCGGCTATTATGAGCACGTTCGTCCGGCGATGAAGGATAAGGATTCCGAGTAAGGAGGCCGTCTTATGGATAAACTGCGTAAGACCATCATTCGCTGCACAGGATTTCTGTGCGCTGCGATTTTTCTGGCAAACGGATTTATGATCCTGCCGATTGCGTCCCTCATTATCGGCTTTATCGCCGCTTATCTTGTGGGTTCCGACGCTGTGGAAGATGTGATCTCCACAATCAAGGAAACCGGCGATAAATAAAGAAATTGTTCAAAATACTTAGTAATAAGGATTGATAAACATGAATAACACATCTATTGCAGGCATGAAGCGCACGCATATGTGCGGCGATCTTCGCCTGGAGCACGCCGGTCAGACCGTTACCGTAAACGGCTGGGTTGACCGCGTGCGTGACAACGGCGGCGTTCTGTTCCTGCTGCTGCGCGACCGTGCGGGCATTGTACAGTGCACGTTCGACAAGTCGGTCAATGCTGACCTGTTCGACATTGCCTTCACCTGCCGCACCGAGTTCGTTGTAGCGGTAAAGGGCAAGCTGGTGGCCCGCGATGAGGCAGCCATCAACAAGAAGATGCCGACCGGCGAGGTCGAAATTATTGCCGAGGACATTCGCATTCTGTCCAAGGCTGAGACCACCCCGTTCGAGATTGACGACACCAAGGAGGTCGGTGACCAGATCCGTCTGAAGTACCGCTACCTTGACCTGCGCCGTCCGTCCATGCAGAAGAACCTGATGCTGCGCCACCGCGTAACGCAGGTTGCCCGCAACTACTTCGACGAGCACGGCTTCCTCGAGATCGAAACCCCGATGCTCACCAAGTCCACGCCGGAGGGCGCGCGCGACTACCTCGTGCCGTCCCGCGTACATCCGGGCAAGTTCTACGCCCTGCCGCAGTCCCCGCAGCAGTACAAGCAGCTGCTCATGCTGTCCGGCATGGACCGCTACATTCAGATCACCCGCTGCTTCCGCGATGAGGATCTGCGTGCTGACCGTCAGCCGGAGTTCACCCAGATCGACCTCGAGATGTCGTTCGTGGAGCAGGATGACGTTATCGCCGTCAACGAGGGTTTCCTCCAGCGCGTATTCAAGGAAGTGCTCGATGTTGACATTCAGCTGCCGCTGCCGCGCATGACCTGGCAGGACGCCATGGACAAGTACGGCTCGGACAAGCCGGACGTTCGCTTCGGCTTTGAGATCAAGGATATTTCCGACATCGCCAAGGACTGCTCGTTCAAGGTGTTCAAGGACACCGTAGCGAACGGCGGCACGGTTCGTCTTATCAACGTAAACGGCTACGCGGACAAGTTCCCGCGCAAGGAGATCGACAAGCTCGGCGAGTTCGTCAAGACCTACCGCGCAAAGGGCCTTGCATGGATGAAGCTCGCCGCAGACGGCAGCATGACTTCTTCGTTCGCCAAGTTCCTGTCCGAGGACGAGATTGCGGCCATCAAGGAGCGTGCAGGCGCCAAGGAGAACGACCTGCTGTTCGTTGTTGCCGACGCAAACTGGCAGACCGCTGCTGTCGCTCTGGGCGCGCTGCGCTGCGAGCTGGCTAAGCGTCTGGGCCTTGCCAAGAAGGACGACTTCAAGCTGCTGTGGGTCACCGAGTTCCCGCAGTTCGAGTACAGCGAGGAGGAGAACCGCCTCGTAGCCATGCACCATCCGTTCACCGCACCGATGGACGAGGATATCCCGCTGCTGGACACCGATCCGGCCAAGGTTCGTGCCAAGGCGTACGACATTATCCTCAATGGCTGTGAGCTGGGCGGCGGCTCCATTCGTATCCACGATCCCGAGCTGCAGACCAAGATGTTCGAGGCCCTCGGCTTCACCGAGGAGAAGGCCAAGGAGCAGTTCGGTCACCTGATCACTGCGTTCTCCTACGGCGCACCTCCGCACGGTGGTCTGGCTTACGGTCTGGATCGTCTGTGCATGCTGCTCGCCGGTCTGGATTCTATCCGCGACGTGATCGCCTTCCCGAAGGTTCAGAACGCGTCCGACCTGATGATGAACTGCCCGGATATCGTAGACGACAAGCAGCTGGACGATCTCTCTATCGCAGTTACCCGCGTAGAGGAAACGCCTGAGGCATAAATCCTAACGACTTGAGAAGCCGCTGCGGAAACACCACAGCGGCTTTTCCGTTTCTGCGAAAGGAGCAACTTTTTTGAGCATTGAACATAAGGTTCAAAACGAAACCGGACGAAATCCGTACCGAATCGGCACAAATGTGTTGCTGCTCGTTGCGTTTTTCCTGCTGTTCCATCCCCTGCTGAGCAGGGGCTCGCTGATGTATCAGCCGACCATCTCGCACTGGCTGACCGCAGGCGCATTCGTGCCGCTGGTGCTGCGTCCGTGGCGCCGCAACCACCCGTTTGCGGAAAATCACACGCGGCTGTACACGGCGGTTCTGCTCGTGCATGACGTGCTGCTGTTCCTGTCTGCGGCGGCTGTCAGCCTGATCCTGGTGGAATACATGGTCAAGGGCTGCGTCATCACACTCAAGCAGTCGTTTTTTCAGGGCTGGATCTGCTATGTGGCGGTTTACGCCGCGGCGTATCTGATCTGCGGCAACGTGCGTATCGGCGTATGCCTCGGCATGGCAATTTCGATGATCCACGGCATGATCGACCACTACGTTATGCTGTTCCGCGGCACGCCTGTCATGCTGAGCGACATTGCCGCCATCGGCACGGCAGCCAACGTGTCCAAGGGCTACTCTGCACCGATAGAGCTTTCCGTGCTCCGCGCCGCGGCGGCGGCTGTGCTGTTCTGCGTGAGCGTGTGCCTGATGCAGCGCAGCTTCAAGGTGCACAAGCGCTGGTACTTCCGCAGACTGTTTTCGCTGCCGTGTGTGCTCGTGCTGGCGTTCATCGCCTACACCGGCATCCAGACGGTCGGCACCGGACTGGCGTTCTGGCAGTCCAGCCGCCAGTACAGCGAGATTTTCTACTTCCTGCGCTGCGCGACCAGCTCGTTTGTCAAGCAGCCGGAGGGTTACAGCGCGGACGCGCTTTCTGCCGCACAGAGCGAATTTACCGGCAAACAGGGCACGAAAACGCCCAATCTGATCGTGATTATGAACGAATCCTTCTCGGATCTCGGCTCGGTCGGTACGCTTGAGACCAACGAGGACCCCATGCCGTATGTGCACAAGCTGATGCAGGGGCAGGAGAACACCATCAGCGGTCAGCTGACCGTTTCGACCTTCGGCGGCGGCACCGCCAACACCGAGCTGGAGTTCCTCACCGGCGATTCAATGGCGTTCCTGCCGTACAACTGCTCGGCGTATCAGGTGTTCATCAAGAGCGAAATGCCCAATCTGACCTCGGGTCTGGATTCGCTCGGCTACCAGACGGCGGCGATTCATCCCTATCTGTCCACCTCGTGGAACCGCACGAACGTCTACCGCTTCTTCGGCTTTGAAGCGCAGTATTATCAGGACGATTTCGCCGCTGACGCCAGTCGTGTGCGCGATTTTATCAGCGACAGCGCAAGCTACAAGAAGATTTTCGAGCTGTACGAGAACAAGAGGGAAAACACGCCGCTGTTCGTGTTCAACGTAACGATGCAGAACCACGGCGGCTACGACTGGGACGGCGACGGTTACTTCGACAAGCGCATCTGCCTCACCGGTAAGGAGCAGGACAAGTACCCGACGGTTGACCAGTACCTGTCTCTCGTGCGGTACAGCGACGACGCCGTGCAGGAGCTGATCAGCTACTTCTCCAAGGTGGATGAGCCGACGGCAATCGTGTTCTTCGGCGACCACCAGCCCAATCTGCCGGAGGACTTTTACAACACCCTGCTCGAGAGTCAGCGCGGCGATCTCTCGGATGCCGAGCTGCGCCAGAAAAAGATGGTAACGCCGTTCTTCATCTGGGCGAACTACGACATCAAGGAGCAGACAAACATGCAGATCAGCGCGAACTATCTGTCCGCGTATGCGCTGAACGCACTCGGCTGCTCGACCTCGGGCTTTGACCAGATGCGCCTTGCCCTGCAGCAGCAGATTCCGGTGATGAACGTCAACGGCTACCGCCTGCCGGACGGCACCTGGTATCCGCAGAGCGAACAGCCGGAAAACGACCTGCTGAACGATTATCACAATGCGGAATATGCGCAGATTTTTGACGCAAAAAATCGCAGCGATGAATGGTATACACCGTAATTCCGTGCAAAATCCCCACTTTATGTGGGGATTTTTCCTTGTAAAAAAGATACAGTTTTACGAATTTTTTTGTTGTTCCTGATAATTTTTTAACGTTCACTTTGTAAATCTGCGTTCAGTTAACGTCGAAATGCACAAATACACCTTCTTGTTTATGTGCAAGTATCCAAAGTGCGAAAAAAGTAAAAAAAATGCTTTGCTATAGTTCTTATATAGTGTTAAAATAACTTTCGGACAAGCGGCAACGCGGTTTGCCCATTTAACAGATCTTCAGTCCTTCGATTGACGGTCTTGTTTTTTGGGATCTTGCGGGCACGCGCACGCAAGCGCAAATCGGTGCTGTACATTCACGAAGTTCCGGTGGATTTTGAGGGATCTCCGCCGGGACACGAAATTTTTACAAGGGGAGAAAAAGATGAACTTCGTAAACTCCATGGCGTTTACCGCGATCACCTTCGTGGCGTTCACGGCACTCGTCGCACTCATCTCGTGGTGGAAAACCCGTGGTGACAACCTCGACACGCAGGACGGCTACTATCTCGGCGGCCGCAGCCTGACCGGCCCGGTCATCGCCGGTTCTCTGCTGATGACCAACCTTTCCGCAGAACAGCTCGTTGGCAACAACGGTCAGGCAGTTCGCGTCGGCATGTCCACCATGGGCTGGGAGGTAACCTCTGCAATCGCTCTGGTAATCCTCGCATTCGTACTGATGCCGAAGTACCTGAAGACCGGTCTGACCACCGTTCCGCAGTTCTTTGAGCAGCGCTACGACGAAGGCACCCGCCGTCTGGTTTCCATCATCGTACTGCTCAGCTACGTTGTAATCATGCTGCCGAACATCCTGTACGCAGGCGCACAGGTATTCGTAAACATCTTCGGCATTGACAAGATGTTTGGTATTTCCCGTTTCGCAGCAATCGCAATCGTATGTGTTGCAACCGCAATCATCGGTTCTATCTACGCCATCTTCGGCGGCCTGAAGGCAATCGCACTGTCCGACTCCATCAACGGCCTCGGCCTGATCGTCGGCGGCCTGCTGGTTCCGGTATTCGGCTTCATGTTCCTGTCCGGCCAGCTCGGCGGCGACGGCTCCTTCGTGGACGGCTTCGACAAGTTCCTGCACACCAATCCGTCCTACCTGAACGCCATCAACGAGATTAACACCCCGGAGCCGTGGCTCCCGTGGCCGCTGCTGTTCACCGGTCTGCTGGTCAACAACATGTACTACTGGGCAACCAACCAGTCCATCATCCAGCGTACCTTCGGTGCTAAGAACCTGAAGGAAGCACAGAAGGGCGCCGTATTTGCAGGCTTCCTCAAGATCATGACTCCGCTGATCATCGTTGTTCCGGGCGTTATCTGCGCACTGGCTTACCCGGGCATGGACTGGGGTTCCGGCGACTCCGCTTACCCGATGCTGGTAGCACAGGTTATGCCGAAGCCGATCCTGGGCTTCTTCGCTGCTGTAATGTTCGGCGCGATCCTGTCCTCCTTCAACTCGGTACTGAACTCCGCATCCACCATCTACGCACTCGACATTCACCGTCCGCTGTTCAACCCGACCGCATCCGATGCCCGCATGGTTAAGATCGGTCAGAACTTCGGTACTGTAGTAGCAGTTGTTTCCACCATCATGTCCCCGTTCATGCTGTACATGGGCGGCATCACGAGCTTCGTAAACTCTGCTTTCGCTGCGTTCAACACCCCGATCTTTGTTTGCCTGCTGTGCGGCTTCTTCTGGAAGAAGGTTCCGGCTATCGCTGCTAAGATCGTCATCCCGGTACACGTTGTTCTGTACTTCATTCTCCAGTTCGGTCTGCGCAACGTAATCCCGGCACTGAACAACATCCACTACCTGTACTTCACCGCGATCCTGTTCGTATTCGACATGCTGCTGATGTGGGTAATCGTTAAGAAGCATCCGCGTGCAACCGATTTCGAGCTGAAGGACGTAGGCGCTGTAGATCTGACCCCGTGGAAGAACGGCAAGATCTGGGCTACCGTTACCCTGCTGATCATGGTTCTGGCTTATGTAATCTTCTCTCCCCTTGGCTTCGGCAAGAGCGAGAAGACCACCTACCAGAACTACCTCGAGAATCAGACCACTGCTTCTGTTTCCGATTCTGTTCAGTAATGCAACTCAAAACGACCGTCTTTCGACGGTCGTTTTTTTATGCCTATCCCCTATGCAAATCCGCAAAAACGTGCTATGCTAATACTAAGGCGAGAACGCCCGCACAAGGAGGAATCACCATGAAGGAACACTATAAAGGTATCGGCCATATTGCGATCTACACCGTAGATATGGACCAGAGCATTGCATTTTACGAGATGATCGGCGGCAGTGTATTCAAGCGCGACGGCGTAGAGACGCCGGAAGGCCTGAAGAAGCTGGCGCTCGTTGAATTCGGCGGCTTCCTGCTCGAGCTGATCGAGCCGCCCGCAGGCACGCTCGTGCCGTCCGGCGAGGGCAGCATCCCGCACTTCGCAGTCTACGTTGACGACCTCGACAAGACCGCGGCTGACCTCAAGGCGGCAGGCGTTATCAGCTTCACCGCACCGGAGAAGAAGGTGCTGCCGAATACCTTCGGCGGCCTGCAGAACTGGTTCTTTACCGGTCCGTCCGGTGAGCAGATCGAGCTGCTGCAGATGCTGTAAAAAAGAACTCCTCCCGTCTGAAGCGATGGGAGGAGTTCTTTTATTCTATATCGGTACTGCAGGGCGGGCTGAGCGCAAGGATAGCGCCATTTCCCATTTCCCATTCAGCATACTTGAAACCGTAAAAAAGCTCCCAACCTCACGGTTGGGAGCTTTCGTAAACCTAAAGCGAGTTTATCGCGCGCTATTAATAGTGGCGGGACTCGAACAGGTGATCCTCGATGCGCTTGCGGGCAGCCTGAACCTCAGCCTTCTGAGATACCTCAGCTACGCCTACACGCCACCAAGCCTCGTAACCTGCGGACATGGTCTTCGGCAGAACCTTCATGTCAATCAGGGTGGAAACGGTCTGCTTCTTAGCGTCCTCGATTGCAGCCTTCAGCTCGTCAAGAGTCTTAACGGTGTAGGTCTTGCAGCCGTAAGCAGCGCCGATTGCAGCGTAATCTACCTGGATTACCTTGCCCTTGTGTACGCCGTTGGTTACGCCTTCCTCAAGCATGTTCTTCTCGGTGCAGATGGAAGCGTTGCCGTTGGAAACCTCGAGGTTGTTGATGCAGCCGAAGGAAGCGTTATCGAACAGCATTACGTTGATCTTGTGGCCCATCTGAACCGAAGTGATCAGCTCAGAGTGCAGCATGTCGAAGGAACCGTCGCCGCACATAGCGTAAACTTCCTGATCCGGGCAAGCGATCTTAGCGCCCAGAGCAGAAGCAACCTCGTAACCCATGCAGGAGTAACCGTACTCCATGTGGTAGGTGTTCTCCTTGCGGGCACGCCACAGACCCTGCATGTCGCCCGGCAGAGAGCCTGCTGCAGCACATACGATAGCGTTGTCATCGATCATGTGGTTGATGGTGCCCAGAACGGTGGTCTGGCACAGCTTGCAGCCGGTATCCTCGATGTACTTCTCAACGCACTCACGGTTGTCGTCGTTGCACTCCGGGGTGAAGTGCTCCGGATCGGTGTACTCAACCTTGTCCAGACGCTCAACCTCAGTCCACCACTCCTTGCGCAGAGCAGCAACCTCCTCAGCGTAAGCCTTATCGGTGTGGTAGCCGATCTTAGCCAGCTCCTCACCAATTGCGGTCAGAGCCTCGTTTGCGTCAGCAACGACCGGAGTAGCGTCCATCTTGTAAGCCTGGAACTCGGACGGGTTGATGTTGACGAACTTAGCGTCGGTGCGGTACAGCCACTTGGAAGCGGTGGTGAAGTCGGTGTAACGGGTGCCAACGCCGATGACAACGTCAGCCTCGTGCGCCAGCTTGTTTGCAGCGATGCCGCCGGTGGTGCCCAGACCGCCGAGGTTCAGCTCGTGATCCCAAACAACAGCGGACTTGCCGGCCTGGGTCTCGCCGAATGCGATGCCGAAGTCCTCAGCGAACTTCTTGAATACCTTGTGTGCCTCAGCATAACGAACGCCGCCGCCGCAGATCAGGAGCGGCTTCTTTGCGTTCTTGATGACCTCAACAGCCTTGTCCAGAGCGTACTTGGTAATCGGACGGCGGTCAACGCGCCATACGCGCTTCTTGAAGAAGTCAACCGGGTAATCGTATGCTTCAGCCTGAACGTCCTGCGGCAGAGAAATTGCAACAGCACCGGTGTTAGCGGTATCGGTCAGAACACGCATAGCGGAGATCATGTCGGTCATAACCTGCTCCGGACGGTTGATACGGCCCCAGTACTTGGTAACAGCCTGGAAAGCATCATGAGCGGAGATGGACAGGTTCTGCGGCTGCTCCATCTGCTGGAGAACCGGGTCCGGCTGACGGGAAGCGTAGATGTCGCCCGGCAGGATCAGGACCGGAATGTTGTTAGCGGTAGCGGTTGCAGCAGCGGTAACCATGTTGCACGCGCCGGGGCCTACGGAAGAGGTGCAGGCGAAGATGGACTTGCGGCGCATCTGCTTAGCGTAGCCAACTGCAGCCAGAGCCATGCCCTGCTCGTTCTTGCCCTGGTAAACAACCATGTCCTTGAGCTCCTGCTCAACGCCGTTAGCGAAGCCAACTACGTTGCCGTGGCCCGGCAGCATGAAGATGCCCTTAACGAACTTGTGCTCCTGCTCGTTGCCATCCATATCAATGTAGCTGATATACTGGTTCTCGAGGAAGCGAACGAGTGCCTGAGACGCAGTCAGACGAACGGTTTCCATATGAATCATGTTGGAAATCCTCCTAAATAGAATACAAATAATAATGAATCAAAGCCAGTCTCCAACAAGCCTTGACTTAGCACCCTCCCTCTCCAAAAGGAGGGGCAAGGGAACCATAGGTTCCCAAACGCACGAGACAGGTCTCGTGCCTGCCGCGCGCACGCGGCAGATGCAGTTCCTTATCAAAGTCCAGCTCCGCCGGACTTTGATACCCCTGCCTCGGGACACCGTGTCCCGAGCCTCGTCCGCCGTGCGGACGAGAGGGGGGTATCGAAAAAAGTTTCTACGGAACTTTTTTCGTATATAGGGGGGACAGCGTCCCCCCTATACTCCGGCAGGCTTTAGTTGCCGCTCGGGCAGTGCCAGATATGATCGTTGGCATCGTCCTCAAGCAGCCACAGGTGCTCCTCGTCGTCGATGCGGGTCTTGTCCCACGGGTTGCCCGGCAGATGACGGATGCCCCATGCGTAGCAGCAGGAGTAGCCCGGTGCGGTTACCTGAGAGTGCATCTTGTCGGTGATGATAGCGAGGCCGTTGTGATGGGTCTCGTAAATCTCGCCGTTGCCCCAGCCAGCGCCGAAGCCCATCGGCTTGTCGAAGCGGTAGAAGTAGCACTCCGGCTGCGGATGATGATGCGGCGGGTAAGAGGACCACTTGCCCGGCAGGTTGACAACCTCGCCCAGTACCATGTTGGAGTACGGCGCGTTGTCCAGATCGAAGCAGGTGCGTACATCACGCTTGATGCAGCCCATCAGCTCGCCCTTGTTGCCGCGTGCCCAGGTATCGGTGTCTTCCGGCTTGTACATCTTGCTCGGGAAGGTCTTTTCGTTCAAAGTCTTCTGGATGTAGATGTTGCACGGACCGTGCGCGATGATCTCGAACTTTACGCCCTTGCAAACGTGCAGGCAGGACGGGTTGTAATCGAACGGATTCGGACGGTCTACGTCGTAGGACTCATTCTCCCACTTGATGGTGCACTTGCCGTCGAATACCAGTGCTGCAACTTCCTTTTCAGGCTCCTCGCAGCTCCAGGTGTCGCCGTCTTCCATCACGAGGAGAGCAACGTCCATCATGGCATCCTTGCCGATGCCTTCGTCAAGACGGATGTACTCGTTGTATCCGCGCTTGACCTGCTTATCCATGTACATAGGAATTCCCTCCAAAAAATAATTTTTTGGTGCGGTGACCGGTATATCCCACCCGATCACGCAGATTCAGCTGTGTAAAACAGCCTATCTGTTATCATTATACCACGCCATAGCAGCCAGTTTCAACCACTCATTGAACGGATTCGGCGCGGTGCGGAAAGGCTTTGGCATTCAGCACAAAAATCCAAGCGGATTTTCTCGCAAATGATACAACAAAAATACGATTGGTTTATGTCGCACTCTTGCCTTCCCTTCCTTTTTCATCTATAATTATAGCAGATATTCAAAGGATTGCTTGCAATTTCTTCAGCAGTAATAACACGATTTTAAGGTATGCACGCAGCGTGTGCATCAGAAAGGATTTTCGCCATGGATGCAGCCCGCCGAGAGAAAAAAGAGCACGGCACACTTGCGTTTCCGTTCCAGATCTACCCCGCGCTGGACGGCAGCGAGGCCGATGACAGCGATTTCATCCCCTATCACTGGCACCCGGAGCTGGAAATCATCACGGTGGACGCGGGCCACGTTTCGCTCACCATCGCTGACCACACCTACGAGGGCACGCACGGCGATGTGTTCTTCGCCGCCGGTGAGGAATTGCACGAAATTCGTGCCGCCGGACGGGAAAATCAGTTCCGCTCGTTCGTGTTTGCGGCGGATTTCCTTCAGTTTTCGCGCGCCGACCAGAGCGAATTCGCGCTGCTGTCGCCGCTCGCCGAGGGACGGCTGCGATTCGGCACCTGTATTCGCGCCGGTGAACCCGGGCAGAACGAAATCCGTACGCTGCTCGCACAGATCGTGCGCGCGTGGCAGGTGCAGGCGCCCGGCTGTCAGCTTGCCGTGAAAGCCGCGCTGCTCGGCATTGTGGCGGTGTGCGCGCAGTACGACAGACTCATCGGACATCAAATGCGCCCGGGCGCGGACTATAAGGCGCAGCAGCTCAAGGAGATCGTCGGCTACCTCGGTGAGCATTTCACCGAACCGCTCTCGCTGTCGGCGGTTGCAGCGGAGTTTGGATTGTCGCCGCAGTATTTCAGCACCTTTTTCCGGGATAATTTCGGAAGGACCTTCACCCAGCATATCAATTCCCTGCGAATCGAGCAGGCGGCGCGTCTGCTCCGTGAGACCGATCTGCCGGTCATGGAGGTCGGGTTTCGCGTTGGATTTGATAATTTCAGCTACTTTATCAAGCGGTTTCGGCTTGTGTATGGCGTTTCGCCGTCGCATTATCGGAAAAACAGTTTAACTTAAACACGAGACTTGTTTTCTGCACTGGCTGAGCGGGGTGCTCGAACTGCGTCAGCAGGTTCGCCCTAACGGGGCGGCTCCTTTCTCTGCACCGGCTGAGCGGGGCACGCGAACTGCGTTAGCGGGTTCGCCCCTAACGGGCGGAGAGTTTTCCGCTGAACCTCAGCAGGGATTCGCCGTCTGCGGACGGCGGGAACGTGCCGCGCCCCGCGGCAGGGGCAAAAAGGAAGGACAACCTGCGGTTTTCCTTCCTCTTTGAACTCCTACCTTTCCCTTGGAGGGTCTGGCGCAGATTGCCTACATGTGACCGCTGCGAAAAGGGGTACGGCAGAGGATTTTTTCTTCCGTGTTTTTCTTAACCTATTCGCAGGGTCAGATAGTGTTCTGCTACACATACGGTTAAATCTGCGCAGGCGCGGCATAGCAGTGCCGCGCAAGTCGTAAGTCTGGAGTTTGCGGACAGCACCTACGGATTAAGCGTTCGGTACAATTTATCCTCGTAGGTGCTGTCTATCATAACGCGCTAAAGAATTGCGCGGCACTGCTATGCCGCGCCTGCGAAGACTTTCCGGTCTGTGTAGCAGTACGCTGTCTGTGAACTGCGAATATTTCACGAAAGACACGCTGTGGTAACCCGACTGCCGTTCCCCTATTTTCGAAGCGGTCGCATATCGGCAATCTGCGCCAGGCTAAGAAATAAAAGGAAGTGGGAGTTAAGAGGGTAGAAACCTTGGTGTCTACCCTCTTGCCCCGCCGCGGGGAGCGGCACGTTCCCGCCGTCCGCAGACGGCGAATCCCCTCGCTGAATCTCAGCGAAAAACTCCCCGCCCGTTAGGGACGAACACGCCTGCGGCAGTTCGCGCACCCCAGTCAGCCGGTGCTGAAAAAAGGCTGCCGCCCGTCAGGGGCGAACCCGCCTGCGGCAGTTCGCGCACCCCGCTCAGCCGGTGCAGAGAAAAAGGCTGCCGCCCGGACAGGGCAAACCCGCTGATGCCGCTCGTGTCCCCCGCCTAATTACTGCCAGAAAACGCAAAAACCTCCGTATGAACCATACGGAGGTTTTTTCTATGTCTTATCTCGTCTGCTGGGTGATAATAAACACCGGAATGTACCAAATAAGCTGATACAGCAGGATATTCATCACCGGAAGCGCGTCTGCGGCGTTCTGGTACAGCAGGTAGAACACGATCAGCATACCAAGCAGGCCAGCGAACGTGCCGAGCGTCAGCGCCGAACGGACGGCGCCCGCCAGCTTATCCGCGCCGCGGAGCACCTGCATGAACGGACCGGCACCCTCGCGGGTGAGGATAGCTGCCGGTGCATCGCCCTTGGCGTAATTCGGATTCAGCAGACGATCCACGCCTGCCGGGTCCGGCTGGTCGGCAAAGCCGCGTCGAAGGTCAAACTCCTCCTCAATCATCGCCGGAGAGATATTGAAATCACGAACAGCGAGGACCGCATTCATGTGCATGCGGCGCATGAGGCGCATCGCCTTATAGGTATTCTTGGTGGTCTGGTAACGCATGGTCAGCACGCCTGCGAGCGCGTTATCCACAACCAGATACATGTTGATCTGACCCTTATGGCCGGATTCGATCGGAACGCCCATCTTGACCATGAGCGCTGCCGTGCCGAGCACGATGCGGCTGGTGCCGACAGCGCCGGTTACACCGCCCTCGACCAGACGCACGTCACGCGCGGTGAAGGTGATGCCGAAGCGCTCTTTCGTGGTATCGGTCAGCACGCGGCCCAGCTCCAGACCGGCGGATTCGGTCAGCGCGGCTGCACAGCCGAGAATCTGCTCGTCCGTGATACGGCCCAGATTGTCGATGGCCTCAAGCTCGATCGAGCCGGTCGGGAACAGATCGTTCTCGAGCAGCATGACCTTCTCCGTGCCGCGCAGCAGGTTAGCCTGACGCGCACCCGCAATGGCTGCACCCGAGCGCAGCAGGCGGCTTGCGGTGTTCTTGTAGCTTGCGCCGAACGCGCACAGCAGACCGATCGGCGCGGACACCGACAGGATTGCCGAGAACGCCCAGAAGAAGCGCACCGGCTCGCCGCAGTTGAACGAAGCGACCAGCGACAGGATGATTGCGAGCGCCAGTGCAATCGGCGTATAGATGAGCGAGAAGCGGTCAACCGTGTCCGGGCGCTCGATCTCGGTCAGGAACGAGCTTGCGTCGTACAGCGGGCACTTGACGGCATTGCACGCGTCAATATCGCTGTCGTAGTGGCTGTAAACCGCCAGCGGCTGCTCTGCCTCGCAGACGGCACGATAGGAACGCGCCTGCGCCAGACTGCGGCCGCGTGCCTCACGCATTTCGGCGTAAAGCAGAAGGATGGAAACCGCCGTGTACGGTACGGCGACGCCGCCCTGATCCGGAAATACCAGCAGAGAGGCACAGTGCAGCAGCGATGCCAGCGCCGCGAACGACACGAGCGTGCCGCGTGCCGGACGGCCATGCAGCAGCGAGGAAAAGCCGTTGCCGAACACGTCAATACCGATCAGCAGCGCCAGGATCTGCAGAGCAGCCAGTGCGCCGATGCCGATGGTCGGATTCTGCAGAATATCGAGCACGACCGGAAGCGGCAGTGCCTTAAAGCTCGGTGCAAAGCTGAGATACGCGGCAGCTGCGGCAAGGATCAGCACCAGCAGCGACCGGAACGACAGAATGCCCGAACGGCGGCGTGCCGCGTGCATAGCTACCTCGGGATCGACCAGCTTGATATCTTCCTCTTCCTCGGCCTGATCGGCGGCAATGCGTGCCGCTCTTGCCTGCTTGCGCGAGATGCTTGCCTTGCGGCTTGCTTCCTCGGCAGCAGCTTCTTCCACGATCTCCTGCTGCTCGGCAGCCTTCTCGGCAGCTTCCTTTTCTGCCAGCTTGGCCTCGCGGCGTGCCTGCCGCTCTGCGATCTTCTGCGCGGTCCTGCGCTCACGCTCTTCCATTTTCTGCTCGCGCGCCGCGATGCGCGCTTCGCGCGCTTCTTCAACGGACTCGTGTTCGGCGGCTGCGGCGGCGGTCTCTGCGGCCTTCTTTGCCGTTTTATCCTTCTTATTTCTGGGAGCCGTCTGCGGCTCCTCTGCCTTGGTCTCTGCCGCCGGTGCGGGCTGCGGCTCGACCGGCTTTTCCGGCTCTGCCGATGCCTTAGGCATTGGCTCTGCCGCCTTTGCGGGCGCCTGACCGGACACCTCGGCGATGATGGAATCCAGATCAAATTCATCGGTATCCGGTACGTCGCTGAGCATATTTTTCAGCGATTCCAGATCCATATCGTCTTTTCTATCCATGTTCACTTCCCCCCTTAATTGCCCTGTGTACGTCGGCGAAGCGCCTCAAACAGCAGCACAGCCGCCGCGTTGGATGCGTTCAGCGAATTGACACGGCCTCTCATCGGGATGCTGACGATGTAGTCGCACTTGTCGCGGGTCAGGCGGCTGAGCCCCTGTCCTTCCGAGCCGATGATGATGGCGGTCGGGCGGTCAAACGGTGCGTCATACAGGCCGACCGTACCGTCAGCCTCCGCGCCGAACAGCCATACACCGCGTTCCTTGAGTTCATCGAGCGTGGACGCAAGGTTGTTTGCCTTATGTACGCCGACATACGCGAGTGCACCCGCTGCCGAACGAGCGACAGCCGCGGTCAGACCGACAGCTCTGCGCTTCGGGATGATAACGCCGTGTGCACCTGCGGTCTCTGCCGAACGGATGATCGCACCCAGATTATGCGGGTCCTCGATGCCGTCGCAGACAACGATGAGCGGCACCTCACTGCGCTCCTCGGCGACGCGGAAAATATCGTCGAGCGAGACGTACTCCTGTGCCGCCGCCTGTGCGATAACGCCCTGATGGTTGCCGGTCGGGCTCATGCCGTCCAGCTTGCGCCGGTCGCAGGTGACGACCGGAACGCGATGCCTGCGCGCTTCTGCCGCCACATCACCGATGTGTGCGCCTTCGGCCACAAACACCTTATCCACTGCACGGCCTGCGCGCAGCGTTTCGAGGACGGCGTTGCGTCCCTCGATCAGCGTGCCGTCATCCTCGACCGGAGGACGGCGTCTGTTTTTTTCATATGCCATAAATTTTTACGCTCCAAAATGAGAAATAACTTTGCATATCCTCAGATACTTTCAGTTAGTTTCATTATACACACTTCCCGACTGTTTTTCAATGTTAGACACGAAAATTATACAAACATCGCCGCAAAAGTGCTGCCATAAGTTCGACAGATATCGACAATTCGCTCTGTCGCATTTACACAGCCAGATTTTAGGCGATACAATGAAACCGGACTGAAAGGAGCGAGGACATCCATGGATGGCAAAAAATTTGACAAAAACACGCTGAAAACACTTGTAATCGCGGCTTCTCTGCTGCTGAACTGTGTTTTAGGCGGTGCATCGTACACCTATTATCATCATCTGGCGGAGCAGATGAACGAGACCGCTTCCCTGCAGTCGCAGGTAATCCATCTGGAAGGCTCGGTCTCCGACCTGCAGGCGCAGGCGGACGAATCCCAGCCGACCATTGACGGTTTGAAAGCGCAGGTGGCTTCGCTCACCGAGGAGAAGAACGGCCTGCAAAGTCAGGTGGACACGCTCACGAGCCAGAAGGCGGATTTACAGAAACAGGTGGATACGCTCAAAGCAGGTGCATCGAGCGGTTCGTCCTCCGGCGGTTCCTCGAGTGACAGTTCGTCCGTCCCGGCAGCTTACAGCAGCTCGGACGACCAGAGCGAAACGGTTTACGTCACGAACACCGGCTCTAAATATCACAGCGCCGGCTGCCGGTATTTGAAGAAAAGCCAGATTCCAATGTCGCTTTCCGAGGCCAAGCGGCAGGGTTACACGGCCTGCTCGGTCTGCGGCGGATAACATGAAAAAGAAGCTGAGATTTTGTCTCAGCTTCTTTTGTTTGCCTGTTATTGTTTGCCTGTTAGAATAATCTGTCCATATTCTGCCGCAGCATGCGAACCATACGTTCGCAGTCGAGCATGGTATCATCCGCGCCGAACATAACGGCGGTCTGATCGACTACGCTCGTATCCGGATTGCTGCTGCCGACCACGACCCGACCGTTCTTTACACGATCCATTACGGTATCCGCGTTATTGATGAGGAAATCCAGTTCGTTCATCAGGCTGCTGTTGTAGTAGCGAATCGGGTTGGCCTGCTCGGTCATGCCGCTGCGGATGGTCTGCGCCTTGCGCTTGATGGAATCCAGAGCCGCCATAGCAGCCGCCTTATCGGTAATCACATAGTCGGTATAACTGCCGTTTTTCACCGCAGAATCGCAATTCTCGAACTTTTGCGTATCCGTTCGCATATCGAGCAGCTGCTTCATGAGGTTCGTCGCGTAGGCTTCCATTTCGGCGCGTTTGCTGTCCGAAAGCGGCATGCGCAGGAAGATGGCATTCACGTCGTTCTCCGCCTTGGCGCTGTACCACGTTACATCCATGCCGGTCAGCTCACCGATGTTGCGCAGCGGCAGATAGATGGAGTTTGCGTAGAAGAGCGGATAAATCGTCTCGCCCTTCTGGTTTTTGAAGGTCTGCTGTTTGCCGTCCACGAGCACCTTCACGCCCTTATCGAGCGTAGCCGTGCCGGTCGCACCGACATATTTCACGTCTTCTTTGTGGTACGCGTCATCATCCGCACACGGATACGACTTTTCCGTAGTACCCGACAGGAATACCGTGCGCGATGCACTGTCCCACGAGATATTTTTGCCCATCCAGCGGCCAACCGTGCGCAGCGGCATATAGGTCGAGCCGTTGTAGCTCAGCGCCGTGTAAACCGTCTTGCCGTCCTCGCTCGGGAAAGCAGCCGGAATGCCCTCTACATAGATGTCCGCGCTCTGCGGATTGATTTTTACGGCGGTGCGGGTCTGCGCCGTATTCTGTGCAGCTGCCTGCACCGTACCCGACGGTATATAGGTCTGCACATTTGCTGCGCCTGCGCTCATCATCAGTGCGGACGCCATCAGGCAGCCCGCGAGTGTGCCGCTTACGATTTTCTTGAACTTAGTCATAATTGCCCCTCCACATAATAAAATACAGTTTTTTCTATCCATACCTATGGTATACAACAAAAATCATATTCTGTCAATCTATTTTCCTGATACTATTATAACGACCGGGAGCGCCGTTTTGTGACAACAAACCGCTACGAATTTTTTTCAAAAAATTTGCCACAGAAAATCCCGCTCAGGCGTTGTATAATTGAATGGTATCATTTCCAACCCGAGGGGGAACCAAATTGACACAGAAGCAAATCCTCTTTTTCGAGGAATTATATACAAAATATTACTCGATGATGGTGCAGACCGTTCTGCCCATTGTCGGTAGCCGCGATATTGCCGAGGACATTGTGGCCGACACCTTTTTCATCCTGCTGGCAAGGATAAACAGCGTGATGGAGCACGAGCAGCCGGTCAAATGGCTGTTCCGCGTGCTGAAAAACAATGCCATCAGTGAATACCGCATGCAGTGCAGACACGCGGCCACGCCGCTTGAGGAAAACATTCTGCGTACCGCCGAACCCGAGCTGATACCGTTTTCCGGTATGCTGCCAAAGGGCTTATCCGCGTCCGAACAGCGCATTCTTACCCTGCGGCTCGCTGAGGACATGGACTATTCCACCATTTCGGAAAAACTCGGCATTTCCGAGACCGCCTGCCGCAGCCAGTACAGCCGCGCACGGCGGCACTGCGCCGAACTTATGGAAAGGAGTGACGACAATGCAGGATTCTAAGCAGATTGACGAGCTGTTCCGGCTGATGGACGCGGTTTGCGAAAACGGTGATGCGGCTCTGCCTGCACTCGAGCAGTATTTGCAGACGCAGACGGACGCGCCGGAAATCGACACAGAAGCGTCACTCAAAAAGTTCAAGGCCGACCATAAGGAATTTTTCGTCAAGCCGCACCGCGGGCGGCGGCTGTGCTACCGCGTTTTTGTTGTCGCGGCGGCTGTTTTCGCCGCAGGAACCGTATTTGCACTGGCTACCGGACACAATCCGTTCGACTATGCGGCGATGTGGGATTCCGAGACGTTCGGCTTTTTCCAGAGTGGACATGACGATTTTGAGACCACCGAGGATGGCTATACGCATTTTCCGGATGGTACATCGGTGAATTATGAGCATGCGACCGACACGGTGGAATACGACCCGAATGCCCCGCTCGGCTCAGAGGCAAATCCTCTGCCTGCTGACCCACAGGTACCTGAACCCGGATATGAAGATTTACCGGATACGGATTTGTCCGATACCAACTTAGAGAAAACCGAGTCCACTTGGAATGAAATGCACGTTATGGAGTATTTCGATATCACCAATGCGGATTTGAAAACCGCTTTAGCGGAATTCGGTGTAAAACAGAAAATGGCACCTACTAAAATTCCTTCTGCGTATTCCATACCCCAAATTCAAATCACAAAAGATTATCTCTCCGATCGAGTAACTTTTGTCGGTTCTTATACAAAACCCACCGACCCTAACGGTCCTAATATTTTGGTACTCATTGAAGTTCCACTAAACGGCAGTGCCGGTGGCATCGAAAAGGATAGCCGTCCGGTTATCGAATATAAAAAACCAAACGCCACATGGTACATCATGCACAATCTGGAACAAATCAACGCGGTTGCCATGATTGACCAATATGAAGTGCTGATTTCTGCACCGCTTTCGGTAGATGAGGTAAAGGAAATGATCGACTCCATCTACGAATAACAAAAACCCGATCTCCAACAGACACAATGGAGATCGGGTGCTTTTTTATGCGAAAATTTTATGGTACGCGTGCGAGACGTAACCACCGACAGCGGCGGTCATTTCCTTGGATGCCACGGCTTTATCCGCCACGGTGACGATCCACGCGATTCTTGTGCGCGGCATGGCCGCCAGCGGAAACATGTGCCGTGCGATGGCTTCGCACTCCCGCTCGGACAGACCGAAGGTATGCTTGGCGCGGTCGGCTGCGATGTGGCCGTGAATGAACCCGTGCATGTGGGCAATGCGGTGCACGCCGGAAAAATGGCTCAGATAACGACGAAAGCGCTCGCCGTGCCAGTCATAGCCGAAAAAGTCATGCAGCAGCGCGGCACGGACAACCGAAGTCGTTTCGCTCTCCGACAGACGCATCAGGCGGGCGATCTGACAGGCTGCTTCCGCTACCGCAACGGAATGGTCATACACAGAGTTGTCCAGTCCGTGGTGACAGAACGTGCGAAGCTGCTGAAAACGCGGATGTGCAAGGATATCTCCCGCGTACTGCTGGATTTCACTGTCCATCGGACCCACCTTCCTTCCTTTTGATGTCTTTATTATAGTGCGCTTAGTGCACAAAATCAAGAGGTAATTTGTAACAAGTTTGTGACAAAAATACCAACGATCTGCTTAGCCGAGCGGCGGCGTGTCCAGTATCATCTGCCTGTACTCCAAATCCTCAAAGCCGAGCATGTGATAGAGGGCACTTGCCCGCACGTTGCTTTCCGTTACCTCCAGACGATAACGCGCGGCTGTGTTGTACTTTTCGTGCACCGCGGCAATAATCCTGCTGCCGATGCCCTTGCCGCGCTGCTCGTCATCCACCATGATTTCCTCCAGCCAGACGCACAGACCGCCCGCCTCATTCGACCAGGTGAGCGCCAGCAGACAGTACGCGCACGGCTGTCCGTTCTCGTCCTCGGCAATCAGGCAGTCCGCATACGGCGTGCCGTGCAGGAGCAGCTCAAACGTGCGTTCGGCGTTCTGCTGCGGGATTTCGTGGTCGCAGGCAGGCGTTTTATAGAACGCATGGCAGCGGTCGATAAAAAATTCGCGGTCGGATGCCTCAATAGAGCGAATACGCATAGTTTAACCTTTCTTTTTGCGCGTAGCGCGCATTTAATAGAATTTCGCAGAAATTCATAAAAAGTCAGGACATGCGCCTGACTTTTTATACAAGAAAGAACATCGGTGTGCCGCCGTGCGACGCGCCGATGTTCGTATGGGACGTATCCGAACGTGTTCGGTACGTTCTCTTCGATTAAGACGATGAAATCGTCTTAATCGAGGGTGTCGAGCGCCTGCTTGAGGTCAGCGATAATGTCCTCAACATTCTCCAGACCGACCGAAATACGCACCATGCCCGGCTCAATGCCTGCGGCAACCAGCTGCTCGTCGGTCAGCTGACGGTGGGTTTCGGACGCCGGATGCAGCACGCAGGTGCGGATGTCGGCAACATGAACCTCATTGCACGCCAGCTTGAGGCTGTCCATGAACTTCATCGCCGGAGCGCGACCGCCCTTGATGTCGATGGACATAACGCCCGAGGTGCCCATCGGCAGGTACTTCTGCGCACGCTCGTAGTGCTCGTTGCCCGGCAGTGCCGGATAGCGGACGGATGCGATCTTGTCGCTCGACTCGAGGAACTTGGCAACGGTCAGCGCGTTCTCGCAGTACTGACGCATACGCACCGGAAGGGTCTCCAGACCGAGGTTGAGCAGGAACGCCGAGTGCGCCGCCGGATAGCAGCCGAAGTCGCGCATCAGCTGCATACGCGCCTTGATGATGTACGCCATCGCGCCGAACTCGCGGGTGTAGACCACGCCGTGGTAGCTTTCGTCCGGCTCGGTGAAATCCGGGAACTTGCCCGATGCCGCCCAGTCAAACTTGCCGCCGTCCACGATCACGCCGCCGCCCTGTACGGCATGGCCGTCCATGTACTTGGTGGTGGAGTGGATGACAATATCCGCGCCCCATTCGATCGGTCGGCACAGCACCGGCGTTGCGAACGTGTTGTCCACGATGAGCGGCACGTTGTTCTTGTGCGCGATGTTCGCCCACTTTTCAATGTCGAACACGGTCAGAGCCGGATTTGCAAGCGTCTCACCGAACACCGCCTTGGTGTTGGGCTTGAACAGCTTCTGCACTTCCTCCTCGCTCGCCTCTGCGTCCGCCCAGATGCACTCGATGCCGAGCTTTTTGAGCGTTACGCCGAACAGGTTGATCGTGCCGCCGTAGATGGTGGAAGCCGCGATGAAGCTGTCGCCTGCCGAGCACAGATTGAGGATGGACAGCAGGGATGCCGCCTGACCCGAGGAAGTCAGCATCGCGCCGACGCCGCCCTCGAGGGATGCGATCTTCTTCTCTACCGCATCGCAGGTCGGGTTGGCAAAGCGCGAGTAGATGCACTCTGTCGGCATATCGAACAGGGACGCGATCTTTGCGGTCGAGTCAAAGCGGTAAGTGGTGGACTGCACGATCGGCATGACGCCCGGACCGCCGTTTTCCGGCTTGTAGCCTTCATGCAGGCATTTTGTTTCGATTTTCATATAGACTACCTCTTTACTATGATTTAACGTAGAAGAATCTCCACTTATTGTAGCATGCAGAAGCCTGTCGGTCAAGGCGGTTCGGTTGAACAAACGGCGGTATCATGGTATGATAGAGGCAGTACGAAGGGAGGCAAACCGCATGAAGGATCTGCTCATTACCCTGCTGAATACAGCGTTCTGGGTCGGACTGCATTTCGGTACGGCTGGCGCAGTGTGCGCTCTGCCGAAGGACGTGCAGACACGGTGGTTCGACCCGAACCGGCGCTTTTTCACGGTTTCCGACTGGGAAATGCGGGTTTTCCGCAAAATCGGTCTGCCGAAATGGAAGGACCGGCTGCCGCAGTTCAATCCCGAATTTGACAAGCGGCACCTCAAATCCGGGCGGGATACGGCATACCTCGACCGTTTTCTGTTCATCACCTGCCGCGCGGAGGTGATTCATTATGTGATCGGTGTGCTCGGCTGGGTATCGCTCGGGTTTTGTCTGCTGAGCGCCGACCGGACGGCGTGGCTCATCCGGTATGCGGTCATTGCGCTTGCGATTCAGCTGGCGAACCTGCCGTTCGCATGGATTCAGCGGTATAACCGGAAACGCCTGCTGCGGGTGCGCAAAAGACTTTAATTCCGGATAGAAATTTGATATAATATAAAGATAGCACAAGGATAATCAAGGAGATTTTGCAATATGACTGACGAAAAAATTGCACGCATCAACGCGCTTGCCAAAAAGGCCAAGACCGAAGGACTGACCGACGCAGAAAAGAAGGAGCAGCAGGAGCTCCGCGCGGAGTACGTTGCCGATTTCCGCAAGAGCCTGAAGGCACAGCTGGATAACACAGTGGTTATCAATCCGGACGGCAGCTCGTACAAGCTAAAGCAGGACAAAAAGTGATGCAGCTGCCCGAACACGCGGCGCACGCCATCCGGCAATTAGAGCGTGCCGGATTTGAGGCGTGGGCGGTCGGCGGCTGCGTGCGCGACAGCCTGCGCGGCGCAGAGCCGCACGACTGGGACTTGTGTACGTCCGCGTCTCCGGCTCAGATGCAGGCTGTGTTCGCGGACGCGCGTGTGCTCACCACCGGACTCAGGCACGGCACGCTGACCGTGCTCACGGACGGCGGCCCGCTCGAGATTACCACCTACCGCACGGAGGGCGGCTACTCGGACGGACGGCATCCGGACGGCGTGCGCTTTGTCACCGACATCCGTGAGGATCTGGCACGCCGGGATTTTACAGTCGGTGCAATGGCGTGGCACCCGGAACGCGGTCTGTGCGACCCGTTTGGCGGGCAAACCGACCTCAAAAACGGCATTCTACGTGCTGTCGGTGATGCAGACACCCGATTTCAGGAGGACGTGCTGCGCATCCTGCGCGGACTGCGGTTCGCGTCCAAGCTGGGTTTTGCCATCGAGCCGGAAACCGCCGCTGCCATGCGGCGGCAGGTGCATCGCCTGCACTGCATTGCCGCCGAGCGCATCCGCGAGGAGCTGACCGGTCTGCTGTGCGGCCGCTATGTGCAGCGCACACTGATGACTTACGCCGACCTTATCACCTCTGCCCTGCCCGAGCTCGCGCCCATGCTGGGCTGTCAGCAGCAGAATCCGCACCACCTGTACGATGTGTGGGAGCACACCGTGCGCGCGGTCGGTCAGGTGCCGGCCGAGCCGGTGCTCCGGTGGGCGATGCTGCTGCACGACAGCGGAAAGCCCGCCTGCAAGACCGTGGACGAGCAAGGCATCGGGCATTTCCGGGGACATCCCAGGGCGAGCCTTGCGCTGTCGCGCGAGCTCTTGCCGCGCCTGCGGTTTTCGACCGAGGACAGCGAGCGCATTCTCCTGCTGGTCGAGCGGCACGACACACCGCTCGGTGACAACGAAAAGCTGGTGCGGCGCAGCCTGTCGCGCATCGGAGAGGCGCGGTTCCGCGACCTGCTGGCGATCAAAAAAGGCGATGCGGTCGGTCAGGGCACCAGCCGCGACTATGTGGCGCAGCTGTTTGAGACCGAAGCGCTGCTGAACCGCGTGCTCGCGCAGGAGCAATGCTTCTCGCTGCGGCAGCTTGCCGTAAACGGAGCCGATTTACAGGCGCTCGGTCTGCGCGGCAGACCGGTCGGTGAAATGCTGCACGCCCTGCTGGATGCCGTGATAGACGGTCAGACCGACAATCGACGGGATATGCTTCTGCGGCTTGCCCGCACCCGAATGGAGGAACAACATGTCAAATAAAGAGATTTTCATCGAAACCTACAACAAAAACATCCATCGTCCGGGCGCGGAAAAGCTGCTTGCGTGGCTTGAGGGCACGGATTTCTTCACGGCTCCCGCGTCCACGCGATTCCATGCTGCGTATGAGGGCGGTCTGCTCGACCACTCGCTCAACGTGTACAACGTGCTGATCTCCAAGCATTTCAATCCCGAAACCGACGATCTGGAAAGCTACACCATCGTTTCGCTCCTGCACGATCTGTGCAAGGCCGGTTTCTACAAGACCGAGCTCCGCAACCGCAAAAACGACCGCGGCGAGTGGGAAAAGGTGCCGGTTTACGCAGTAGACGACCAGTTTCCGTATGGTCACGGCGAAAAATCCGTATTCCTGATCGAGCGGTTCATGCGGCTGCGCACCGAGGAAGCGATCGCCGTGCGCTGGCACATGGGCGGCTTTGACGAGTCGGTCAAGGGCGGCAGCTTCGCACTCGCGCATGCGTTCGAGAAGTACCCGCTTGCCGTAAAGCTGCACCTTTCCGATCTGGAAGCGACCTATCTGCACGAAAGCCGAGGAGAATGAGCATGAAAACCAGAGAATTTTCCATCTCGACCGATCACGAGGGCATGTACAATATCACCGCCAGATTGCGTGAAGTCATCCGCGAAAGCGGCGTGCAGAGCGGCCTTGCCGTGGTGTACTGCCCGCATACGACCGCCGGTATCACCATCAACGAAAACGCCGACCCGGATGTGCAGCACGATCTGCTGCTCGGTCTGCGCGAGGCGTTTCCCGACCGGCGCGAGTTCCGGCATGCCGAGGGCAATTCGACCGCGCACCTCAAGTGCAGCTATGTCGGCCCGAGCCAGACCGTGCTCATCGAGGACGGCAAGCCCATCCTCGGCATCTGGCAGGGCGTGTATTTCTGCGAGTTCGACGGTCCGCGCCATCGCCGCTACTATATTAAGGTAATGGCGGATAATTAACTTGCACTTGCTTTTCCGCTCTGCTATAATAAAGTCAAACATACTCTAAAAAGGAAGATATTCTCATGGAAGCACTGGAATGTATCAAAACCCGCCGAAGCATCCGCAAGTTCACCGAGCAACCTGTGACCGAGGACGAGGTTCGTCAGGTCGTTGAAGCTGCTGCCTTTGCGCCGAGCTGGAAGAATACGCAGATCGCGCGCTACATCGTTGTGACCGACAAGGAAAAGAAGGACAAGCTGGCGGACGACTGCATGCTGGACTTCGCCTTCAACCAGAAGACCACGCACGGTGCACCGGCACTGGTCGTGCTGACCATGATCAAGGGTCGCTCCGGCTACGAGCGCGACGGCTCGTTCAGTACCCCGCTTGCCACTCACTGGCAGTCCTTTGATGCGGGCATCGCCGCACAGACCTTCTGCCTGTCCGCGCATGCGCTCGGTCTCGGCACGGTCATCATGGGCGTTTACGATCCCGCTGAGGTTGCCAAGGTCGTGGAAATCCCCGAGGGTCAGGAAGTGGCCGCGCTCATCGCACTCGGTCATCCGGCACAGGAACCGCAGGCGCCGGCGCGTAAGGATGTCGATACGCTGCTGCGATTTGAGTAAAAGTGCATACTTTGAGCACTGTGGAAGCAATTCTGCGGTGCTTTTCTTTTCTCGACACAAGGTGACCAGGGCACACGAACTGCCGCAGGCGGGTTCGCCCCTGACGGGCAGCTCCTTTTTCTGCATCGGCTGAGCGGGGCACGCGAACTGCCGCAGGCGGGTTCGACCCTGACGGGCGGCTCTTTTTCTGCATCGGCTGACCGGGGCACGCGAACTGCCGCAGGCGGGTTCGCCCCTGACGGGCGGGGAGTTTTTCGCTGAACCTCAGCGGGGGATTCGCCGTCTGCGGACGGCGGGAGCGTCGCGGCGCCCGCCGCGGGGGCAAAAAGGAAGGACAACCTGCGGTTTTCCTTCCTCTTTGGACTCCTACCTTTCCCTTGGATAGCCTGGCGCAGATTGCCGACATGTGATCGCTCCGAAAAGGAGTACGGCAGAGGATTTTTTCTTCCATGTTTTTCGTAACCTGTTCGCAGTATCAGATACCGTTCTGCTACACATAAGATTAAGTCAACGCAGGCGCGACATAACAGTGTCGCGCAACACTTTGGCATGTTGTAACGTACGGCACCTGCGGATTAAGCGTTCGATACAATTTATCTTCGCAGGTGCCGGGCGGTATAACGCACAAAAAAAATTGGGCGGCACTGTCATGCCGCCCTCTGCGTGGACTTAATCTTATGTGTAGCAGAACGGTATCTGACACTGCGAATAGGTAAAGAAATGGGAGCACACTGTGCTCCCCTACAGTAGAAAAAATTCTCTGCCGTTCCTTTATAGTCTCAGTTCTCCCATCACCACCGTGCCCTCCAAGGGAAAGGGGTGATTCATAAGAGGGTGGAAACCGCAGTTTTTCAAAAGCAGTTTCCCTTCAATTATACGAAAAGTTCAAAGGTAGAACAAAAGTATAGCATTTCCCCTTTAAAATGCTTACAGTCTGTAATTTTGAAATCAGAAGTTTCAATAATGCAGTGTAAAGGATCTACGAAAAGCACCGTTTCAGGCCGTTTCAAAATTATAGTAGCCGAAATCTCTGGTGTCATTTGTGGTGTCAAAATCCAGGTGGCAGCAGCAGCTAACATGAAATGACACTATTTTAACGAAATTGATGTCATTTTTTAGATGATCTCGTCCGTATATCTAAGATGGGGATGGGCGAGTTTGCATTAAAATAAAGATTTAAGGCTCTAGTCTCCCTGTGTAAAAATTGATTAAATTTCCAAAATATGCAAAAACTGTTTGATAAAATCCACTGCATCTTTTAACAAGGGCCACAGCTTTGGTGCGTTGACGGATATCGAGCAAATTTGTGAAACCTTTGATAGCATATCAGAGAATCGTGATTTTTTCTTGTCCGTTTTACTTTCATGTGCCAATTCTCTTAAATCGACTTCTACTTTAGATAGTAGTTCCAGAACCTCTTTTTCCTTAACTACGTTGCTACGTTTTGCCGAATTAAATCCATATTGCACTTTTTCAAAAAGCGCCTCTAACTCATCGTTTTCGCCTTCAAAATATCCATCAAATTCACCGGCAACGACTTTTTCTTTTATTTGATTTACATCTTGCTGAATAGACTGCGGATTTAATGTCGAATCGGATTCTGTATAAAATAAAATATTATTTTGGTTTGCCATTGATATTCCTTCATTATTTTGAATATTTCCAACATTCCCGTTGATAACTATTCCCATATTAGATTCCTCCGTGATTATCCCTTCACGATACCATAATAATCTTCTCAATTCATCACAAGTTGTTGAATCGCTATAATCTTTCAATATTTTGGTGATTTCCCCGCTTTCTTTTTCATGATCAATTAGAATTTGAATAAATAGTATCACCAAGGGTAACTGTTTATCATCGTTCTCATCTAATTCTAAAAATGCACTTGCTATTGGATATAACATTTCCCCTAATGGATAATGTGCACTACAAATGCCTCTTAATATACCCATTTGCACAACTTGAGGGTAAATCAGAAAGTCTTCAAGAATATTTATAATATGATCCACATTTTCTTGAATATAATTTTCATCTTTAAATAATCCTGTATAGTACCATGCTAGACTTTTAGATGGTAATTTTTTTGCATCATATGGATTGATTTCAATTACTTTTACATTGACTTTTTCTAAAGTAGAAAAGGCCCATAAAGCATATCTTTGAATGCTGGTATCTTGCAACAAAGAATTCATCACGTTAGCGTTGATCAAATTCGAATAATCTCTCTTTTTTTGTCGATTATAATTACAGCCAAAAACTTTGGTTAACCACATTTTAGACAGAAAATCTTCCCCATCAACAATATGATTGATTTCTTGAGCGTTAAGCATATTTGAATTTGAAGAAAACAAGGTAGAGCATAAAGTATATGTTTGCTGTGATATTTTTGTATCTGGACATTTTTTATATAACTCGTGAAGCATATCCGAGTTATAAGATCTTGACACAATCGCCAATATCCAACTAATATTTTCTGCATCTTTTTCGAATCCAGATTTCAAGTTATGAATGCAACGATTTACCAATGCACGATTTTGTTTGTAAACAATGAGGTGATATGCCCATTTCCTGATTTTATAATCATCGTTCTGAACAACATCATATAGTACTGCACATAAATCTTTTGAACAGACATTATTCATACGTTGACCATATTCTAACTTAGTAATAAGATTCTGTAATGCAATTTTTATCAGTTGATTGTTGTTAGATACCAGATTTTTTCGTATTGAATCATATTCGGCCTTAGTGATATAAAATCCTCGCATTCCTAGCATAATGACCTCCATCATCATATCTAAAAATACGACACCCCGATCTTCAATTTTATGGAATTTATATCATAGCTCAATGATATACCATAAAAACTTAGATTAGGGTGCCACAGATATAATAATTATGGTGATATGAATCAAGGATTTATTTCTTTCTCACGTTTTTTGAAATCTAAATATCTTTCATAGTAATGAGTGGCTACTGCACTCTTCATATCAAAAGACTCAGTTTTATTGAAATAAATCCTTGTTTCTTTTTCATTAATAACAGTTTTTAAAACTTTTATCATGCCGATGCAACCCTGTTCTTTAACGATTAATGGAATTTGGAAACCTATTGGATAAATGCGTTTTTCACTCTTTATTGTATAGAATAGGTTTTCTTGCTCTTCAAGTATTTTATTTTCATTAGCGACAACCATAAACCAATTAAACTCAATAATCATACCCATGTAGCAAATCTCCTTTGAAATATCTTTTGATGTTAGAAATTATGTTAAAATTCTGTATTCTGCTTTTTCTAATAAAAGGATATCTTAGATTGCCTTTTTTGTCAAGGTGAATCATGTGTGACAAAAATATTATGTAGAAAGAATAAGTTTATGAACAACCGAACAATCCACCGAACCGCCCTGTCCGGGCGGTTATTTTTATGCCCTGAGATCGTCACTCACCATGCCCGCCCGCCGCCGGGATCTGTGCAGGCCATCAACCAACCATCAAAAGGAGGACAGCTTATGTACTATCACACCTGCCCCTACTGCGGGGCGAATTTGGACCCGGACGAACGCTGTGACTGCTTCTCCCGCATCCGTGGGAAATCCCCAAAGTGGAACAGCATGGACGGCGTGCGGGCGCGGGGGCGCAAGAGGTCCGGCCGTGTCCGCACTTAAACTCGGCAGTCTCTTTGACGGCATCGGCGTGTTCCCTCTCGCCGCGTCCCGCTGTGGCATTGTCCCCGTGTGGGCCAGCGAGATCGCCAGAGCGCCGGTATCCATCACCAAGCGGCATTTCCCTGAAATGCTGCATCTGGGCGATATTACGCAGATAGACGGCGGCAAAATACCGCCCGTGGATGTGGTCACGTTCGGCTCGCCGTGCCAAAATCTGTCGCAGATCGGCAACCGTACCGGTCTGGCAGGCAGTAAATCCGGCCTGTTCTATCAGGCCATGCGTATTATTGAGGAAATGAGGAATGCAACAGATAACCGGTATCCAGCTTTCGCTGTCTGGGAGAACGTCGCGGGAGCTTTTGTGTCAAATGACCGGCTGGATTTTGCAGCCGTGCTCCACGCATTCACAGGTACCGAGATTCCAATGCCTGATAGTGGTATCTGGGCGCACGCCGGAATGGTGCGAGGGGGACGGGCTGATACCGCTTGGCGGCTCATGGACGCCCAGTATTGGGGAGAACCCGCTCTTTCGCAGCGTAGGCGGCGGGTGTTCGTCGTGGCGGATTTTGCAGGAGAACGTGCCGCAGAAGTATTATTTAAGCCCCGCAGTATGCTCCCGTATCCTGCGCCTTGCGGCGAAAGCAGGCTGCCCGCCGCCCGCGGAGATCGAATACCTGCTGCTCAAGCAGGGCGGCAGGTACCCGTCGTGCGTCCCTTCCAGCTCCGGCGGATGCGGTCAATGGCAAAGCAGGGCGATCAAAAAGGTTTCCGCACGTGTTTCGGCAGAAACGGCGAACCCTTCCCAACTTTGCTTGCCAGTGTAGGTCAGCCCTTCGCATTCTGGTATGAGGGAAAAGAGCAGGACGGTTTTATCCGTGACCTTACGCCCTTGGAATGTGAACGGCTCATGGGCCTGCCCGAGGGCTGGACGGCATACGGCTGCAAGGATGAACCCATCAGCAACCATGCCCGCTGCTTTGCGCTCGGCAACGCGATCGCCCTGCCCTGCGCGGAGTATATCATGGCGGGTATCGCAGAAGTAATGACAGAATAAACCATAACAGCAGTTTGGAGGTAACATTATGAATTTACTGTTTGTAGTCCCGGACAAGGAAAAAGACCTTGGCAATCTGGAATTTGGCGGGCCGGAACAGGCCAGCCGTGAAGATAAAAAGCGTGTCGGGCGGCAGGAAGTTGTTGTCCAGCGGCGGTACAAGCTGTTTTCGGATGTACAGCGTGCGGACGATATCGAAGTCGTGATCCCGGCGCAGGCGGGCGAAAAACATTTTGACTATATGGAGCCGGTGCAGCTTGTCAACCCGTGGGTGACGGCGGAAGGTTACGCGATCAACGGGAATGGTTATATAGATTTTATTATCCACGCGGATGATATCATCAAGGCGTAAGGAAGAAAGGACGGGTATTGTTTATGGCAAGATTCGGAAATGGATTTACAGGGAGACATGTCCCTACGCTGGGTGAGCTGCGCTTTTCTTCCATGCGCCGTGAGGTCTATGTGCAGAATGAGGACGGTACGCGGTCGGATGTGGTAAAAGAACGTACCTACGATCTGAAAAGCAAAACGCAGGGCCGCATGATCCAGGTGAGTATCCCGGCCAGCGTCCCGGTCCGGGACTATCCGTATAATGCGGTGGTAGACCTCGTGGGCGCGAAATTCGGCGCTGTGGCGCACGCGACGTTCGGCGACAACGCAGATGTAGACTGGTATATCAAGGCGGAGGATATCGTATTGGTCAAGCCCGAACCGGCTTCTGCGCCGAACAGCGGGCAGCCCGCCCAGCCGCGCAAGGACAACCCGCCGGAGAAGAAAGCGTAAGTGATATGAAGCTTTTCCGGTATCGCGGCAAGCGTATCCGTCCGGCAGATAGGGATTTGGTGTTCCGGTCTGCCTGTTGTGTGGTGCTTCCGGTGTTCCTTGCGGCTTTCGCTTTACTCAACTTGAAAACCATCCTGCAAACAGACTGGCGCAGGCTGTTCATGCTGGGCGTCGGCGGCTTTGGTTGGCATATGCCGTATCTGCTGCTCAGTAGTATTGTGTCGGCGGCGGTTGCTGGGACAGTGCTTGTCCTGCTGTACCGTCTATTCCCGGATGTCGTGCGGCAGCTCATGCACCGTCAAAAGCTGGCGCGCATGGTGCTCGAAAATCAGTGGTACGAGCAGGCCGAACGGACAAAGCAGGACGGCTTTTTCAAGGATTTACCCAGTCCGGATACAAAAACGAAGATAGCCCGTTTTCCACGGATGTATTACCGCATGGAAAACGGGCTTTTGCATTTTCAAGTGGAAATCACGATGGGGAAATATCAGGAACCGCTGCTTCATCTGGAAACCAAGCTGGAAAGCGGCCTGTACTGCGAGCTGGTCAGCCGCGAGCTGCGGGACGGGTATGTGGAATATACCCTGCTTTATGACATGGTGGCAAACCGTATCCCGATTGCCGAAGCGAAAGCCGAGGGCGGGCGTCTACGGCTGATGAAGAACGTCTGGTGGGAGTATGACACGCTCCCGCACATGCTGATCGCAGGCGGTACGGGCGGCGGCAAGACGTATTTCATCCTGACGATCATCCAGGCGCTTTTACAGACCGATGCTGTGCTGCATATTTTAGACCCGAAAAATGCTGATCTGGCAGACCTGTCTACTGTGATGCCGGAGGTGTATTACCGCAAGGAGGATATTGCTGCCGGTGTCAGCCGGTTTTGCGACAGGATGATGCAGCGAAGCGAAAGCATGAAATCCATGCAGGGCTATAAGACCGGCGAGAACTACGCCTATCTCAGCTTGGAACCGCACTTTTTGATATTCGACGAATACGTCGCGTTCATGGAAATGCTGAACACGCGCGAACGTGAGGACGTATTAAACAAGCTCAAGCAGATTGTCATGCTGGGACGGCAGGTGGGATTCTTCCTGATCCTCGCCTGCCAGCGCCCGGATGCAAAGTATCTCGGTGACGGTATCCGTGACCAGTTTAACTTCCGTGTCGCGCTGGGGCGTATGTCCGAGCTGGGATACAGCATGATGTTCGGTGAAGTGAAGAAAGAGTTTTTCTTCAAGAACGTCAAGGGGTGCGGCTATGCAGATACCGGTAAGGGTGTCATTACCGAGTTTTATACGCCGGTCGTACCCAAAGGGTATGACTTCCTAAGGGAGATCGGCACACTGGCGGCTGGACTAAAGCAAGTGTGTTCAGATAGGGATATAATGGAGGATTTGCAGTGAATGACAAAGTAGAACGCTTCGTTACAACAAAGGATAGGGACGAAAATATTACGGGAATGGTGCTGTTTCCATACAATGAGGACAAGATAGCAACATGGTTTCATGTAAACGAGCTGGATGAATTGCAGTTCGTAGGAGGTTCGGCATCTGATCTCACCGTACCGGAATTTAATCAGGTCATGCGGGAAGCAGACGGACGGATGCAGAAGGTCGAAAGCAGTATTGACGCTGCTGTGCGTTTCCTTGAAGCGAAGATGCGGGATAATCCGGAGCAGAAAAAAGTTTCCGAAATGGTCTGGCTGGGGTTTGAGGATGCGGCAGTGTGGGAGTTCTGTATGCAGGACAGTTACCGTCCAGCGGATGAGCATGTCGAACTTTCCTTTTCCGGCATACTCCTGCAAGTGACATACCATGTATAGCATTTCTGTCTGCACGCCCCGCCCTGCCGCGCGCGGTGTGCAGCGCGAAAGCCGCCAGCGCGGCAAGGGCGGATGGCGGGCGCGGCGAAGCCGCGCCCGCGTGCCTGAACCCCCTGTATCTAACAGGGGGGTACAAATCGCCAATGGCCAGCCGCTTTACAAAGTAGAAACCCTGATGCCGTCTGGATTTTGGGCTTTTAAGGGTTATGTCAAAAACGGGCGTCAATGTCACATGACGCAGAAAGGAGACCATCTCATGGAAAACAACGAATGGATTTGGCATTTCCGTGAAGAACGGGAACGCAACGGTATTTCGCGCAAGGCGGTTGCCGCTGTTGCAGGTATTTCGCGTGAATACCTGTGCCGTCTGGAAACCGGAAAGCTGCCGGTGACAGACAAGACAAGGAAAAGGCTCGCCGCGGCGCTCAAGACCCTGTACCCAGACCCGCTTAACCTGATGATCGACTATGTGCGGGTGCGCTTCCCTACGATGGACGCAAGGCATATTATTGAAGATGTGCTGCGGCTCAAAATGAACTATATGGCGCAGGAAGATCACGGGCTTTATTCCTATTCCAGTATGTATGTGCTGGGCGATATTGCGGTCATGACTTCACCGATGGAGGAAAAAGGTGTGCTGCTTGAGCTTAAAGGCAAGGGCTGCCGCCAATTTGAAGCCTATCTGGATGGACAGAAAAGAAGCTGGATTGAATTGTTCCGGATGTTTCTCGATGAAAAAGCGGTTTTCAAGCGGATAGACCTTGCAATCAATGATCGGGCGGGGATTTTGGATATCCCCTATCTGTGTGATAAATGCGACCGCGGGGAATGTATCTCGGTATTCCGCAGTTTCAAGGCGTACCGCACGGGCGGGCTTGCACATCTGCGGGAGGAAAACAAGGAAAGCATGGGTGCGACGCTGTATATCGGCTCGATGCAGTCTGACTTGTATTTCTGCATTTACGAAAAGGCATATGAACAGCTTGTGAAAAAAGGAATCCCCGTTGAAGATGCGGAAGTCAAAAACCGGTTTGAAATCCGGCTCAAAAACGACCGTGCTTTCTATGCGGTTTATGATCTGGTGTCTAACGAAAGCCCCGAAGATACTGCATTCGGCATCATCAACCGGTATGTCCGGTTCGTGGATAGGGATAGCCGTAAGCCGCCCGAAGATTGGCCGCTGAATCATATGTGGTCGGTGTTTATTGGGGAACATCGTGACCGGCTCAAACTGACGACTGACCCTGAGCCGTACAGCCTTGAAAAAACGCTGAACTGGCTGTCCCATCAGGTCGCGCCGTCGTGGAAGATGCTGCTGGAGTTAGACCGCAAATGCGGGACAAATATCATGGAAGAAATGCTTGCGGCAACCGAGCTGGCAGATAAGCACCGCAAGATCATTGAACAGCAGCTTCAGGAAATCGGGGATGTTGTAATTACAGAATAAAATGCAAGCAAAAGTTTAATTACAAGCGGAATGGAGGAATATTAGCCTATGAATTTCGGCGTCAACCTTTACAACTGGTTTCTTACGAACGCCCAGTCTCTTGTGCTTATGGCGATCGTGGTGATTGGTATTTATCTCGGCTTTAAGCGCGAGTTTTCCAAGCTCATTGGTTTTCTGGTCGTGTCGCTGATCGCGGTCGGCCTTGTATTCAATGCGGCAGGCGTGAAAGACGTTCTGCTCACGCTGTTCAATCAGATCATCGGCGCATAAGGAATGGGGTGTGGATGTGCGCTATCGTCAAAACCGTATCAAGATGCTGCGCAGGGCGCGTGGTATCACAGTAAAACGACTTGCGGTACTGGTAGGCGTATCACAGAGTATGCTTACAAACTATGAAAATGGAAGCAGTATACCGAGAGATCAGGAAGTATGGGACAGGCTCGCAGTGTATTTCGGTGTGTCTGTCCCTTATCTCATGGGCTTTTGAGTTTGATGTAACGGCTGGTTTCAATGTGAGACCGGCCGTTTTTATGCCTGCATGGTGGAGGTGAGAATGGATTATGGAAGAAATGCGGGTATATGTAGCGAACCTCGGCAAATACAACGAGGGCGAGCTTGTCGGCGACTGGTTTGAACCGCCCATAGACTATGACGAAATGGCGGAGCGCATCGGCCTGAACGAATTTTACGAGGAATACGCCATCCACGACTACGAGCTGCCCTTTGAGATAGACGAGTACACGCCTATTGAGGAAGTCAACCGCCTGTGTGAAATGGTGGAGGATTTGCCGGAGTATATCCAGGATAATTTACGTGAACTGCAAGGCTATTTCAGCAGTATTGAGGATTTGTGCGACCATCAGGACGACATTATCTATTACCCCGGCTGCGAAGATATGGCGGATGTAGCGCGTCAAATGGTGGAGGAAGGTTATATCTCCGTACCAGACCACCTGATATACTACTTTGACTATGAAGCGTATGGGCGCGACTTATCTATGGAGGGTACGTTTGTTGAAACGCGGAATGGTGTGTTTGAGATCGCAGTTTAACCGTTTTCTCTTTCGCCCGCCGCTGTGAGAATGGTGTGGGGGTGTGTCCGGCTGTGGGTAACTGCATGGCAGTTATCCATAACCGGGCGCAGGGGGCGAGGAAAGACGCAGGCGGCGTGGGCCTCGTTCCTCGCCCCCTTACCCATATATTTTTGGAAAACAGGAGTTAGAACAAATGAATCATACTAAAGATGCCCGCCGTATCGGCCTTGTCGATGTGGACGGGCACAACGGTTTCCCGAACCTTGCGTTGATGCGGATTTCTGCATGGCACAAGGCACTGGGTGATATGGTCGAGTGGTGGGACGGGATGCTGCCCTATGACCGCATCTATATGAGCAAGGTGTTTACCTTTTCACCGGATAACGATACGGTCATGCAGTCGGATGAGATCATCAGGGGCGGTACCGGGTACAGGGATTACGGCAGCCTGCCGGAGGAAATAGAAGCCATGCCGCCGGACTACTCGATTTACCCGCGTTACCCGTATGCTGTCGGTTTCCTTACGCGCGGCTGTATCCGTTCCTGCCCGTGGTGTATCGTCCCGCGCAAAGAGGGCGGCATCCGCCCTGCCGCGACATGGCAGGAGATCAAGCGTCCGGACAGCCGGACGATCATTTTTTTGGACAATAATGTGCTGGCGCACGAGCACGGTTTGCAACAGATAGAGGAAATGGGCCATGCGGATGTGAAAGTGGATTTCAACCAAGGGTTAGACACCCGGCTTATTACACCGGAGATCGCCGCAATGCTCGCTAAGCTGCATTGGGTGAAGTATGTGCGGCTGTCCTGTGATACGTCTGATATGCTGCCTGTGATCGCGCAGGCCGTCGCCTATCTGCGGGAAGCCGGTATCGGTACACACCGCCTGTGGTCGTATATGCTGGTGCAGGATGTAGAGGAAGCGTATCACCGCGCGCTTGTCTTGAAAGCATTAGGCATCCAGCCATTCGCACAGCCGTACCGGGACTATGACGGCGGGTGTGAGCCGACAGCAGAACAAAAGCGGTTTGCCCGCTGGGTAAACCGCAAAGAAATATTCTATACCTGCGGCTGGCATGAGTACCGCAGACGGAAATAGAAAGAGGTGCAATGATGTGAAGAAAATACGAAGTTACAGCAGTATCTGGTCTGTTGAGAAAGTCATATACGCGATCAATGATATGCGCCTGCCGTTCCCCATCACCTTTTCGCAAATGGCTTGGTTTGTCGCCTGCGAGTTTGCGGTGCTGGCGCTGGGCGGACTGCCGCCGCTCTCCATGATAGACGGTGCGCTGCTCAAGTATTTCGGTATCCCCGTCGGCGTCACATGGTTTATGAGCCAAAAAACGTGGGACGGCAAGAAGCCGTTCAGCTTTGTCAAGTCGTATACGGCCTACCTGCTGCGCCCTAAACAGACCTTTGCAGGCAAGGCAGTAAAATTCCGCAAGGAGAAAACAGGACAGCCCATTACGGCGGTTAGGAGCGTGATAATAGATGCAGTATCCGATTAAATATATCGAAAACAACCTTGTCTGGAACCATGACGGGGAATGCTTCGCATACTATGAGCTTATCCCATACAACTACTCGTTTTTAAGTGTGGAACAGAAAGAAGCGGTACACGATGCGTTCCGTCAGCTTATCGCCCAGAACAGGGACGGCAAGATACACGCCCTGCAGATCAGCACGGAATCCAGCATCCGTGCGGCGCAGGAGCGTTCCAAGGCGTATGCTTCCGGCAACCTGCGGGAAGCGGCGCTGCGCCGCATAGACGGACAGACGGAAGCCCTTGTCTCCATGATCGGGGAAAATCAGGTGGACTACCGGTTCTATATCGGCTTCAAGCTGCTGCTGAACGAGCAGGACAGCGGGAATATCGGCCGTCAGGCGGCAAATATCTTTTCCGGTTTCCTGCGGGATGTGAACCATACCCTGATGGGTGATTTCGCATCCATGCCGAATGATGAAATACTGCGCTATCAGAAGATGGAAAAGCTGCTGGAAAGCAAGATTTCGCGCCGGTTTAAGGTGCGGCGGTTGGATAAGGATGATTTCGGCTATCTGCTGGAACACCTGTACGGGAAAAGCGGCACCGCGTATGAGGACTATGAATTTCATTTGCCCAAAAAGAAATTAAAGGGTGAAACGCTTGTCAAGCGGTACGACCTGATCAAGCCCACGCGCTGCCTGATGGAAGAATACGGGCGGTACCTGCGCATATCGCATGATGACTGTGAGGCGTATACTGCTTATTTCACGATCTCGGATGTGGTCGGGGAGCTGGATTTCCCGTCGTCCGAGATTTTCTATTATCAGCAGCAGCAATTCACGTTCCCCGTCGATACCAGCATGAATGTTGAGATCATCACCAACAAGAAAGCCCTGTCCACTGTCCGCAATAAGAAAAAGGAATTAAAGGATTTGGACAACCATGCGTGGGAAAGCGGGGACGAGACCAGCACATCAATTGCGGAAGCACTGGACAGTGTGAATGAGCTGGAAACCGAACTGGGGCAAAGCAAGGAAGCCATGTACAAGCTGTCCTATGTGGTGCGCGTCACCGCGCCGGACGAGGAAGAACTCAAGCGGCGGTGCAATGCGGTACGGGATTTCTACGACGATATGAACGTCAAGCTGGTGCGCCCGGTGGGTGATATGATCGGCCTGCACCATGAGTTTATCCCGGCAAGTAAGCGGTATATGAACGACTATATCCAGTATGTTACGAGTGATTTCCTTGCGGGTCTCGGTTTCGGCGCGGCGCAGATGCTCGGGGAAAAGGACGGTATCTATCTTGCCTATGGCGTGGACACCGGCCGGAATGTGTATTTGCAGCCCGCGTTGGCCAGCCAGGGCGTGAAAGGCTCGGTCACAAACGCGCTGTCTGCGGCGTTCCTCGGCTCGCTCGGCGGCGGCAAGAGCTTTGCCAATAACCTGCTGGTGTATTACGCGGTGCTGTACGGCGCGCGGGCGCTGATCGTAGACCCGAAAGCGGAGCGCGGGAACTGGAAGCGTGATTTCCCTGAGATCGCGGACGAGATCAATATTGTCAACCTGACCTCGGACGAGCGCAACCGTGGGATGCTGGACCCCTATGTCATCATGCGCCGCCCCAAGGACGCGGAAAGTCTTGCGATAGATATTCTCACGTTTTTAACCGGCATTTCCTCGCGGGATGGCAACCACTTCCCCATCCTGCGGCGGGCGGTGCGCACGGTCACGAACAGCAAACGGCGCGGCCTGTTCTGTGTCATTGAGGAATTACGCAAAGAGGGTTCACCGCTTGCGGTGAGTATCGCAGACCATATTGAGAGCTTCACGGACTACGACTTTGCGCACCTGCTGTTTTCGGATGGGAACATCAAAAAGTCCATCAGCCTTGAAAAGCAGCTCAATATCATACAGGTGGCCGATCTGGTGCTGCCGGACAAGGGTACTTCGTTTGAGGAATTTACGACGATGGAGCTTTTGTCTGTCGCCATGCTCATTGTTATCAGCACCTTTGCGCTGGATTTCATCCATACGGACAGGAGCGTGTTCAAGATCGTGGATTTGGATGAAGCATGGTCGTTCCTGAACGTGGCGCAGGGCAAGACGCTGGCAAACAAGCTGGTACGTGCAGGCCGCGCCATGAATGCAGCGGTGTATTTCGTCACGCAGAACGCGGCAGACCTCGCGGACGAAAGTCTGAAAAACAATATCGGTCTGAAATTCGCGTTCCGCAGTACGGACATTGTGGAGATCAAAAAGACGCTGGAATTTTTCGGCCTTGACCCTGAGGACGAGGGTAACCAGAAGCGGCTGCGGAACCTCGAAAACGGACAATGTCTGATGCAGGACTTATACGGGCATGTGGGCGTCGTGCAGTTCCATCCGGTGTTTGCGGATTTCCTGCATGGGTTTGACACAAAGCCGCCGATGAAAGCCGGGGTGGCAGTATGACGTACGGGAGATATAATTTCAGACAGATAAAGCGTACAGCGGTTGCCTTGCTGATGATAACGGCAATCGCTGTTTTGCTGTTTACTGCTTTTTGCCCGTCTGCGGGCGCGGTGGGGCTGGTGGATGATAGTGTGGATGCGGCGCACGAGTACAGCCGCTACCCGCTGGAAAATTACCAGCTTGACTTCTACGTTGACAACGGGTGGGATTGGCTGCCGTGGAACTGGATAGACGGCATCGGCAAGCAGGTCATGTACGGCCTGTACTGCATCACCAACTTTATCTGGACGATCAACCTGTATCTTTCCAACGCATCCGGCTATCTGGTGCAGGAAGCATACGGGCTGGATTTTATTTCAGATGCGGCGGACGAGATCGGCCGGAACATTCAGTCTATCGCAGGCATTTCGCCCAGCGGACTTTCTTCGGATGGGTTTTATGCGGGATTCCTCCTGCTGATTATCCTGATTGTTGGCGCGTATGTGGCTTATGTTGGTCTGATAAAAAGGGAAACCACAAAGGCCGTACGCGCGGTGATGAACATGGTGATGATCTTCGTGCTGTCCGGTGCGCTGATCGCCTATGCGCCGGACTGTGTGAAGCGCCTGAACGAGTTTTCCGAGGACGTCAGCACAGCGAGCCTTTCGGTTGGGACAAAGATCGTCCTGCCGGACGCGGAGAACAGCGGCGCGGACAGTGTGGATTTGATACGGGACAGCCTGTTTTCCATCCAGGTAAAGCAGCCGTGGCTGCTTCTGCAATTCGGCGATACGGACACGGACGCGGTAGGCGAAGAACGCATTGATAACATCCTATCCGCGAGCCCCAGTGAAAACAATGGCGAGGATCGGGAAAACGCAGTCAAGGCCGAGATCGAGGACAACGGGAATACAAACCTCACGGTTACGAAAACGGTGAACCGGCTCGGCACAGTGTTTTTCCTGTTCCTGTTTAATATCGGCATTTCGGTGTTCGTGTTCCTGCTTACCGGCATGATGATCTTCTCGCAGGTGCTTTTCATCATCTATGCGATGTTCCTGCCGGTGTCGTTTGTGCTCAGCATGGCGCCGACGTTCGAGGGCAGCAGCAGGCGCGCGGTAATCAAGCTGTTCAATACGATCCTGGCGCGGGCGGGTATTACGCTTGTCATCACGGTGGCTTTCAGCATTTCCACGATGCTGTACCGCATTGCAAGCGGCTATCCGTTTTTTATCATTGCGTTTTTGCAGGTGGTCGTGTTCGCGGGGATCTATTTCAAGCTGGGCGACCTGCTCAGCATATTCTCCCTCCATGACGACGGTGCCCGCGGCATGGGCAGGTATATCATGCACCGCCCGCGGATGTTCCTGCACCATCAGCTTCACAGGCTCAACCGTACCATGCGCGCGGCGACGGCCAGCAGACCGAATGATGGCGGCAGTGCGCAGAACAGCCGTTCCAGCAGCGCATCAGGGGGAGCATACCGGTACCGCAGTAACCGGCCGAACGGTGGAAGCAGCGGGGCATCACAGCCGGGTGCTGTACACAGTTTACCGGAAACATCTGCAAAGGAGATTACGTCTGGTGGGGTATCCCATACAGAGGGCTATGCGGATAAAGCCGTTTCGGCTGATGCAGAGAACCGCAGACCGGATGCCCCTGCGGTTTATCTGCTTGGCGCAGCGCGGCAAGTATCCGGACAGTCCGAAACGGATATGCCGCGGCAGGCAGCAGATTCGGATAGTGCAGCGCCGGACAGTGCGCACAGGGCGACAGAAAGCAATGCGCGCCCGATGGCAGTCCCGGTTTCTCACAACTATGATATTTCGGATAGGAAAAATATGAAACAGGCGGAGCAGTCGTCCATACACGCAAGGCCGGCCGTAGCAGCTCCAGCGGCAAAGCCGGTGCAGGAGGAAGGGCAGCGGACAGCGGCAAAACAGCCTGCCCCGCCACAGCAGGAGCGCCCTGTCAGCCCGGTACACAGTACAGAGACACAGCCGCATGAGCGTCCGGCAGCGGTGGCAGCGCCGAAACTCGTATCATCTACAGGTAATGCGTCAAGCAATCCAGCGCCGCACAAGCGTCCGCTGGCAGCACAGCCGGTAAGTACAGTCCAACAGGCCGCGCCGCAGACAGAAGCGGCAAAGCAGCCCGTCCATGTCGGGATCCGGAGGACGGATGCAGTAAACCGTCCGGCTGTGCGGCAGGACGCAGAGGGCAAGCCTGTTATGCCTATGCAGGAAAACCATGCCGCGCGGGAACAGGACAAACCGGCGGTTTCGCGGCCTGCGGTGAAGGGTTCGGTTGTATCAAAGCGGGCTTCCGCAAAAGGGAAGGCGGGAAAGGCACAGCGGAAAAATGCTTCCTCTCCGAAAAACAGGGGGGATAGCAATACCAGCCGTACAGACAGCACGAAGGACGGGGGCGGCGGCAGATGAAACTGAAATATCTTGCGCTGCCCCTTGCAGGGCTGTTTGCCGCCTTTTTCTGCCTGCTCCTGTTGGTTGCCCTCCTGTTTGCATCAGACGAGGACGGCGGCAGGGGCGGCATTTACTATGGCGGCGCAAACCTGTCTGCCGAGGTGCTGGCGCACAGGCCGATGGTGGAGCGGTACGCGGCGCAGTACGGCATTTCCGAGTACGTCGATGTCCTGCTTGCGATCATGCAGGTGGAATCCGGCGGTACGCTGGAGGACGTGATGCAGTCGTCAGAATCTATGGGCCTGCCGCCAAATTCTCTGGATACAGAAAGCTCAATCCGGCAGGGCTGTGAGTATTTCTCGGAGCTGCTTGCCAAGGCGGACCGGCTCGGCTGCGATCTGGACAGCGTGATACAGGCGTACAACTACGGCGGCGGGTTTCTGGATTATGTAGCGTCGCACGGCGGCAAGTACAGCTTCGAACTGGCGCAGGCGTTTGCAGAGGAAAAGTCCGGCGGGGTGCGTGTTACCTACAAGAATGAAATATCCATCGCGGAAAACGGCGGCTGGCGCTACAACTACGGCAATATGTTCTATGTCCGGCTGGTATCGGAGTATTTGTATGCCGCACAGTTTGATAACGAGACCGTAAATGCGATCATGAATGAAGCACTGAAATACCAGGGCTGGGAATATGTCTACGGCGGTGCGTCCCCGACAACATCCTTTGACTGCTCCGGCCTGACGCAATGGTGTTATGGCGTGGCGGGTATCACGCTGCCGCGCACCGCACAGGCGCAGTATGACGTGACCCGGCACATCCCGTTCGGGGACGCCCAGCCCGGCGATCTGGTGTTCTTTCAGGGGACGTATAACTGCGGCGATTATATCACGCACGTTGGGATTTATGTGGGCGATAACCGGATGTACCACGCAGGAAACCCGATCGGGTTTGCAGATTTGACCAGCGCCTATTGGCAGGCGCATCTGGTCTGTGCCGGACGGGTAGGACAATGAATGACGAAAGGCAGGAAAATGATATGTTCCAGAATAGAAACAAAAGTCAGGAGAAACAGAAAAAACCGCGTGTCCTCAGCATTGGGACGCGGCGGCCGGTGGTGATCGCGCTGTGGGCGCTGCTTATCTGCGCGTTTGCTTTCGCGGTGTATAAGGATTTTACAGCGGTGGATACGCATACCGTCCATGAAACGACGGTAGTGCAGGAGGAAGTCACGGACACGAATGCAATAGAGAGCTTTGTGACCAATTTCGCCAAGGTGTATTACTCATGGGAACAGTCTGCGGCTTCAATAGAGCAGCGCACGGAAAATCTGAAATATTATCTCACGGACGAGCTGCTGACCCTGAACGTGGACACGGTGCGCAGTGATGTGCCGGTATCTTCTAAAGTGGAAGATGTGCAGATTTGGTCTGTGGAAGAAATTGGGGATAAAGTGTATAAAATTGTCTATTCTGTGTCGCAAAATGTCATAAACGGGGAGGAAAGCAGTGTTATAACGTCTGTTTATGAGGTTTCCGTGTATGTGGACGATGCGGGCGATATGGTCATCATCCAGAGCCCTACAATCACGGGCAAGCCCCAAAAGTCCGGCTACGTTCCTGAAACTGCCGAGCCGGACGGTACGGTATCCGCGGAAGAAACTACGGAGATCACAGAGTTTTTGACCACGTTTTTCACGCTGTACCCAACGGCGACGGAACAGGAGCTTTCTTATTATGTCAGCGGTGGTGCGCTGCCGGTGATTGGGAACGACAGCTATGTGTTTGCGGGGCTGGTGAATCCGGTCTTTACCAAGAACGGCGATGCTGTGACGGCGAATGTGGCGGTGCAGTATCTTGACCAGCGGACGGGTATGACGCAGGTGTCGCAGTTTACGTTGCATCTGCGGCAGGTTGAGGGGAATTGGAAAATCAGTTGTTAATATTAGAAAAACCATCCGTCCAATGGGCGGATGGTTTCCTTTTTATCAGTCATAGCTGATTTTACCGTTCTTATCACAGGTTATAGACATAGTGAGTTTTTTCCCGCCTGCATAATTGAAAGTGCAGTAGCCGGATACTTTGTTCCCCGACCGCGACGAATCGCCGGAATAACCATACGAGGAGGAAGCGGACCAGCTATCGGCCGTTGCCTTAGAAGTTACAGTATCATACTGAAATGTTCCATTCAAATAGAACGTGCCGATATAGGTGTTTCCATGATAAGCATCAGCTTTAGATGTTGCGGTTTTCTGATAAATGGCTCTGGTTGCTGCTTCGGGAACATACTCAGTTAGCGTTACTTTCAGGTAATAGCCGTCTCCACAATCAATAATTGTGGTGTTGGAAACATCAGCAGCAAAGGCTGGAATTGTAAAACATACAAGCATAAGAACTGCTAAAACTATGGAACAAATACGCTTTTTCAAAATGAAGCCTCCTAATTTTCTAACATTTCATCAGAAATAAGTTGCCCGTCGCTTTCTGTGTTAGAACGAGTAAAATAGAAATCTCCGCGTATAACTTGCTGTGCATGTATGTAATATGCAGCCAGCAATAGTAACAATACGATTAAAATGCCTATTACGAGAGTAATGACAAATCGATGCTTGCGCTTGCTAACAGCAATTTCAGTCTCGTCAACGCTTTCCAGCAGTTGTTCTGCAATCTGCTCAGGATTACCAACTTTTGCACATAGTTCGTTGTATGACAATTCCGAATAAGCCGATAATTCCTGTTTCAATCCGTTCAATAACTTGGAGCGTGTTGCTTTAGAACAGATTAGTTTGCGGGAAACTGCACGTACATATTGACGCACAATCTTATCCTCCATCATGCGTTGCCACCTCCGGTGTTTTGATGAATTTGCTGTATCGCTTTAGACATTTCAGCATAAACGGCCTCTATCTGTCGCAAATACGATATCCCATCGGAAGTGATTTCGTAATACTGGCGGACACGGTTATCGTCTGAAATCGCTTTTTGGCCTTCGCACACATACCCTTGAGATAACAGGCGTTGGATTACAGGATAGAGCAGAGAAATAGTATATCTGCCATCACTGCGTTTAGATATCTCTCGCATCATCTCATAGACATACATTGGTTGCTCAGATAGCAACAAAAGCACGAGCAAGGGATTCAATGCGCGTTTGAAGTAATCTGCAAAGGAGTGGCCAGTATCCTTGGTAGATTTGCTTTCCTTTTTCATGGCGCCACCAAACATGTTTGTTGAAATTATACTATCACATCATTTCAGTTTCGTCAATATTTAGTATTGCTTAATAATTTGCATTTATATATAATTGGATTATCAAATTACATCATATAAAACAGTTTTTTACAAAGGGGTGATAGAAGAATATACTTTAGGAAGATTTACTATCTAATCGAGAAAGAAGGGTGAAGTATGTATAGTAAATGTAAAAGAATGGTTGGTTTATTACTGATCTGTGTCCTTGCATTGGGAGTTTCAGCCGCTGCGTTTGAAACGCAGATAGAGCCTCGTGATAATTGGCATGATTATACCGGTGAGCTTCCGGCGGATACTGGTGATGTGGAAGTTTCAACAGTTAAAAAGGCATATACAAACAACTATTTTGCTGTGTCTTGCAAATCATCGCGATCCGGATTAGGTTCTGTAAATGTTTGGACTGAAACCGGTTGGGGGATAAATGCTTCATCTCCCAATCACCCCATTACCGCAAATGGAATAATTAATAATGTGAATTATACTAACAAACCGTCTATTCAAACTGAAGTCACACTGAATATTGATAATAATAGCGTTACCTCTACCACTTATCCAATTGAGGGTAGGTGGTCTCCATACTAAGCGTATTGCTATTATGAATTTAAGTTAAACGTATTGTATAACATATTATATGAAGATACCTTGGGGAGTGCTTATATGGCGACTTCCCAAGGTTATTTATGAGGTTAATATGAGTTGCTTAAGAATAGATATCAAAAGGTTATATAATTCAATTACTGTAAGGATAGTTTTGGGTGTGCTGTTTTTTTTAGCAATTGTAGATCCCTTATATTCTCGTTTTTTAACGCTTGATTCTATGTTTGCTTCATACTATGGAATCAACGCTTACCAGTATTGGCTTTTCAACTTTCCCGGTGGCATTGGATTTAAAGTTTATCATGCACTGTTTTTACTTCTTCCTGTATTATCGACTGGTTTTATTCTATTTTATGATCAGAAAACCTCTTTCAAAATATATAACATTGTTAAACAAGGTAGAGCAATATATTTGACTTCCAAGGTTATATCTGTGTTTCTTGTTACAATGGTAAACTCAATTGTCTCTTTTTCTATAAATATTTTAATAACATTTTCCATATTTCCACAAAATTCGATCATGACAGATGTCTATCGGATGTTTATTCCTATTGAACATTCTGCAGCAAATTTTTTTTACGAAATTTCACCTGTTTTATCAGCAGTTTTTTTCGCATTTTTAAATTCCCTGGCACTGTCTGTATTGGCGGCTTTAACTGTTATTATACATATGATATTTAGATTTCCAAACATATATGTGGCTTTTTTCGTTCCCTCTATTTTATGCCATTTAATAACTTATGGAAGTGACTTTTTACTACCTAAACGTTTTGTCTTACGAAATTTTTTGCAGCCGTTGAATTCGTGTTACGAAGGAGCTGCGCAGCTTAAGGACATACTATTGGTTTTAAGTGGATATTTTATTCTCGAAATATTATTATTTACGATTGCTTATAGAAGAAATAGGGATATAATATGATTCTATTTAGTCACAAAAGTAAATATTTTATTTGGGTGGGATTCCTTTACTTTATATTCCCGTTATTATGTATTTCTTTTTTTGCTGATACGCAAGATTTGTGGTTCAAAAACATTTTCTCAGACAAAACATTTGTTATGCTTATTATGCCTGCATTTGTGCTTGGTGCTGTCATAATAGATTCTTCTATCAGTCCAGTTATTATGGTACGTACAAAAAATAAGTTACATTCATTTACTTTGTTGCGTGATCAGCAGTATTGGTTTGCAATAATTTATACCATTATTTGGATGCTTTCTATCATTTTCATTACTCAGATTATTTTCGGAAAAATTTATGCAATATCCTTTTGGGGGTTAATTAGAGAATTTGCAAGATGTATTTGTGGATTTATTATATTTATAAATATATCTTTAATTATAAAAGTAAAATGCAAGAAAAAATATATGGCAGCATCATATATTGTAGTCTATATTTTTTTTACTGCAGAAATTTTTTCGATTGTTCCACTATTAAATAAGTTTTTCCCAATTAATATATATTTGATTTTTAGCTGGTTATTTAGAGATACTATAATAAGTTATTTAGTTATCGCCGGCTGGATAAGTGTTACATATTATCTTGGAAGAAAATCGTCCAAAAATATGGATGTCCTTTAAATGATAATAGTGTTGGAAAGAGGATATTATGCTTATTAAATTACAAGATGCTACAAAAATACTTGATCACAGATTTGTAATTAATAATATAAATTTTGAGTTTAAAAGTGGAAATATTTATGGGATTGTTGGACAAAATGGTAGTGGAAAGACAATGCTTCTACGAGCTATAGCAGGGCTAATCTGTTTAAATCGTGGTACTATTACTGTAGATGGCAAAGTTTTGAATAAAGATATATCTTTCCCGCCTGATATAGGAATCATTATTGAAAAGCCTGAACTATTACCATATCTTAGCGGGTTAGAGAATTTAAAATTACTTGCAGAGATAAGAAACATAATATCTTATGATGATATTAAGCATTATATGGATAAATTCGGATTAAATTTCAACTCCAAGCAGATTGTAAAAAAATATTCTTTGGGAATGAAACAAAAATTAGGAATTATTCAAGCAATTATGGAGGATCCTTCCTTACTTCTTCTTGACGAACCATTCAATGCGCTTGATGCAGAGTCGGTAGATATTTTGCGAAGTATATTACTTCAATACAAAGAACAGGGAAAATTAATCATTTTAACTTCCCATCATCAAGAAGATATAATGTCAGTCTGTAATCAAGTTATCCATTTACAGGATGGATGCATATTAAACTGATAGCAAAAATATCATAAAGATAATGCCGCTTCAAGATGAGGCGGCATCATTTCTGTTATAAGTGGTTATAATGTATTCTACTAATTCCGGCGTTAGTCCGCATATATCGGCTATTTGATAAAGAGTATAGCCGCATTGAGCATAGTCCTGAATCTCAGTTGCTGGATGCAACAGCAGCGCCATAAAACGGTTCGCTTCTGTTTCCAGCTTGTTTACAGAATAGAGCGTGTTTGCTCTCAGAAATGGTGTATTGCTTTTCGGGTGTAAGATTGCATGTCCTAATTCGTGCGCGCATACTTGCCGCTGTCGCTCTTTTGAAAGGTCTTGATTGATATGTATGAACTTGATTCTGTGTGTGCGGCTGTAATATCCTCTGATACTTCCAAGGGGTTCGTGGAGAACTCGAATACCGAGTTTTGCAGCGATTGTGAACGGGTCTCTGGTATCACATTTTCGGCATAACATATCGACCTTATGCTTTATTGACAATATGCAGCACCTCTATTTCATTTCCGGTACTTTTTTGGAGTAAACTTTTGCTTGGCAATCCGTTTGGAAATTTCAAGCTGGTTTTGCAGGCTAATGCGCAGGAGTTCCCGCGTTTCATCGTCGATTGGCTCACCATCAAACATCAGGCTTGCTTCGGCGTCGCCAAGATCACCTAAAATCATATCCAGTCTTTTTGCTATGTCACGCTCGTCCCGCCTTGTCAGGACGGGCGTTTCTTTTTGCTCCATGTTAAGTAAAAATTCAATCGGCACATTTAGGTAATCGGCAATTTTTGAAAGGTTTTTAGTAGAAAGGTTTTTCTTTCGTCCCACTTTGAGATCGGACAGCGATGCACGGCTTATTTTACATTGCCTGCATAGCTCTGTAACTGTAATTCCTTTTTCCGCGCACAATGCAGCTATTTTGTTGTACAACTCTGACATAAAATCACCCGTCCATTTGTAGTATATGCCAAAATTACGTAAAAACGAAATTTTACACGTTGACACTTACGCGACAGAATAATATAATTCACTCATAGATTTCGCTAAAACGTAATTTATAGAACAAATATATAATATTACACTTTTATGTAAATGTCAATAGAAAGGAAGTAGTTGACCATGAAAAAAAGGGAACTTTGCTCGTTTGGTAAAAAAATTAACCATCGGCTTATTGCTCTTGAGCAAAGCAAAGGCTGGCTGATCGAAGAAGTCAAGCGGCACACAGGGTTATATTTTGACCGCTCCTATCTTCGCAAAATCGAAACCGGACAGCTTGCGACGCCGAAAATCGTGGATGCGATATGCGAAATACTTGGCATCGCTGTTCAGGGTGATTATACCAAAAGGAAAGACCAATAAAATGTACTTTTTGAAAAAGGAAAGCGGATTACATATGCACCTTGAAAATTGAATATACAGGCAGCAGATACAAAACTGTTTGCGCCGAGCTGCGGTACCCATGCGCGGGGACGCCGGACAAGTCCGGCAGAGCGGTAAACCATGACGGTACGAAATACGGGGCGGCACCCGTAAAGCGACGACACGCAGACAGATAATGAGACTTCCGCCCAGCCACAGACACAAGCAATGGGGGCGGCTGATGTGAGAACCACGCAGAGGTAAAACGGCCTATGGAATCGTTCGCCAGCGATCATCTGTCTGCTTCCCCACAAGCCGGGGCGTTGAGAACAAATAGGCTTGGCAGCAGGAAAGGATGTGTCTAAAGTGTTTTAAGGTTTTGCGGCAGACGGGAGATTACTGTCTGTCGCGCGTACATCACAACAAGCAGACAGGATGTGAATGAAATGCCAGATTGGGAAATCCAACCAAAGAAACATAAATACGAGGTTGGCGAACGTGTATTAGTGCGGCCCGCAATCATAGATTGTATCTGGGCAAAAACCAGTTGCCGTAAGACCGTACCTGCTACTGTTATCTTTGTCCATCCGGACGACCGGTTCATTGTAGCAGAATATCAGGTATGTGCTTCGTTCTTTGGCAGGACGGTATCTACGATACGGGAAAGTTTTTTAATTCCAAAAGTTCAGTGTTTGGAGTGGGAGTGAAATAAATGTATAAACGTGGTGATGTGTTTTGGGCTGATCTCAGTCCTGTTATTGGTTCAGAACAGGACGGCGTGCGTCCTGTTGTAATTTTGCAAAATGATATTGGAAACAAATACTCGCCTACGGTGATTGTAGCGCCGCTTACAAGCAATTTGCATCGGGACAAGCATCTTGTTACTCATGTGCCCGTCTGTATGCAGGGCTTGCCGCAATATTCGGTTGTGTTGTTAGAACAGATACGGACAGTAGATAAAGCACGACTGGGGAATTTTGTCGGTGTAATGGATAAAGAGACATTGAATAAGATTGATGAAAGTGTGATGTGCAGTTTGGGGCTGACGGATGGATTTAGAACATAGAGCAATCGCCCGTCTGCGGTTGGCAGCGGAAATGAGCGAAGCCTATTACGGTAAGCCATTGATTATTACAGTGAGTGGCGGGAAAGACAGCGATATATGCCTGTACCTTGCCGCCGCTTCCGGTATCCGCTATGAGGTCATGCACAACCATACCAGCGTGGATGCACCGGAGACTGTATACCACGTGCGCGAGCAGTTCCGGCGTTTGGAGCTCGCCGGTGTGAAATGTACTGTCAATTACCCGACTTACAAGGGCGTACCGGTCAATATGTGGATGCTTATACCGCAAAAGCTGATGCCGCCCACAAGAACAGTAAGATACTGCTGTTCGGTGCTGAAAGAAAGCGGCGGCGCTGGCCGCATGATTACGACGGGTGTCCGCTGGGCGGAAAGCGCCAGCCGCCGTACCAAACGCGGCATTTACGAGAGTATGCCGCACGATCTCAGCAAAAAGGTCATTATCAACAACGATAATGCAGATACCCGCCTTTTGTTCGAGAGCTGCAAATTGCAGGCGAAGCGGGTCTGCAATCCCATTGTGGATTGGTCGGACTATGATGTGTGGTCGTATATCCATGCTGAGAGAATACCGATAAATCCGCTGTATTCGTGCGGCTTCCATAGGGTCGGTTGTGTGGGTTGCCCGATGGCAGGACGTCGAATGCGTCTGTTTGAGTTCGGCCGGTATCCCACGTATCAGCGCGCCTACATCCGTGCCTTTGAGCGAATGCTCGAAGAACGTGTTGCACGCGGCAAGCTCGACAGCACATGGCGTGCTGGGACAACTGGCGAGGATATATTCCGCTGGTGGATGCAGGACCGGAATATCGAGGGACAAATGAAGATTGAGGGCTTTGACGGATAGAGCCCAGGTATGTACCGTGCGGATTCCCGCGCGGTTTTATTATATACACGCCAAATTTCAAGGGGGTGGTTCCAGTGTGCTACTCGGTGCATGGTTAATCCATGCAGTATCGGTTTGGAAATAAGTTTGAGATGGAGGGATGAGGAAATGGATTTTTTGAAGAAACGGCTCAAGCGGCTTACGTCGATGGGGCTGGCATTGCTCTTGTCTGCGTCGGCGTTTCCGGCCACGGCCTTTGCCGCGTCGGACAGCACCAGCACGCTTGCCGAAGTAACGGCAAAGTATATCGACGCGGAAAACGGCAAGGAGATTGCCGAGCAAGAGATATATAGCGTAACACATGAGGAACGGCAGCCGCAGGAAATCGAGAACTACACCTACGTCGATTACACGGAAAACGTCGAGTACGTCTACTCCCATAAGGATCTGACTTATATTGTCGGCTACCCGGACGAAAGCGTGCGGCCGGATGCTTCCATGACCCGTGCAGAAGCAACTACGGTCTTTTACCGTCTCTATGACGGCGAGTATCCAGAGTTTGAGCGCCGCATGTCAAACGGCACGTTCGAGGACGTCAAGACGGATTACTGGTTCTACAAAGAAGTCGAAACGCTGTATAACATTGGAATTGTAGACGGCACGGATGAACACAAATTCTCGCCGGATGCGCCCGTCACCCGCGCGGAGTTTGCCGTCATGGCGGCGCGGTTCGCCAATTTGGACTACGAGGGCGGCAATCTCTTTGACGACGTTCCCAACGGCCATTGGGCGTACAGCTATATCAATGCAGCCGCAAACGCTGGCTGGGTAGAGGGCTACCCGGACGGCAGTTTCCGGCCGGATGAGCCGATCAGCCGTGCCGAGGTCGTGCGGCTGGTAAACGGTATGATTAACCGTAACGTCACGCTGGACAAGCTGAAAGAGCTGGGCATCGAATGTCCGTACAATGATCTGGTTGAGAATCACTGGGGTTACTGCGATCTGATAGAAGCCAGCATTCCGCACAGCGCGGAAGAATGGCACGGCCTCAGCTACAATGACGGTATTTACAACATCATCGTTGAAAAATTCATAGACCAGAACGGCAAGGAACTTGCTGAAACTGTCACCACAGCGGGCAAGGAAGAAAGTTCACCCAAGGTCATCCCGGCATACGAGTACCGCGGCTATATCCGCACGATCGTTTATCAGTACACGAACGGTGATGCGATCCCGTCCATTGAAAAGACGGCGAACGCCAAAACCGCCAATGTAGGCGATACCCTGACCTATACGGTGAAGCTGACGAATGATGAAGCAGCTTCTTCCGCGTGGAAAGAAGTCGTCCTCACCGACGAAATTCCGGACGGCTTGACTTTCGCGGATGGCAGCGTGTACGTAGAAAGCAAGGCGGCAAAGCACTCGTTTGAAAACGGATTGCTTTCTGTCCCTCTGGGCGACATTGCCGCAGGTCAGACGGTTTCAGTCACTTTCAAAGCAACCGTGAACAGCGATATGTACAACCAGACGATCTACAACACCGCAGTCGCCGAGGGCGCAAACGGTATCGTTAAGGATGAAAGCGGTAGCGAAACCGGCAAGTATGAGGACACAGACGACGGTGTTTATATCAACAAGGGCGACACCGCGCCCTATGTGGAAAAACGTGCGGACAAGCCTTCCGCCGAGGTCGGCGATAAGATCACCTATACCGTCACGCTCGGCAACGCAGAGGGTGCCGTTTATGAAATCGAAAACGCTTCCATGACCGACATTATCCCGGCGGAACTGGATTTTGTGGACGGCAGCGTGCAGGTAGACGGTGTAAGTACAGGTTATTCATTCGATAACGAGACCCGTACCCTGACCGTGCCGCTGGACAGAATTGCACCGAATACAAAAACGACGGTTACTTTTGCAGCGACCGTCAATGAATCGGCCTACGGCAAAACAGTTTACAACACTGCGGTCATGTCCGGTGACAATATTTCGGACACCGAGGGCACAGACGACGGTGTTGCCATCGGTGACGGTAAAGCCCGCCCCAGCATTGAGAAGTCGGCGGACAAGTCCTCTGCCAAGGTCGGCGACAAGATCACCTATATTCTGACGCTCTCTAACAGCGAGACCGCGACTGTACCCGTAGAAAATGCGGCCGTTACTGATGTTATCCCTGCTGGCCTGACGTTCGAGTACGGCTCGGTCATGCTGGACGGCAGCGGCACGAGTGATTTCACCTATGATGAAAATACCCGCCTGCTGACGGTAAACGTCGGCAGCATTGAGCCGGATACCAGCCGCACGGTTTCCTTTGTGGCGACCGTCAACGAAGATGCCTACAATACGACGATTCAGAACCTTGCCACCCTGACTTCGGACAACACCGAGCCGGTACAGGACAAGGACGACGGCGTTGTCGTTGCAGACGGTATGACCGACCTGTCCATCAACAAGAGTGTTGATAAATCTTCTGCTCGTGTCGGTGATACTCTGACCTACACGGTACAAGTCTCCAATGGTGCGGGTGCAGAGGTAAATATCCGCGACACGGTGATGCGGGATGCTATCCCGGATGGCCTGACCTTCCGCGGCAACGTCACAGTGGACGGCTACTCAACGGTATATCAGTATGACAATGAAAACCGAACCCTTTCTGTTCCGCTGGATGCGATCGCCCCCGGCCAGACGAAAACTATTTCGTTTGATGTGCTGGTGAACAGTGATGCCTACGGCATGATGATTGAGAACACGGCGGTCGCTTCCGGCAGCAATGCGCCGGATACGGAGGACACGGATGACGGCGTCACCATCGAGAACGGCACGCCGGACGGCCGTGCGGGTGCAAAGTCAGCCAATAAAATGACCGCGCGCGTGGGTGATACAATCACCTACACGATCACGCTGGAAAATAGCGCAATGGCAACGGCGGACTGGACCGGCGTTACCGTGACCGATGCTCTGCCGGATGGTGTGACTTTCACAGGCAACGTCCAGAAAGACGGTCAGGCAACGACGGAATATTCCTACGATTCATCTTCACGCACGCTGACGCTCACGCCTTACGCAATCGCACCGGATACGCAGGTGGTGTACACCTTTGATGTGACGGTAGACGAGGGTATGCAGGGCGAATTTATCGTCAATACGGCTATTCTGACGGATGGCAACGAGCAAACGCCGCTTCCGGATGCAGGCGTGCAGATCAACAAGGGCGAAGCCGACCCGATTGTAACTAAGTCCGCGAGCGTGACCAAAGCTGATATTGGCGATATGTTCACCTATGAGATCACGGTCAAAAATGGCGATAAGGCTACTGCGCCGTGGAAAAACGTCGTGGCATACGACACGCTTCCGGCTGGCGTGAAGTTGATCGGCAACGTGTATCTGGATGGTAAGGTGGCGCTGCATAAGCTGAACGGTAACGCGCTGTCCGTGCTGGTGGGTGATTTGGCTGCAGGCGAAAGCGTAGTAATCTCCTTTGATGTGCAGGTACTTGACACAGCGGCCGGTACGACCCTTCAAAACAGCGTGGATGTGACCGGCGATAACGGCATCGGCACGGCAACAGATGACGGCGTAACCGTACCGGAGGTTGAGCCGCAAAACCCTAATGATGCCACCGGCTTCTATGTCACAAAAGATGTGGATAAGACGGTGGTTGATGTAAGTAAGGATGCCGACGAAGTATCCAGAACGGCAACATTTACGGTTATTGTTGGAAATCACAGTGATATAATGTGGGAAAACGTCGTGCTGAAAGATACGCTGGATACCTCTGTGGTAACGCCTGTTTTGCAAAACAATGTTTATGTGAACGGAGTCCTAAGTAATAAATGGAGTTTTTCAGGCAAGGCATTCACTCTGGAATTGGGTGACATTGCACCCGGCCAATCGCATAAAATTTTGCTTACCGTCCGCTTTAAGAACGATGCAGGCGGCAAGACCTACGTCAACTATGCGACCGGAGAGGGCGATAACGGCAATGCTATCGGAAAGTCGCCGGAAGTTGAAATTATCAGCTCAGTTGCTGATTTGATAACTGATATTCATTATCAGCTTTATAATGGTTATGACGAAAATATGTGGCGACCCGCAGACCGTATTTCACTGCAAGAAGCGTGCATCGTAGCATATCGTCTGATTTCCAACGGCGGGAACACGTGGCTGGACCGTGGCACGGTGACGGTGCCGGACTACGAGTTCAGCATCCCCGAAGAAGCAAAATATTTTGTCTCTATCGGTGTGCTGCCCGCAAGCGTATTCGACACAACGAAAATGACCGAAGATGTTGATTACGAAATCAATTATGAGGTTTCGGAAAAAGGCTATCTGCGAATCTGGGCTACCTCGGAACAGCTTAATACGCTTGTGAAGTATATCACTGGCACGAATGCAGGGCTCAGCGGTGATGTGTCCCGCCTGAATTTTGCCAAGCTGATTTGCCAGCTTACCGGACGGGATACCGACCCGGATACCTCGGCTTACAGCGGCCATATCCAATATTTCACGGATAGTGGTTCTTCTGAGGACCTGATTACTGAAGTCTCGCACGAACACGATTATGTGCTTGACACAGACGGGAATGAGTATTGGATTTAACAATTTTATAGGAAAAGGCAATCCCTCGTTTCGTTGTGAAACGAGGGATTTGCTTACCGATTATTTAATTCTGTTATTGTTAGTTTATCAAAAAGCTGCAAAGCGTACACTTTCTCACCTTGGACATAGGCAGAGACAGCAGTAGTTTTTGAACGGGTGTTGAGCATATTTTCTCGATGACCTTGTGAGCCATACCATTTGTTTAAGTTTTCCTGCGCATTGGTTGTAATTAAACCTATGAGTGCATTTTCAGCATTGCATCCATAACCAACAGATGCGAACACCGAGCCATCCGGTCTTGTATGAGAAATATCCCCGTCTCGTTCGTCAACAATCCAGATTTCGCGGGAACGAGTGTCCGCCCATTCCTGTACTTTCAACGAGTAAGTCAGACGTGGCAAACCGTTTTCTTCGCGCAGGTCGTTGATGGCGTCAAAGGTGGCATTGGACAGGTCATAATCCCAATAGCCGCCGTACTCGTCTACCGCAGATTTGCCGATAGGGCGTAGACTGATTTCATCTGTTACGGTCTGGTTATCGTCTGCGGTTTCGTTGTCGGTATCATCCGGCACAGGCTGTCCGTCTGGTGAAACCGGTGTTTCCGGCTCCGTCGGTTCATTTGCGTCCAAGATGTTTTCCGCGTTCATCAGCATTGTTGCGACTTCGGCACGAGTAGCTGTCCCGTGCGGATTTAACTTTCCGTCCGAGCCGCTGACAATGCCCTTGTTGACGCACCAGCTCATGGCGTTTGTTGCGTAACGGGAAACTGATTGATAGTCCGAGAAATCATAGTATTTATCTGGTATAAAGCCGGTATCTGTATCAAGGCCAAGGTGGTCCGCGTAGCGGTACAGGATGGCCGTAAGCTGCTCGCGGGTGATCGCATCATTCGGGCCGAACTGCGTATCGCTGTACCCGGTAACGAGGTCATTCATGCGCGCCCAGTAGACAGGCGCGCTGTAATAGGCGTTTGTATCTACGTCTGCATAGGGGTATCCCCAGTTGCTTTCGGGCATATCAGGTGAACCTGCCAGTCGGTACAGGATGGTCACGATCATGCCGCGGCTGGTAGTTGCGTTCGGGCTGAACGCCGTATCCGATGTACCATTCATCAGCCCGTTTTCGCAAACATAGTTGACCGCATCGTGATACCAGTCCGACGGACGGACGTCCGAAAAGTTTGAAACATTGGCGGCGCCTGCCGAACAGGTAATAGCTGCCGCACACAAGATAGATGTGATTTCTTTTTTCATAAAGTCATACCCCACAATAAAGAACAGAAAAGTTTATCATGGTTTCATTATATCATGTTGCTGTCCGTTCCGGTAGCGGGCATGGCGCACAAAAACCATGTGGGGATTTTGAATTGCAAACGAGATGCAGTAAATTGTTGCTGCATAGATGATAACCAATACGCAGGAGGGCTGTGGTTTATGGATTATAAAATTTTGACGCAGGACGATTTGCTTGAGTTGTTCCCTTTTGGCAAAACCAAGCTAAAATGCCTGCTGGAAGCAGGCGTATTGCCTGTGGTGAAAGTGGGACGGGATTATTTGACGAATGAACGTGAACTTGACCGGTGGTTTGAAGCAAATAAAGGGAAAGAGATATTTTACTGATTGAATTGCCTTTACAGAGGGACGGCGTTATAATATATGCGTTAGCTGTTTATGCTGCCGCCCCTGTTTATTTGATAGGAGCGATACGCATGAATACAGTAGAAAATATCAATAAAGTTAAGAGAATCCGCGGATATGGGGAGGGTAGTGTATATCAGCGGAAAGATGGCCGCTGGGTCGGCAAATATAAGGACGAAAAGATGTTGAAACCGCGTTATGTCTATGGTAAGACAGAAGCGGAAGCAAGACGGAAATTGCGTGAATTTAAGAAAACAATAGTGCATGGCATTACGGATTGTAGAAAAGTATTGCTTAGCACTTATATTGAGCGATGGTTATATACTTTCAAGGCCGCAGCCGTGGAGAATACCAGCTTTGATCGGTTGGAGTCTGTCTATTACACGCATATCAAGCCGACGCTTGGCGGCTTCCAACTTGGGAATATCAAAGCGGTTGATATTCAAACACTGTTAAACCAGAAAAGCACTGAATATTCTTATACTATCGTCAAGATGATCCGGCAGATACTTTCTGAGGTTTTCCAACATGCCTATACTGAGGGTGACATTCTTAAAAACCCAATGGCAAATGTTATCATGGCAAAACGGAGCAAGTTTAAGCCAGAGCGGAAAATGCTGATATTAGAGGATGCAGAGGTTAAACGGTTGGAGGAAGCAGCCAGAGAGAAGTATGGTACAGGCCGTCCGCTTTTTGTTCACGGAAACCTGATCGTATTTATGCTGCATACCGGCCTGCGGTGTGGTGAACTGCTTGCGCTGGAATGGTCTGATATTGACTTTGAAAGCAAGACGGTATCCATAAATAAAAATCTGGCAAAGATCAAGAACAGGGATACCGGAAAAGATACGTCCAAAAGCACCTTACAGGTAAAAGGCACTAAGACATCCAGCAGCAACCGGATTATCCCACTAAATAGTAAAGCAATCAACGCACTTAGGGAATTGCAGATGATTTACAGGCAATGCGGCATCAAAAGCAAATATGTTGCCTGTTCGCAAAAAGGCGGCTTCCTCACTAATAACCGTATGCACAATTTACTTGAGCGTATGTTGAAGCACACGGGGATAGACAAGCCGCTCACGATCCATCAGCTACGTCACACTTTTGCAAGCCGTGCGTTAAATGCTGGCGTAAGCATCAGCGTAGTAAGCAAATGGATGGGGCATGCCAGTATTTCCACCACATATAATATCTACATTCACGCTATGGAACAGGAACGGCTGACAGCGTTAGACGTTCTTGAAGCTATGTAGCGAAAAGGTGTAACATTGGTGTACGCCTCTCGAAAAAACGACTTAAAGCCCAGTAATATAGGCGTTTAAGGGTGCAAGAGGGGGAAAACCGCAGGTTGTCTACCCTCTTGTACGCCCGCGCGGCGTCAGCGCATTCCCCGCCGCGGGGCGCGGCAAATCCCCGCCGTCCGCAGACGGCGCATCCCCTCGCTTAAAGTAAGCGAAAAACTCACAAATCCTGAATATTCATCTTCTCGATCTGCTTTTTGCGGTTCATCCCTCTGCGGCAGAGGAAGTAGATTACCAGCATCACGATGGTCGGCATGGAGATAACGAGCAGCGTCAGCACCGTGTTGAGCACCGTCACGAACACGTCATACGAATCCACTCCGCCAACCGCATTGTCAGCCACCGAGGTCATCACCACATTCGTCACCACGTTCAGCAGGATGAACAGCTCCCCCGAAAACGTGATGGCAGGCAGTACCAGTCCCGGCAGTTTACTCTCCCGTCTGGAAAGATAGACCTGCAAAATAATCATTGCCGCGACAAACGCGATCAGAAAAATCAGCGAAATAATTGTAGAAACCGTTGCAATCATCATGATTTGTTCCCCTCTCTCAGCTTTTTGTACTCGTTGATGAGCAGCTTCGCCGTGTCAAAATCCAACTTGTCCTTGACCGCAAGACGCTTGATGAGCGCGATATACGGCTCCTCGTCCGCCTGCTCGCCAAGCCTGATCTTCTGTATCAGACGGTCCAGACGCAGTCTCACGGTCGGATAGGTCACGCCGTAAATGCCCGCGACCTCCTTGAGCGAACCCGACGCCAGCACGAATTTTTTGATGAACGACACGTCCTCCTCGTCCAGCGACGCAAGCCACTCCGGCATTACCTCGATTGCCACGTCTATCACTTCCTTTCATTGTGACTTCATTATAATATTAAATTATATTAAAGTCAACCTTTAATTTTATCAAAATCCGAAAATAAAAACGGCACACCGGGAGATTCTCTCCGGTATGCCGTTTGCTGTTTCTTACTTACTTTTCTACTCGTTTCTGGAACGCCAGACGTTCTCCGCGCCCGTTCTCCAGCTCAATGACACCGCAATAGGTATAGCCGAGCTTATTCAGCAGACCCTGCATAGGCTTGTTGTTCGCGTGCGTGTCGATGCGGATGTTTCCGCACTGCTCCATGCACCAGTTCATGCAGAACGAAGCTGCGCCGTGCGTGCCCTTTGCCGCCGCGATACGGTGAACAACGCCGTACGGCGCATCGTCCAGCCAGGCGCCGCCGCGAATGACGCGGTAGGTCGGCTCACCGTCGGTCGTAAACGCAAAGGTCGCTGCGATTTTGCCGCTGTCCTCGCAGACGTAGCTGCGGTGCAGTGCAAGATCCTTGTCCAGCATTTCCCGCGTCGGGAATCTGTCTCCCCACTGATCGGGATTGCCGTTTTCGCGCATAAATGCCCGCGCGTCTGCAAAAATTTCCTGCATCACCGGAAGATCCTCCGGCCGGGCGTGTCGAATCTGCATTGTTATTCCTCCTTCAGCCATTCCGTGCAGAGCGCCTGCCAGCGGTTGATATGCCGGTCGGGCACGCGCCCTTTCATCGGGTCGGCTGTCTCCAAATCCGCGAGCGCGAGTCCGTGCACGCCGTGCGGGAACAGGTGCAGCTCGTGGCTGATGTTCTCTCGGCGCAAAGCCGCCTCGAGCAGCAGCGTGTTCTCGACCGGAACGGTCGCGTCCGTCAGGGTGTGCCACAAAAAAGTGCGCGGCATGTGCGCGGAAACCAGCGTTTCCAGCGAAAATCTCCGCTGTTCCGCAGCATTTTCACCTGCCAGACGCACAAAGCTGCCGCGGTGTGCATATGCTCCCGCCGAGACCACCGGATAGCACAACACCGCCGCATTCGGTCGGTGCGCCTGCAGATCCGTGCCCGCGGGAAACCAGTCTGCGTCGTGCCACGTCGCCGCCAGCAGTCCCGCCAGATGGGCGCCCGCCGAAAATCCGCCGACCGCAATGCGGTCTGCCGCGATGCCGAGCTGTGCCGCATGTTCTCTCACCCAGGCGACAGACGCGGACAGCGTGTGCAGCGGCTTTACGCCAAGCGGCACCTCCGTGCAGTCGTACTCGAGCACGAACGCTTCCACGCCGTCCCGCGCAAACGCACGCGCGACCGGTGCGCCCTCCCGGATGGAGCAGTATTCGTAGCCGCCGCCCGGGCACAGGATGAGCGCAGGCTTATTCCGTCCGGCTGATGCCGGAAAATGTGTCAAAACGCCGTGATCGAGCCGCAAAACCTCTTTCATCGCGCACCTCACACGTTGTAGCGGTTGCGGATATCAATGCACGCAAGAATGCGGTCGGTCTCCGGCTTTTCGCCTGCCAACAGGTAGTCCATAAGCAGCTCGATCGGACGTGCCCCCTGCAGGGCGGCATCCTGATCGATCAGGAAGTCGATGAGTCCGCGGCGGACATTCTCCGCATTTGCCGGAATCAAGTCGTGGCAGATCAAATGCACCTTGCCCTGTAACCCCAGCTCACGCAGCGCGTCGCACGCGCCAAGCTGACCGTTTACCGAAACGTACACACCGCGCAGCGACGGATGCTCCTTCACGGCGCGGCACACAATATCATGCGCCAGCTGCTGATCGTCCCCGCAGGTCTGCGGCGGCAGCAGGCTCAAACCGGGGAAATTTGCGGCAGCCTCGGTCTGAAAGCCGTCCACACGCTGCTGATGCGACCAGTTGTTTTCCTGACCGGCAACCAGCAGGACTTCCCCGTGACCGGCGAGCAGCAGGTCCATCAGACCGGCGCTCATACGTCCGCACGCGAAATTGTCCACGCCGACATAGCACAGGCGGCCCGAGTCCGGCAGATCCGAGTTGAAGGTAACGATCGGCATGCGCCCGGACAGCTCCTGAATACGGGCGCGTATCCGCTCGTCCTCCGCCGGAGAAAGCGCGATGCCCTGCACGCCTGCCTCGAGCAGCTCGTCGATCACGTCCAGCTGCTGCTGTGCATCAATGCCCTCAAGCGGCCGCACGAGGACCTCTGCGCCGGTGGTGGTAAAGTGCGCCGATGCGCGTTCGATCTCCTCAAATACCGTGTGCATGAACATGGTCTCGACCGACTGGACGATCACACCGATCCTGATCGGGTTTTTCGCGCGTGCCAGCATGCGTCCCGCACGGTTCGGGCGGTAGCCTCGCTCTGCCGCAATGCGGCGCACGCGTGCCGCAACCTTGGGATCGACGCGTCCTCTGTCGTTAAGTGCCCGATCCACCGTGCCGCGGGAAACGCCCGCCAGCGCAGCGATCTCTGCCAAAGTGACTGCCATGAATTTTCGCTCCTACATACCGCGTTGCGCGGTGTCATTCCAAAGGCACCACCACACAATTTGACCGCGGTGCTTTGTGGAAATTTTGCGCTCTGACTTTGTTACGATTTCTTGCAATACATCAAGTATTGCTGCGAAACCGTGCCGCGTCAGAACACAAACTTTACTCACAAATCACTCTTGTCCAATTATGTGGTGTTACCTTTTTATTTTACACGTTTTGAACGAAAATTGCAAATGCAAATCAGTGAAATCGACAGAAATCGGTCAATCGTCCAGCAGTTCACCCTTGATGGAAATGGTCTTCACCTGCCACGGCAGCAGCTTGCCGCAGTTCTGCAGCGCGGTGCGGACGGCGTATTCCAGTCCGCCGCAGCACGGCACCTCCATGCGGACAACGGTTACGCTTTTGATGTTGTTCTGACGGAGGATTTCGGTCAGCTTCTCGCTGTAATCCACATCATCCAGCTTGGGACAGCCGACGAGCGTTACCTTCCCCCGGATAAAATCCTGATGGAAGTTTGCGTACGCGTAAGCGGTGCAGTCTGCCGCGATGAGCAGGTTTGCGCCGTCAAAATAAGGCGCATTCACCGGCACGAGCTTGATCTGCACCGGCCACTGGCGCAGTTGGCTCGGCGTCGGAATGAACGAGGCCGGCTGATCGACCGGGGCGCGTTCCATACTCCGTGCCATGCTGCCCGGGCATCCGGTGTGCGGCTGAGATTTTGCTTGCATATTGGCCTGCACGGCGGCTTCGTCGTAAGCGGCGGCTTCGCGCTCGACGAACGAGATGGCGCCGGTCGGGCAGACCGGCAGGCAGTTGCCGAGGCCGTCGCAGTAGTCGTCGCGGAGCAGAACGGCTTTGCCGTCCACCATGCCGATGGCGCCCTCGTGGCAGGCGTGGGCGCACAGGCCGCAGCCGTTGCATTTTTCTTTGTCGATTTCGATAATTTTGCGAATCATAGTGTTTTCTCCTTATATATCCTGTTTCTTGTCTTGAGATGGTTCCGCTTTGTAAGCGGGGAACGTGCGCTGACGCCGCGCGGGCGCACAAGGAGGAAGCAACCTGCGGTTTCCACCCTCTTGTGAATCTCCCCTTTTCCCTTGGAGAGTCTGGCGCAGATTGCCGACATGTGACCGCTGCGAAATAAGGGAACGGCAGAGGATTTTTTCTTCCGTGACTTTCGCAACCTGTTCGCAGGGTCAGATACCGTTCTGCTACACAGGTCGGCTACTTCCAGCAGGCGCGGCATACCATTGCTGCGCGATTCTTTAGCGCGTTGTTATAGACAGCACCTACGAGGTTAAATTGTACCAAACGCCTAATCCGTAGGTGCTGTCCGTAAACTCCAGACTTACGAGTTGCGCGGCACTGCTATGCCGCGCCTGCGAAGACTTTCCGGTCTGTGTAGCAGAACACTATCTGACACTGCGAATCGGTTACGAAAGACACGGTAGAAAAAATCCTCTGCCGTACCCCTTTTCGCAGCGGTCACATGTAGGAAATCTGCGCCAGACTATCCAAGGGAAAGGTAGGAGTTCAAAGAGGAAGGAAAACCGCAGGTTGTCCTTCCTTTTTGCCCCCGCGGCGGGCGCCGCGACGCTCCCGCCGTCCGCAGACGGCGAATCCCCCGCTGAGGTTCAGCGAAAAACTCCCCGCCCGTCAGGGGCGAACACGCTAACGCAGTTCGAGTGCCCCGGTCAGCCGGTGCAGAAAAGAAGCCGCCCGGACAGGGCGAACACGCTAACGCAGTTCGCGCACCCCGGTCAGCCGGTGCTGAAAAAGCTGCCGCCCCGTTCGGGCGAACACGCCTGCGGCAGTTCGAGTGCCCCACTTGACTTTACGCTCATATCTTACTATACTGAGAAGGCAAAGTATGTTGTCCCAACAACAAAACAGGAGGAAATATGAACCTGTCCATCCTTGCACGCTGCGGTCTGTTCCGCGGCATTGAAACCGCAGAATTATCCCCCCTTTTGCGCCGTCTGCACGCCTGCACGCGTGAATTTGACAAATTTCAGCCGATTTACCGTGTCGGCGATACCGCGCATGCGCTGTGCATTCTACTCTCGGGCGGCGTGAATATCGAGCGCTGCGACGCATGGGGCCACAAGATGCTGCTCGATCACATTACGCCCGGTTCGGTATTCGCTGAAACGTACGCCTGCGTCCCCGGCACGCCCATGATGGTCTCTGCTGTGGCGGACGAGCCGTCCGAGGTGCTGTTCCTGCCGAGCGAAATGCTGCTCTCCTCTGCCGCGCAGGACAGCGCGCACAATGTGCTTTTACGCAACCTTCTGGACGTCACCGCGCAGAAAAACCTGCTTTTGACGCGAAAAATCTTCCACACAAGCCCGAAATCCATGCGCGGCAAGCTGCTGTCGTACCTGTCCGCGCAGGCGGTGCAGCACGGCTCGGACACGTTCGACATTCCGTTTGACCGTCAGCAGTTGGCCGACTACCTCGGCGTGGACCGCAGTGCGCTGTCCGCCGAGCTGAGCCGCATGCAGCGCGACAGACTTATCTCATACAAAAAGAGCCATTTTGTGCTCAATCATCCCCAATCCGATGAATAATCCACCCTGTTAAGGAGGTTTTTGTTATGAACTGCAAACCCTACATCCGTGCGCACGCGGACGAACTGCTGGAAAGTCTTGCCGCGCTCGTGCGCATCCCGAGCGTGGAAGGCGTACCGGAGGAGCATGCGCCGTTCGGTCGTGAGCCTGCCCGTGCGCTGCACGAAACGCTTGCGCTCTGCGAAAAGCTGGGCTTCCGGACCGGCAATATGGACGACCGCGTCGGCTGGTGCGAGTACGGCGAGGGCGAGGAAATGGTGGCTGTACTCGGTCATCTGGACGTTGTGCCCGCCGGCGACGGCTGGACCGAGACCGAGCCGTTTTCCGGCGAGATCAAAAACGGCCGTATTTACGGACGCGGCACGATGGACGACAAGGGCCCGATGGTGGCGGCGATCTACGCGCTGGCGGCGCTCAAGGATGCCGGATTTGCCCCCTCCAAGCGCATCCGTCTGCTGTTCGGCACCAACGAGGAAACCGGCTGCGGCGATATGTCGTGGTACGTTTCGCATGGCGGCGAGCTGCCGGTGTACGGCTTCACGCCGGACGGCGAATACCCGATCATCAACGGTGAAAAGGGCATTCTCAACGGCACTTACAGCCGAAAGCTGCACCAGACCGGCGATTACCGCCTGACAAAGTTCGAGGGCGGCGCCGCCTCCAACATCTCGCCCGCGTATGCGGCGGCGGAGCTGAAATGTCCGGCGGACGCGGCTGCCAAAATCTCGGCGGACAAGGTAATCGTCACGCCGATCGAGGGCGGCATCCGCGTGGAAGCCGAGGGCATTGCCGTTCACGGCTCGACCCCGGAGCAGGGCGAAAATGCCATTGGACGGCTGGCGCAGGCACTCAATCAGCTGCCGCTGACCGGCGAGCTTGGCGACTGCATGGCATTTGTGGCAGAGCGCATCGGCATGGAGGTACACGGCGAGTCCCTCGGTCTCGCCATGCGCGATGAGCTGTCCGGCCCGCTGACGCTCAACCTCGGCGTGGCAAAATTTGAGCAGGAAACGCTGTCGCTCGTTTTCTCGGTGCGCTACCCGGTCACCCTGAAATACGAGCGCGTGTACCCGCGTCTGTCGCGCGGCTTCACGCTCGGCGGCTTTACCGAAACCGAGCTGACGCACGCAGCGGCCATTTACATGCCGCCCGAAAGCGAACTCATCCGCAGACTGTCCAAGGTATATGAGGAGCAGACCGGCGAGAAGGCCGAGCTAAAGAGCATCGGCGGCGGCACCTACGCCAAGTCCATGCCGAACCTTGTCGCATTCGGCCCGATCTTCCCCGGCGATGAGGTGCGCGAGCACAAGCCGGACGAGTACATGGAAATCGAGCGCGTGCTGCAGAACGCGGAAATCATCGCGGCGGCAATGTACGAACTGGCAAAGTAAGGAGATTGTATGAGCAGAGAGACAAATATGACCGTCGGCCGTCCGACAAAACTCATTCTCGGACTGGCCGTACCGCTGATTTTGACAAATGTCGGTCAGCAGCTGTACACAGTCGCAGACGCGTCTATCGTCGGGCGCGGTGTCGGTGTGGAGGCGCTGGCCGCACTCGGCGCGACCGACTGGCTGTACTGGCTGGTGCTGTGGACCGTGCAGGCCATGACGCAGGGCTTTTCCGTGCTCGTGTCGCAGACCTTCGGCTCAAACGATAAGAAGGGACTGCGCAAGGCCATCACCATGTCCGTGCTGCTGTGCGCGGCAGTCGGCATCCTGCTGACCGTGGTGTTCGTGTCCTCGGCAGGCTGGCTGCTGCACCTGCTGGACACGCCCGAGAACATCTATGACGGCGCGCACATTTATTTAACCATGATGTATGCGGGCACGCTCATCACGATGGCGTACAACATGGCAGCAGCGATCCTCCGCGCACTCGGAGACGGCAAAAGTCCGCTTATTGCCATGTTTACCGCCGGATGTCTGAACATTGTGCTCGATCTGCTGTTCGTTATCCGCTTCGGCTGGGGCATTCCGGGCGCTGCCGCCGCGACACTGCTCGCGCAGCTATTTGCATTCGCGTACTGCGTCATTGCGCTGCGGAAAATCCCGGCTGCGTCCGTCGAAAAGCCGGACTGGCAGCCGAACGGCAGTGTAATCCGGCGGCTGTGCCATCTTGGTCTGCCGCTCGCGCTGCAGCATTTCGTCATCGTCATCAGCGGCATCATCATGCAGGCGGTTATCAACACCTGCGGCTTTGTGTTCCTCGCGGGCTTCACCGCGACCAACAAGCTGCACGGTCTGATGGACTGCTCCGCGTCCGCGTTCGGCTACGCCGCCTCGACCTATACCGGCCAGAACTGGGGCGCAAACCGGCTTGACCGCGTGCGGATGGGTGTCCGCTCGACGCTTGTGCTGGCACTCAGCTTTTCCGCGCTGCTGGCAACGGGCATGATCCTGTTCGGCCGTCACGTTGTCGCGCTGTTCATCTCCGCGGATGCTGCCAACGCCGCCGAGGCGCTGTCGGTCGCGTACGATTATCTGGTCGTCATGAGCACGTTTTTGCTGTCCGCCTATGTGCTGCACACCTACCGCTCGGCCCTGCAGGGCATGGGCTTTACGACCGCGCCCATGCTCTCCGGTCTGACCGAGTTCGCAGGCCGTGTGGGTGCATCGCTGCTGCTGACCAGGGCCATCGGCGAGCGCGGTCTGTTCTACACGGACGCGGCTGCGTGGACATTCGCAGCGGTATTCCTTGCGGCATCGTACTATATCCAGCTGTTTATCATCCGAAAAAAGGGTCTGACCTATCAAAACACCAAGTAACAAAAAGAGGCTGTAAATTTAATTTACAGCCTCTTAATTTGTAGAAAAGTCTATTTTTCTACGAATTTGACACAAATCGCGCAGCAGCGCGCATTCAATAGAATTTGCACTGCAAATTCATAAAAACCGGGAGCATGTATCACGGTTTTTATACCTATAGAGGGAGAAAGTTTCGACCATCGGGAGGAACTTTTGGACGACTTTGGAACGGCCCACGGTCCGTTCCTGCTTGTCGGCGAAACTGTAGTTTCGCGACAGCTGCGCTTATTCGCCGTAGATTCCGGCGCGGTCGTTGATAACCAGTGTGCGGAGCAGCTCTTCGGTCAGGTCGAGTTTTCCGTGCTCGTCGCCAAGCAGCCAGCCCTTGCGCGTCAGCTTCTCGACAGTCGGCTTCGCCCACGTGGGAACGGCGGAAACGTTATTGTACGTCCTGCGGGTGCTCTCGATGATCTTCTTTACCTCGGCTTCGGTCATGTCAGGTTCCTCCTTTTTCTGTAACCCCTGCTTGAATGCTGTCCACGCGGATGCGTTCTCGACGAACGGCGCAGGACAGTTTTTGTGCGTAACATCGTAGTGGCGCACAACATTTTCGAGCGGAATACTGTATTTCGCCATCAGTTCGCACGTCAGCGCCTGCGCCCGGCGCACGGTCTCGGGCATAAAGTAGAATTTCTCGCCGTTTTTGCGGCTGCACAGCTCAATGCCGATACTGTTCGCGTTGCGGCAGTACGGATGAAAATAGGTGCCGCGCGTGCCGCAGTGCCATGCGATATCCGCGTCGCGGACCGACTGCCAGACCTCATTTTCGTCCACAAAATAGTGCGCTGAGGTCGAAATCTCCGCCCGAGCGAAGTAATCCGCGTTATTTTTCGCGGTATCGCCGTCGTTCGCCGTAAAGTGAAGCACCAGATAGCGGATATCCGCCTTCCCGCGTGCGGCTCGGCGGTAGTTGCCGCTGTGCGCCTGTTTGAATGCAATGTTCATCATTGCGTCACCTCCTTCAACCCTATGCCGGATGGAGGTGAAAATTGACCGTGAATGGTCAACTTTTTGAAAATTTTCGAGAAATTTTTCTGCACCAATTGTGTAGGGTACTCGAACTGCGTAAGCGGGTTCGCCCTGACGGGGCGGCTCCTTTCTCTGCACCGGCTGAGCGGGGCACTCGAACTGCCTTTGGCGGATTCGCCCCTAACGGGCGGCAATTTTTTTCAGCACCGGCCCTCTGGGGCACACGAACTGCGTCAGCGGGTTCGCCCCTTCCGGGCGGAGAGTTTTT